>NZ_JAHACR010000131.1 GCF_018375725.1 Burkholderia sp. | reverse complement strand
AGGCGCGCGGTTCGGCAGAGCGCCGAGCACGGCGTCGACCGTCGCCGCGATCGCCATGAAGCCGATCCGGCGCTCGAGAAACGCTTCGACCGCAACCTCGTTCGCCGCGTTCAATGCGGCACTCGCGATACCGCCCTCGGCCAGCGCCTTGAGCGCGAGCGCGAGGCACGGGAAGCGCGCGTAGTCGGGCTTCTCGAAGCTGAGCTGCGCGATCTGCGCGAGGTCGAGCTGCTCGACACCCGCTTCGACGCGCTCCGGGAACGCAAGCGCGTGCGCGATCGGCGTGCGCATGTCGGGATTGCCGAGCTGCGCGAGCACCGAGCCGTCGCGGTACGACACGAGCGAGTGGATCACGCTCTGCGGATGGATCAGCACGTCGATCCGGTCGCCCGGCAGGCCGAAGATCCAGTGCGCCTCGATCACCTCGAGGCCCTTGTTCATCATCGTCGCGGAATCGACCGAGATCTTGCGGCCCATCACCCAGTTCGGATGCTTGCAGGCGTCCTCCGGCGTCACGTCGACGAGCGTCGACGGCTCGCGCGTGCGGAACGGGCCGCCCGATGCGGTCAGGATGATCTTGGCGATGCCGCCGTGCTCGGCCGCGTCGCGCGGCATGCACTGGAAGATCGCGTTGTGCTCGCTGTCGACCGGCAGGAGCGTCGCGCCGTGATCGCGCACCGCGTCCATGAAGATCGCGCCCGACATCACCAGCGATTCCTTGTTCGCGAGCAGGATCCGCTTGCCGGCGCGTGCGGCCGCGAGGCTCGGCGCCAGACCGGCCGCGCCGACGATCGCCGCGACCACGGTATCGCACCCGTCGCTCTTCGATACGTCGACGAGCGCCTGCGGGCCGTAGGCGACCTGCGTCTTGCTGCCGGCCGCGCGCAACTGCGCCTCGACGTGCGCAGCCGTCTGCGCGTCGCCGACCACCGCGACTTCCGGGGCGAATTGCAGGCATTGGGCGACCAGCTTGTCGCCGTTGCGATGCGCAGTCAGCGCGTACACAGAAAAGCGGTCCGGATGACGGGCCACCACGTCGAGCGTGCTGTCTCCGATCGAGCCCGTGGAACCGAGCAATGTCAGGCGTTTTTGCATAGCAGAAGGTCTAGTTTTTAACCGAGCAACAGCATCGCGAGCGGCAGCACGGGCAACAACGCGTCGACACGGTCGAGCACCCCGCCGTGACCCGGCAGCAATCCGCTCGAATCCTTGACGCCGGCCTGCCGTTTCAACAGCGACTCGAACAGGTCGCCGATCACACTGAACGCGACGAGCAACGTCAGCGCAGCCCATGCCCCCGGCACGCCGTACCGCGCGGCGAAGGCTGAAAAAAGGGTCGGCTCGGACAGATGAGCCGCAATGGCGACGCCGGCGACGATCATCACGGCCAGCCAGCCGCCGGCCGCGCCTTCCCAGGTCTTGCCCGGGCTGATCGACACCGCCAGTTTACGCTTCCCGAACGCCTTGCCGGCAAAGTATGCGCCGATATCGGCGAGCCAGACGACGAGCAGCAGCGACAGCACGAACGGCACGCCCTGCGCGCGCGCGGCGACCAGCGCATGCCAGCACGCAGCGAAGATCACGAGACCCGCCGCCAGCAGGAAGGGCCGCCATGCGCCCTCGGCGAGCGCGGGCTTCCGGCGCAATGCGAACGGGCCGGCCAGCAGCCAGAACACGCCGGCTGCCGCGAAAAGCGGGCGGGACGACGATTCGCCGATGCCGAGCCTCGTCGTCGCCAGCAGGACTGCCGCCGCGAGGCCGGCATAGACGACCGGGCCTGCGCCTGCGAGCTTCAGGAGACGCGCCCATTCCCAGGCGGCGAACACAAGCACGACGGCGATCAGCACGCCGAACGCGCTCAGCGGCGCGAACAGCGTCACCGGCAGCAGCACCGCCAGCAACGCGATCGCCGTGATCACACGGGTCTTCAGCATGAAAGGGTGTCGGCGCTCTGCGATTGCGGCTCGAGCTGCGCGCTGGTACGTCCGAAACGGCGCTCGCGGTCGGTGTACGATGCCAGCGCGTCGGCGAGCGCCGCGCGGTCGAAGTCCGGCCAGAATTTGTCGGTGAAATAAAACTCGGTGTAGGCAAGCTGCCACAGCAGGAAGTTGCTGATGCGCTGCTCGCCGCCCGTGCGGATGAAGAGATCGGGCTCCGGCGCATAGGCCATCGCGAGATGCGGCGCGAAGGTCGCTTCGCTGACCTCCACCTCGCGCCCTTCGCGCGCGGCCTGCTCGACGAGCTTTCTGGTCGCCTGCAGGATGTCCCACCGGCCGCCGTAGTTCGCGGCAATGGTGAGCGTCAGGCGCGTATTGCGCGCCGTCTTGGTTTCGGCGCGACGGATCAGCGCCTGGATGCGCGGCTCGAAGCGGTCGAGATCGCCGACGACACGCAGGCGAATCCCGTTCGCATGCAGCTTGCCGATTTCCCGCTCGAGCGCGGTGATGAAGAGGCGCATCAGGAACGACACTTCCTCGTTCGGCCGCCGCCAGTTCTCCGAGCTGAACGCGAACAGCGTCAGATATTCGACGCCGGCGCGCGCGCAGCCTTCGACCACCGCCCGCACCGCATCGACGCCACGGGTATGGCCGGCCACGCGCGGCAAGCGGCGCTCGGTCGCCCAACGGCCGTTGCCGTCCATGATGATCGCGATATGACGCGGCACGGCGCCGATGTCAGGCACGCGAACAGTAGAGCTGGTATAGGTCATGGCCGTTGAGACAGTAATGCGGGAAGAAGGCGGCGCGCGAGGACGGTCGTCAGACCGTCATGATCTCGGCTTCCTTGCTCTGCACGAGCTTGTCGATTTCGGCGACGTGCTGGTCGGTCAGCTTCTGCACGAGGTCGCCCGCACGGCGCTCGTCGTCTTCCGAGATTTCCTTGTCCTTCACCAGCTTCTTGAGCGCTTCGTTCGCGTCGCGGCGCAGGTTGCGGATCGCGACCTTGGCCGTTTCGCCTTCGCTCTTGACGACCTTCGTCAGCTCGCGGCGGCGCTCTTCCGTCAGCGCCGGCATCGGCACGCGGATCAGGTCGCCCGTCGTTGCCGGGTTCAGGCCCAGGTCGGCTTCGCGGATCGCCTTCTCGACCTTCGCGACCATGTTCTTTTCCCACGGCTGCACGCCGATCGTGCGCGCATCCACGAGCGTCAGGTTGGCCACCTGCGAAATCGGCACCATCGAGCCGTAGTAGTCGACCTGCACGTGATCGAGCAGACCGGTGTGTGCACGGCCCGTGCGGATCTTCGCCAGATCGTTCTTGAACGCTTCGATCGAGCGCTGCATCTTCTGCTCGACGCCCTTCTTGATATCAGCGACACTCATTTCAACCTCCGAACCTTCAAACCTTCAAAGAACGCGGGCGCGGCACACGCGATGCGCTGCGCCGCCGCCCGCATCCGCGGGAGTTTACACGTGGACGAGCGTACCTTCGTCCTCGCCCAGCACGATGCGCTTGAGCGCGCCCGGCTTGTTGATCGAAAACACGCGAATCGGCAGCTTCTGGTCGCGGCACAGCGCGAACGCCGTCGCGTCCATCACCTGCAGGTTGCGGCTGATCGCCTCGTCGAAGGTGATCGTCGTGTAGCGCGTGGCGGACGGATCCTTCTTGGGATCGGCCGAGTACACGCCGTCGACCTTCGTCGCCTTCAGCACCACCTCGGCGCCCACTTCCGAGCCGCGCAGCGCGGCGGCCGTGTCGGTCGTGAAGAACGGGTTGCCGGTGCCGGCCGCGAAGATCACGACCCGGCCTTCCTCGAGCTGACGGATCGCGCGCGGACGGATGTACGGCTCGACGACCTGGTCCATGCGCAGCGCGGATTGCACACGCGCCTCGATACCGGCGTGACGCATCGCGTCCTGCAGCGCCAGCGCGTTCATCATCGTCGCCAGCATCCCCATGTAGTCGGCGGTCGCGCGGTCCATGCCGGCCGCGCCGCCCGCGACGCCGCGGAAAATATTGCCGCCGCCGATCACCACCGCGAGTTGCGTGCCAAGACGCACGACTTCGGCGATATCGGCCACCATCCGTTCGATCGTAGCGCGATTGATGCCGAAGGCATCGTCGCCCATCAGCGCTTCGCCGGAGAGTTTGAGGAGGACGCGTTTATAGGCATTGGACATAGGGGCTTCCGAGCGACGAGAGGATGACAACCACGAACTGTAGGGGCGAAATACTGATTCGGGCAAGCGGCGCCAGCCGGGCCGGAAAGACCGGCCGGCCGGCGCCGCCGCCGGCCGCGGCGGGACGGACGCCCGCCGCGGATGCTGCCTGACTGCTTACTGCTGCTTTGCTGCTGCGACTTGCGCGGCCACTTCGGCGGCGAAGTCGTCCTGACGCTTCTCGATGCCTTCGCCGACGACGAACAGCGCGAATTTCTGCACCGCCGCATTCGCTGCCTTGAGCATCTGCTCGATCGTCTGCTTGTCGTTCTTCACGAACGGCTGGTTCAGCAGCGACACTTCCTTCAGGAACTTCTGGACGCTGCCGTCGACCATCTTCGCGACGATCTCGGCCGGCTTGCCCGATTCCGCTGCCTTCTGCTCGGCAACGCGGCGTTCCTTTTCGATCAGCTCGGCCGGCACGTCGTCCGACGACAGCGAGACCGGCTTCATTGCCGCGATGTGCATCGCGACGTCCTTGCCGACCTGCTCTTCCGCGCCGGTGTACTCGACGATCACGCCGATGCGGCTGCCGTGCAGGTACGTGGCCAGCTTGTTCGCCGTTTCGAAACGGACGAAGCGGCGGATCGAGATGTTCTCGCCGATCTTGCCGACGAGCGCCAGACGCACTTCGTCGACCGTCTTGCCGTCGAGCGGCAGCGCCGACAGCGCAGCCACGTCGGCCGGGTTCTGCGTCGCGACGAGTTCCGCGACCGTCTTCGCGAACGCGAGGAAGTCGTCGTTCTTCGCGACGAAGTCGGTTTCGCAGTTCAGTTCGACGAGCGCGCCGGCGTTTGCGCCGACAAACGATGCGACGACGCCTTCGGCCGTCACGCGCGATGCCGCCTTGCTCGCCTTGTTGCCGAGCTTGACGCGCAGCAGCTCTTCAGCCTTGCCCATGTCGCCGTCGGCTTCCGTCAGCGCCTTCTTGCACTCCATCATCGGTGCGTCGGTCTTTGCGCGCAGTTCTGCCACCATGCTTGCGGTAATTGCCGCCATCATTCGCTCCTTGAGTCTGTATTCACAACGCCGTCCGCTTCGACGCGAACAGCCGGGATTCGTTTCCGGACCCGCGCCAATGCGGCGCAACAAGGGTCCGGCGGATACGCTTAAAAAAAGGGGGCCTGTTGAGAGCCCCCTTTTTGCGCCGGCTCGGATCCGGTTACGCGTTTTCCTCGACGTATTCGTCGTCGCCGCGCACCGCCTGGACCACTTCGTTGACCGCGTTCGCACGGCCTTCGAGGATCGCGTCGGCGACGCCTTGCGCGTACAGCGCAACGGCCTTGCTCGAATCGTCGTTACCCGGGATCACGTAATCCACACCTTCCGGCGAGTGGTTCGTGTCGACCACGGCGATGACCGGCACACCCAGCTTGTTCGCTTCGGTGACGGCAATCTTGTGGTAGCCGACGTCGACAACGAAGATTGCGTCCGGAATGCCGCCCATGTCCTTCACGCCGCCGATCGACTTCTGCAGCTTGGCGATTTCACGCTCGAACAGCAGCGCTTCCTTCTTGCTCATCTTCTCGAGCTCACCCGCCTCGACCGCCGCTTCCATGTCCTTCAGGCGCTTGATCGACACCTTCAGCGTCTTGAAGTTGGTCATCATGCCGCCGAGCCAGCGTGCGTTGACGTACGGCATGCCTGCGCGCTGCGCTTCCTGAGCGATCGTGTCGCGCGACTGGCGCTTCGTGCCGACGAACAGGATCGTGCCGCGGTTCGCTGCCAGCTGACGCACGTACTTCTGTGCGTCGTTGAACATCGGCAGCGTCTTTTCGAGGTTGATGATGTGAATCTTGTTGCGGTGACCGAAAATGAACGGTGCCATCTTCGGATTCCAGAAGCGGGTCTGGTGACCGAAGTGGACACCTGCTTCCAGCATTTGGCGCATCGTAACTGCCATTTGAATTCTCCACGAGGGTTAGGTCTTAAGCCGGCCGCCGTACCGCCGCGCCAAACGAAACGCTTGTTCGTTCCGCGCGGCCGGCACCCTGGTTGCGCCGGCTTGCGATTCGGCACGCGCAAATGCCCGTGCCGCAAGCCTTCACCGCAAACGCCGCTGACGACCGCCCCGACCAGGGGCGCGCAAGGCATTTGAGTGTCGACTTAGCCAAAGAGTATAGCACGTTCATTCACCGACTCTCAAGTCGCCAACCACTCCGGCAGACAGGCCGGCCACGCCCGCGACAATCCGCAAAAACCCGCAGACACGCCCGGACAAAGCGCTGCGATGCCCGGCATAAGGTGCGATAATCCGTCAATTCACCGCTTTCCAGGCACACATCGATGGCTATTACGCTCAAAAACGAACACGACATCGCGCAGATGCGCGTCGCTTGCCGCCTCGCCAGCGAAGTGCTCGACTACATCACGCCGCACGTCGTCGCCGGCGTCACGACGGCCGAACTCGACCGCCTCTGCCACGAATACATGCTCAACGTGCAGGGCACGGTTCCCGCGCCGCTGAACTACCAGCCGCCCGGCTACCCGCCGTACCCGAAGGCGACCTGCATCTCGGTCAACGACGTGATCTGCCACGGCATCCCGAGCGACAGCAAGGTCGTCAAGAACGGCGACGCGCTCAACATCGACGTCACCGTCATCAAGGACGGCTATTTCGGCGATACCAGCCGGATGTTCATCGTCGGCGAAGGCTCGATCCTCGCGAAGCGCCTCGTGCAGACCACCTACGAGTGCATGTGGCTCGGCATCGACCAGGTCAAGCCGGGCGCGCGCCTCGGCGACATCGGCCACGCCATCCAGAAGCACGCGGAAGCGCAAGGCTACAGCGTCGTGCGCGAGTATTGCGGCCACGGCATCGGCACGGTGTTCCACGAAGATCCGCAGGTCGTCCACTACGGGCGTCCGGGCACGGGCATCGAACTGAAACCGGGCATGATCTTCACGATCGAGCCGATGATCAACGCCGGCCGGCGCGACATCCGCACGATGCCCGACCAGTGGACGGTCAAGACGCGCGACCGCAGCCTGTCCGCGCAATGGGAGCAAACCGTGCTCGTCACCGACACCGGCTACGACGTGCTGACCGTGTCCGCCGGCTCGCCGGCCCGGCCCGTCTTCGCCAACCCGGCCGCGGCAGTCTGAGCGCGCCGCGCCAGCCTGCCCCGCCCGCACCGGATCGTCCGCCGATGAGCGCTCCCGCCGCCACGCCGACCGAAGCGCGCTCGCGGCGCGCCGAATTCAAGGCCGCCAAGGCCGAGCTGCTTGCGCGCTTTCGCGACGCACCGCATGTCGCGGCGCTGATGCACGCGCTGTCGAAGGCCACCGACGATGCGCTGAAATGCCTCTGGGACGAATGCGGCTTGCCGTCGACCGCCGCGCTCGTCGCGGTCGGCGGCTATGGGCGCGGCGAGCTCGCGCCCTATTCCGACGTCGACATTCTGGTGCTGCTCCCCGACGACTACGATGCCGGGCTGGACGCATGCATCGAGCGCTTCATCGGCATGGCGTGGGATCTCGGCCTCGAGATCGGCAGCAGCGTGCGCACGGTCGCGCAGTGCATCGAGGAAGCGTCGCATGACGTGACGGTGCAGACGTCGCTGCTCGAGGCCCGCCGCATCGTCGGCAGCACCGCGCTGTTCGAGCGCTTCACCGTGCGCTATCACGAGGCGCTCGACGCCCGCGCGTTCTTCACCGCGAAGGTGCTCGAGATGCGCCAGCGCCACGCGAAATTCCACGACACGCCGTACAGCCTCGAGCCGAACGTGAAGGAAAGCCCGGGCGGCCTGCGCGACCTGCAGACGATCCTCTGGATCGCCCGCGCGGCGGGCTTCGGCAGCAGCTGGCGCGAACTCGACACACGCGGCCTCATCACCGACCGCGAGGCGCGCGAACTGCGCCGCAACGAGAATTTCCTGAAAATGCTGCGCGCGCGGCTGCACGTGATCGCCGGACGCCGTCAGGACATGCTCGTGTTCGACCTGCAAACGCAGGTCGCCGAGAGCTTCGGCTACCAGCCGACACCGACCAAGCGCGCGAGCGAGCAGCTGATGCGCCGCTACTACTGGGCGGCGAAGGCCGTCACGCAGCTTGCGACGATCCTGATCCAGAACATCGAGGCGCAGCTCTTCCCCGCGACGAGCGGCGTCACGCGCGTGCTGTCGCCGGACCGCTTCGCCGAGAAGCAGGGCATGCTCGAGATCGTCGACGACGACGTGTTCGCGCGGCATCCCGATGCGATCCTCGAAGCCTTCCTGCTCTACGAGACGACGCGCGGCGTCAAGGGACTGTCCGCGCGCACGCTGCGCGCGCTGTACAACTCGCGCGACATCATGAACAACGCGTGGCGGCGCGACCCGCAGAACCGCCGCACGTTCATGCGGATCCTGCAGCAGCCCGAAGGCATCACGCACGCATTCCGGCTGATGAACCAGACGAGCGTGCTCGGCCGCTACCTGCTGAACTTCCGCCGCATCGTCGGCCAGATGCAGCATGATCTGTATCACGTCTACACGGTCGACCAGCACATCCTGATGGTGCTGGGCAACATCCGCCGCTTCGCGGTCGCCGAGCACGCGCACGAATATCCGTTCTGCAGTCAGCTGATCGGCAATTTCGAGCGGCCGTGGGTGCTGTATGTCGCCGCGCTGTTCCACGACATCGCGAAAGGCCGCGGCGGCGACCATTCGACGCTCGGCATGGCCGATGCGCGGCGCTTCTGCCGCGAGCACGGCATCACCGGCGACGATGCGGCGCTGATCGTCTGGCTCGTCCAGCATCACCTGACAATGAGCCAGGTCGCGCAGAAACAGGACACGAGCGATCCGGAAGTCATCAAGCGCTTCGCCGACACGGTCGGCAACGAGCGCTGGCTCACCGCGCTTTACCTGCTGACCGTCGCCGACATCCGCGGCACCAGCCCGAAGGTCTGGAACACGTGGAAAGGCAAGCTGCTCGAGGATCTGTATCGCGCCACGCTCGCCGTGCTCGGCGGCGCGCAGCCGGACGCGCATTCGGAACTCAAGTCGCGCCAGGAAGAGGCGCTTGCGCTGCTGCGCCTCGAGACCGTGCCGACCGACGCGCATCGCGCACTGTGGGATCAGCTCGACATCGGCTTCTTCCTGCGCCACGACGCCGCCGACATCGCATGGCAGACCCGCGTGCTGTATCGCCACGTGAACGCCGGCACCGCGATCGTCCGCGCGCGGCCGTCGCCCGTCGGCGATGCGCTGCAGGTGCTCGTCTACGTGAAGGATCGCGCCGACCTGTTCGCCGGCATCTGCGCGTATTTCGACCGGAACGGGCTGTCGGTGCTCGACGCGCGCGTCAGCACCACGCGGCATGGCTACGCGCTCGACAATTTCATCGTCACGCAGACCGAGCACGACGTGCAGTACCGCGACATCGCGAATCTCGTCGAGCAGCAACTGGCGTCGCGCCTCGCCGAGGCGGCGCCGCTCCCGGAACCGTCCAAGGGCCGCCTGTCCCGGCTGTCGCGGACGTTCCCGATTACGCCGCGCGTCGACCTCAGGGCCGACGAGCGCGGCCAGTACTACATCCTGTCCGTGTCCGCCAACGACCGGCCGGGCCTTCTCTATTCGATCGCGCGCGTGCTGGCCGAGCATCGGGTCGGCGTCCATGCGGCGCGGATCAATACGCTCGGCGAACGCGTCGAGGACGTCTTCCTGCTCGACGGTGCCGGCCTGTCCGACAACCGCCTGCAGATCCAGCTCGAAACCGAATTGCTGCGCGCGATCGCAGTGTAAGTCTATGCGCCCCAAACTCACCGCCAAGCATCCGCGGCCGGCCACGCCGAGCCGCGCCCCCGTCCGTTCGGGCACCCTCACCGGCCGCAAACCCGTGCGCACCGAAGCTGCCGACGCCAAGCCGGCCGGCAAGTCCGCCGCCAAACCAGCGGCGCCGCGGGCGTCCCAGAAACCCGCTGCGTCGCCGCGCGGGCGCGGCGCATCCGGCCAACCGTCCGTGCGCCCGGCGAAGCCGGCGGGAAGCGGCGATCGCTTCGGCATGCGCAGCACGGCCGACGGCTCGACGCGTCCGGCGCGCGCGCCGGCGCGGCCGTCCGCACCCGGCACCGCCCGACCGAAACCGGAAGGCCGCCCGGGCGGCTTCGCGAAACGGCCGGAAGGCGCGGGCGATCGCGCTGCGCGCCCCCGCTCGGCATCCGGCCAGCCGCCCGCCCGCGGTGGCGCACGCTCGGAAACGGGGCGCCCGGCCCGACCGACGAGCGGCGACCGCTTCGGCGCACGCCCGGATTCCGGCCGCCCGGCCCGGCCGACGAGCGGCGACCGCTTCGGCGCACGCCCGGATTCCGGCAGCCCGGCCCGGCCGA
>NZ_JAHACR010000537.1 GCF_018375725.1 Burkholderia sp. | reverse complement strand
CCGTGAACGCTTCGTGACCCGGCGTGTCGATGAACGTGAAGATCGGCAGGCCGAACTTCTCGGCGAGACGCATCAGGCGCTCGGCCTTGCGATAGCCCTCCGGACGCGGCATCCCGAAGTTGCGCGCCGCGCGTTCCTTCGTGTCGCGGCCTTTCTGATGGCCGATCACCATGCACGGATGACCGTTGAAACGCGCAAGGCCGCCGACGATCGACTGGTCGTCCGCAAACGCGCGGTCGCCATGCAGCTCGTGGAAATCGGTAAACAGTTCCCCGATATAGTCGAGCGTATACGGACGCTGCGGATGCCGGGCGATCTGCGAGACCTGCCACGGCGAAAGGTTCGCGTACAGGTCCTTCGTCAGCTGCTGGCTCTTCTTCGACAGCCGCTCGATTTCTTCCGAAATATCGACAGCCGAGTCGTCCTGCACGAATCGCAGCTCCTCGATCTTTGCCTCGAGTTCGGCGATCGGCTGTTCGAAATCCAGAAACGTGGTCTTCATGTGTTTGAATCCTTGGGTCTTGCGGCAGCGCGTATTCTACCCGCGCGCGCAGCGGTCAAAACCGGCTCTCAACTATTGATTTTCAAATTCGATAGCCTTGCTCAGGCACCGGCATCCAGCGAATCGAGGCTGCGCCACATGTACCAGGTTGCGACGGTACGCCATGGCTCCCAGTTGGCCGCCACCTCCCGCGCCTCGCTGCGCGTAACGGGCTCCCCGCTGAAGTAATTGACGCTGATCGCACGGATCAGGCCGGGATCGTCGAGCGGCAGCACGTCGGGCCGCGACAGGTTGAAGATCAGAAACATCTCGGCCGTCCAGCGGCTGATGCCGCGGATCTGCGTGAGTTCCGCGATCACGTCCTCGTCGTCCATCGACGTCCATTTGTCGACGTGCAGCGCCCCCGACACGAAGTGCTGTGCGAGATCGAGAATATATTCCGTCTTGCGCTTCGACAGCCCGCATGCAATCAGCTTGTCCGGGCCGAGCTTGATCACCTGCTGCGGCGCCAGCGTCGGGCAGGCGGCCTTGATGCGCTCCCACACAGCCTGGGCGGACGCGACCGATATCTGCTGCCCGACCACCGAGCGCGCGAGCGTGACGAACGGCGCGCCACGCTTGACGAGATACGCGGGGCCGAATTTCGGGATCAGCTTCTTGAGGATGCGGTCTCGCTTGACGAGATCGGCGCACGCCT
>NZ_JAHACR010000536.1 GCF_018375725.1 Burkholderia sp. | reverse complement strand
CCCGGTGGAGGAGCCGTCCCGGGTCTCCACGGACTTCAACCTGCTGGTATTCGACGCCGACGGGCACTTCCTGGGCGACTCGGCCGACGTCAACGTCGCGACCGGCCGCCCGCTCGTGCTGATCGACCTGTGGGTGCCGGGCCTGCGTTCCGTGAACATCGACAACGCGACCGGCGCGGCGCTTGCGATGCGCCACCTCCTCGCCGCCGGCCGCAAGCGCATCGCGTTCATCGGCGGCTCGCCCGCGCACTACAGCATCGCGCAACGCGCAATCGGCTACCGGCGCGCGTTCTTCGATGCCGGGCTGCTGTTCGACCCGGCGCTCGAAATGACGACCGACGCCGGACTCGACGCCGATACCGGCGCCGCACGCGCGATGCAGCAGTTGCTCGACGCGCCGGGCCCGCGCCCCGACGCGGCATTCGCGTACAACGATGCCGCCGCGCTCGCCGCGCAGCGCGTATGCATCGCGCGCGGCCTGCGCGTGCCGGACGACATCGCGATCGTCGGCTTCGACGACATTCCCGCCGCCGCGCACGCGAACCCGCCGCTCACGACGCTCGCCGTCGACAAGGAAGCGCTCGGACGCCGCGGTGTCGAGCTGCTGCTCGCCGAAGCGCCCGAGCACACCGAGATCTGCCTGCCCGTCGAGCTGATCGTACGGGCCAGCAGCCAGCGCGCCGCGACGCCGGCGTTCGACACCACCACGGTCACCGAATCATGAACAGGTCTCCGGCTCAACCCGGCACACCGACGCCGGCCACGCACGCGCATCCGGCCCCCTTCGTCGAGAGCTTCCGCGATCCCTCGTTCCTGCTGTCGCACATCGAGGACACACTGCGTTTCTACGCGCCGAACGCATTCGATCCGACGGGCGGCTTCTATCATTTCTTCCGCGACGACGGCAGCGTCTACAACCGCACGACACGCCATCTCGTCAGCAGCTGCCGGTTCGTCTTCAACTATGCGATGGCGTACCGGCATTTCGGCGATCCGCTGTATCTCGAGTACGCCCGCCACGGGCTGCGCTTCCTGCGCGACGCGCACTGGGACGACGAACTCAAGGGCTACGACTGGGAACTCGACTGGCGTGACGGCATGAAAAGCGCGACGCGCGACGGCACGCGGCACTGCTACGGCCTCGCATTCGTGCTGCTGGCCGCAGCGCACGCGGCGATGGCGGGCATCGAGGAGGCGCGTCC
>NZ_JAHACR010000130.1 GCF_018375725.1 Burkholderia sp. | reverse complement strand
GCTGTGGCGCAGGCGTCAGGCCAAACGGCCAACGCGCCTGCATGCAGGACGTCGCCGCGCGGCGAGCGGTTAAAATCGCTCACTTCGCATGCTTGATTTGGGCGAGGTGATACCGCTTCGACGCGCGACGCCCTCGCCTGCCCTCCCCGATTCATGACCGATTCCGATCTCCAATCCGACGACACCACCCTCCACGAAGCAGGCCTCTGGCGCGACAACGGCTGGACCGCACGCGTCATCAAGAATGAAGACGACGACGGCTGGGCTGTCGAAATGATCAAGGACGGCGAAGCCGAACCCGCGCTCGTCGGGCCGTGGACGATGGGCCGCGACAAGAAAAACCCCAAGCCGCTCGATGCGTCCGCATTCCGGACGCTGGTCAAGACGGCGTCCGAGGTGCTGATGCGCCACGAGCAGCAGCGCCGGGCGCTGTTGCACAAGAACGTGACGGTATGGGTCGGCGAGCAGGAAGTGTCCGTCGCATTGGAAATCGTGCCGGATGAATACGAACCGTACGGCGAGCTGCGGGCCTTCGATACGTATGGCGCATTGCTTGCGCAAGTCAGGGTATCGCCGGGATTCAGGCTCAACAAGGCAAGCGCGGAGCGCTGGGTCGAGACGGATTTCCGCCGGCCGGATTGAGGCTCGCGGGCCGGCCGAACGTCCGCGAGCACGGCAAGGCAGCGGAACGATGCAACGGGTATGCTACGCACTACGCGCCTGCAACTGACATCGTGAACGGAGCATGGACATGGTTGCCTCTCGACGCCCCAACAAGCATCCGTCGGCCCGGCCGGGATGGAAAACACTGCTCGTCGCGTGCTGCCTCGGATGCAGTTCACTGGCCTTCGCGGCCGGCGACGCCGCAAGCCTGCTCGACCGATACCAGGGTTTGACGCAAAAGCTCACCCAGAACGCATTCCATCGCCCGATTTACCTCGAGTCGACGGAGTCGCAATCGTCGCTCAAGGGCGACATCTACGCGGTCGTCGATTACCCGTTCGCCGTCGTCAACGGCAAGCTGAACGATCCGGTCCGCGGTCCCGCCAACTGGTGCGACGTGCTGACGCTGCATCTCAACGTCAAGTACTGTCATGTCTCGGCAGGCGCGGACGGCCCGGTTCTCGACGTCAACCTCGGCAGAAAGGTCGAGCAGAAGCTGACGGATACCTATCCCGTGCAGTTCCATTACCACGCGGCGCCTGCGGAATCCGGCTATTTTCATGTCAACCTCAATGCCGAAAGCGGCCCGCTCAGCACGAAGGACTACCGTATCTCGCTCGAAGCGATCCCGGTCGGCGGCAACCGCACGTTTTTGCACCTCACGTATGCGTACGGGTTCGGTACGGTCGGGCGTCTGGCGATGAAGAGCTATCTGGCCACCATTGGCAGCGACAAGGTCGGATTTACCGCGACCGGGGATCCGGGCACGGCAAAGCCTGGCTATATCGGCGGGGTTCGCGGGTTGCTGGAGCGCAATACCATGCGGTACTACCTGGCGATCGACGCGTACCTGGCGACGCTCGACAAGCCGCTGGACCAGCGACTCGGCCGCTGGTTCGATGCGACCGAGCAATATCCACGGCAATTGCACGAGGTGGAGCGACAGGACTACATGGAGATGAAACGGGACGAGTTTCAGCGGCAGAGAAGCGCGCAGTAGCGCGTTTTTCGACAGGCGCGGTGGCGGCAGCGTCCGTCTCCGCGGCACCCGCCTGCGCAATCGCCGTTACGAAGACGCGCCCATGCCGTCGCCGGCCGGCAACGCGTCAAGCGCCTCCGCGAGTTCCCCGTGCAACGCCGGCCAGAATGCCGCGAACACGTCGATCCCCTCCTCGCGCACGACCTGCTGCAACCCGGAACACAGTTCCGCCAGCAAGCGATTCCCGACCGACAGAAAGCCGCCGCTGAGCGAATGCAGCTCACGCAGGACTGCATCCGCATCACGCGCCGCCAATGCCCGCTCGATCGCAGCGAACGAGGCCTGGGTCACATGCCGCATCGCTTCCAGCACGGCTGCCGGCAGCCGTGCATCGTCAACCGCCGCGCGCTCCGGTTCGGGCGCCTGCGGCTCATGCTCCGCGATCGCCCCCAACGTCTGCGCCAACGCGCGCAGCGTCAGCGGCTTCGCCAGCAGCGCCAGAATCCCCGCCTCAAGACATCGCTGCCGCTCATCCGGCCCGGCATGCGCCGTCATCGCAACAACGGGCAAATCCGCTGCACGCCTGCGAAGCGTCCCGGCAAGCGCCCAGCCATCCATATCGGGCAATCCCAGGTCCGTCAGCACGACATCGATGCGTTCACGGTCCATCGCGGCCAGCGCCTGCGCGCCGCTCTCGACGATCGTCGCATCGACGCCCAGCTCGCGGAACTGATCGGCAAGCAGCAACCGGCTCGCCGGATGATCCTCGACCGCCAGCACGCGAAGCGGCGCGCCGCCCGGGCCGACCAAACGGCTGCCTTCGAGCGAGCAGGTCGCATCGCGATCGCCTCCGTCGTCTGCCGCTGCCGCCTCAGTCACCGGCAATGGGATGCAGACCCGAAACTCACTCCCCGCGCCGAGCGCGCTGTGCACTGAAATCTCGCCCCCCATCGCATCGACCAGACGTCGACACAACGCCAGCCCGAGCCCCGTCCCGCCATACCGTCGATGAATCGACTCGTCTGCCTGCTGGTACAACCCGAAGATCGTCGCCTGCGCTGCGTCGGAGATTCCGATGCCGGTATCGGCGACGCGAATGTCGACATATTCGCGGCCGTCCGCATGATGCCCGTTCGCGGTAACCGTCACGCTCCCCATCCCGGTGAACTTGATTGCATTGCCGAGCAGATTGGACACGATCTGCCGGATGCGGATCGGATCGCCGATCCGGTAGCGCGGCAGGTCCGGCGCGATCGTGCAGTGCAACTGCAAACCCTGTTCCGTCGCGAGCGGCCGAAACGACTCCGCGATCTCCCGCAGCAATGCCGCGCAATCGAACGGCACGCTGTCGATGCGCAGCTGCCCCGCCTCGACTTTCGACAGATCGAGCACATCGTTCAGGATGTGCAGCAGCGACGTCGACGACGATTCGACGATCTCCAGCCGCTTGCGCTGCGTATCCGTCAATGCCCCTCGCTTCATCAGTTCGAGATTCCCCATCACCGCGTTCAGCGGCGTGCGGATCTCGTGACTCATCGTCGCGAGGAACACCGACTTCGCCTTGTTCGCCTGATCGGACGCACGTCGTGCTTCTTCCAGCGACTGTTCGGTCAGCTTGCGGGCGGTAATGTCGATGACCGTGCAAAGCAATGCGGCAGCGCCGCGGTACTTCACGCGAACCAGTTTGACGAGCAGGTGCGTGTCGGAAGCACGAGCGCCGCCGGTGAGCGTCATTTCGCGTCTGACGACGGCGCGCCGCCGCGCGGGCGCGCTCGCGTCCGGCGACTGCGGGAAGGCGCGCCATATCCGCTCCGACAGCCCTTCGCCGTCCGTGTCGTAGCGCGCCATCGCATCATTACGCAACAACACGGCGCCGTCGGCCTCACTGATCAGCGCGAGACCGATCGGTGCGGTGCGAATCAAGGTGCGATTCAGGTGCTCGCTATCGAGCAGGCGCGTCGCGCGCAGATACGAAGGCTCGAGAATGAGCCGCTTCACGAACACGATCACGCCGAGCAGCAATGCCAGCCCCAGCCCGGCAACCACGCCGATCCCGATCAGTCGGGGCGCGAGCGCGCGCAGCATCGCCGCCGGCGTATAGACGTAGACGAGTTCCCAGCCGGTGTGCGGAATCGCATCGTGGATGACGAAGCGGCCGTCGAGAAAGCGCGGCTCGATCCCGGCCGCATGATCGCCCTGCAACGCGCGCGACGCGCTCATCACGTCGTCGCCAGGGTCGCCCGCCGGCGTCAGAAGGACATTCTGCTTGTCATCGAGCACCGCGAATTCGCCCGCGCCGGCCTCGGCGAGCCCGCTCAGCAAGCGCGACAAGCGCATCGTCTGGACGATCAGCGCGACCGGCTGTCCGTGGTGATCGAATACCCAGTTCGCGAGGCGCAGCGCGCGCTCCCCGGTAATGGGATCCACACGCGGCGGCAGCCAGATCACATCCCTCGGTGTATCGGCGGGATGCGCGGCCGCGGCATCGAGAAGCGCCGCGACGTCGGGCCACTCGCGCGGCAGCACCGTCAACAGCGACAGGTAGCGTTCACGCGGCGGCCCCATGCCGGGCGCCGCATACAGCGAGGTCGCGACATATCGGCCCTTCGCGCCGATGACGTAGATTTGCCCGGGCCCGAACTGTGCCTGATCGCGCCACATGCCGGACACGAGCAGCCGTTCGCTCAGCGCGAGCAGTGGCAGATAGTTGCCCGGCGGGTGCTCGGCATCGACGAGCCCTCTTGCCGCATATGTATGGTCGGTGCCCGGCTGCTCGTAGCGAAGATAGCCGTGCTGCGAGAAGAACGGCGTTGCGACCGCCTGCGATGGGCGTCCGTTCGGATCCCAGGCGGTATCGGACGCCGATACGAGCCGGCGCAGCAGCACGCTGTTCTCCGACATCCGGGCGACCAGCTGCGCCTTGCCGCTCAGGAAATGCGCGCGCATCGCGGCCTGATAGTCGCCGACCTCGATCCACGCGACCGCGCACGCGCACAATGCGATGAATCCGCCGAGCACGGCGCCGCCGGCTGCGAGCAGCGTCCGTTGATACGCGCGCATCCATTGCGGATCGAACTCTCTCCGGCGCGACGGCCGAATCGATTTGCCAGGCCCCTTCGCAAACCAGACCATGTCCGAGCAGTCAATCGCCGGACGTCGGATCGCCCGGCTTCGGCGCGCCGAGCGGCCCGTCGTAGCGGATCAGGTCGGCGTCGCGCGAGATACCGAGCTTGCGCATCGCAGCGAGCTTCTGGGCGCTGATGGTTTTCTTGCTGCGATGCAGCTTCTCCGCGATCTCGGTCACCTTGTAGCCTTCGCGGAACAGACGAACGATTTCGGATTCGCGCTGCGACAGATCGCTGTGCGTGCCGCTCGCATCGGCGAGTTCGAGCGTCGATGCAACCGTCGGCGACAGAAACTGCCCGCCCGAATAAGCGGCATGCACAGCGGCGACCAGATGCGACATCGCATCGGATTTACTGAGAATGCACCGGACACCGATTTTCTGCAGCGCGCGAAATACCGGTGCGGAATTGAGCATCGTCACCGTGACATAACGCAAATCAGGATAATGGCGCGCGAGATAGGCGAGCAGGGTCTGCCCATCGCCATATTCGCCGGGCGGCATGACGTAATCGAGGACCAGCACGTCGCACGGCAATGTATTCAGACTGTCGATCAGCGCCGTCGTATCGGCCACCACCGCGATCACGTCGATCGCCGGCAGTCCGCTCAATGCCTGCGCGATACCGTGCCCCGTTACCGGATGATCGTCCGCGACGATCACCCTCACTGAGAATTCATCCATCCGGCTCCCGTGTTCAGGAATCTGACGCCATCGGCGTCGACATCGGTACGATGCCAATTTGCTGCGGATTGTATCGCAATATAATCCGTGCCTAATTGGCGAACACGGCGGGCAATATCGGGAAACACCTCGTCGCAAACAGCATAAAGGCGTTCCTGAAGGCATCGGCGCCGGCCTGTGCCGGTCGCGATGCGCATATTCGGGGCCGGCCCGAATGAGGCCGGCAGATTGTTCACGCGCGGCGGTATCGTGCTTCCGCCTTCGATCGTATCGGTCGCGGAACCCGTCGGCGTGAACACCGTCCGGCCTGCGATCGCACGCGCCTCAGTCAGTGCAATCGCTCAAATCGATTCAAATTGATGAATCGAACTCATTCCGTCGCCCAGATCAAGACACGTCGCGCACTTGATCAACTCGACATCGTTCTTGACGCCCAGTTTCTTCATCGCACTCATTTTCTGCGAGCTGATCGTCTGTTTTCCCTTGTTCAGTCGGGTCGCGATCGCATTGATCGACAATCCGGACAAATAAAGCCGAATCACCTCGATTTCGCGCGGCGACAGTTTTGCCTCACGGCGGCTCCCGCTGCCGTTAGCCGCCTCCAATGCGCGCTTGATCGCGGGCGACAGATATTTACCGCCGCCATAGCTCGAATGAATCGCGGTGACGATATGACCGATGTCATCGAACTTGCTGACGATACCCGATACACCTTTCGCGAGAATCGAACGGATAATGACCGGATTTTCATGTGTCACGAATACGACGACACCCACTTTCGGATATGTGCGTCGCAAATACCCAAGCAGCGCCAGGCCTTCCAGCTGCCCTTTTCCACGCATCGAATAATCGATGAGCGCGACATCGCAATTCTGCCGGCCGAGTGAAGCCACCAATTCTCCCGTGCTTTTATAGACACCAACCAGATCGATTGCACTGGTGTTGCCGGCAATGCATTCCATGCCTACCAACGACAAAGGCCTGTCATTGGCGAAAACCGTCTGAACACTAAACTTTCCCATACGCACTACCCCGCTAGTCGGCTATTTCAGCTATCGCTGCCCCATCCAACCCAATAAATCACAACAACAAAAAAATCCATATTTATTCTTTG
The DNA here is from genome assembly GCF_018375725.1 of Burkholderia sp. Lineage (GTDB taxonomy): Bacteria > Pseudomonadota > Gammaproteobacteria > Burkholderiales > Burkholderiaceae > Burkholderia. The sequence continues at coordinate 4,001 of NZ_JAHACR010000130.1, read as the reverse complement.
AAGGTAATTATAAAAATCACGATATTATCTATACATAGGACAAAAACCCAATCAAATACCTTACAAATAAGACTCGTCTGATATTTGACCAACTTTCACAGTCGCATGCGTCCCAATCCCAATGCACATCGCATTGGCAGAATGCATTGCCGGGCGCCCAGGCGGCGCACGGCCACATGCCGTTCCGCCCGATGCCGCAGGCGCTCAAGGCACGCGCCTTCGGCCACACCGTTCGGATACCGAGATATTTCTAGTGCCGGTTGCCCGATCCGGATCGGCCCGGTTTCCCGGGCGCGATGTCTGGGCGTATTGAACTGTCAGGCTCAGCGGCCCGACGAATCGCGCAGGATCAGCGTGGCTGCGCTGCGTCGTCCCGCAACCCGGCCGCCCATTCGTGCCGCCGCCACTGCACGACGTCCCGCAGCGGCGGCGCCCCGAACAGGCGGCTGTATTCGCGGCTGAACTGCGACGCGCTTTCGTATCCGACGCGGGCCGCGACCGACCCGACGTCGCCCGCCTGCGCAAGCAGCAGCCGGCGCGCTTCGTGCAGCCGCAACTGTTTCTGGTATTGCAGCGGGCTGAGCGTCGTCACGTTCTTGAAGTGATGATGGAGCGACGACACGCTCATGTTGACAGCCTGCGCGAGCATCTCGACCCGCATCGGCTCCGCGTAGTGATCGCGGATCCACCCGATCGCGCGCGCGATCCGGTTCGTCTGGCTGCCGGTGACGGCCATCTGGCGCAGCCGCGCGCCCTGTTCGCTCGTCATCAGCCGGTACAGCAATTCCTTTTCGATCAGCGGCGCGACGATCGGGATATCGCCCGGTGTATCGAGCAGGCGCACGAGCCGCAGCGCCGCATCGAACAGCGGCGCAGTCAGTGCGGCAATCGCGATCCCCTCGCCTGCCGTCGCGGCACCCGGTTCGGGCAAGCGCATTTCCGCCGCCAGTTCGACAATCCGTTGCGGGTCGAGGGCAAGCCGCAGGCACAGGTACGGCGCGTCCGGCGCCGCCTGCGTCACCCGCGAGAGGATCGGCAAATCGACCGACGTGATCAGGCAATGCAGCGAGTCGTACTCGTAGGCCTGACCGGCCACCATCACACGCTTCGCGCCCTGCGCCGCAATCACCAGCGCGGCGCGCGACACGCTGCAGCCCAGGTCGGCCGGACACGAGTACTTGTAGAACGACAGCGACGGGATCGCCGTCTGATGGCCGCCATCAACCGGCGCGAAGCGGCCGATCAGTGCCGCCAGCTCATGCCGTGCGGACTCCCGCGACACCGCCCATTCGATCCTGTCCATGCGCCCCCCACTTCGCCCCGTATCCGCGATTGACCGCCCCGCGAGCATAGCGGAGCGGGCTGTGCCCGCCGCCTGCGTGCGCCGGTATTTGCAGGATTGTTCAAGAAATTTGCAGGATTGGGTAGCCGCAAACGCGTCGCCGTCGCGCACACTGCCGCCTATCCCGGCACACACCGGGTTTTCCCCACGGAGACAGTCCATGCCCACCTCGTTTTTCCTGAACGGCAAGAATGTCACGCTCGACGTCGATCCGTCGATGCCCGTCCTCTGGGCGATCCGCGAGCACGCCGGCCTGACCGGCACGAAGTTCGGCTGCGGGATGGCGCAATGCGGCGCCTGCACGATCCATCTCGAAGGCCAGGCCGTGCGCTCGTGCGTGCTGCCGCTCGCCGGCGTCGCCGGCAAGCACGTGACGACGATCGAAGGCCTGCAGAGCAAGCCCGCTCAGGCTGTGCAGGTTGCATGGATCAAGCTGCAGGTGCCGCAGTGCGGCTATTGCCAGTCGGGACAGATCATGTCCGCGACCGCCTTGCTTGAACAGAACCCGAAACCGACCGACGCCGACATCGACGCCGCGATGAACGGCAACATCTGCCGCTGCGCCACGTATGCCCGCATCCGCGCCGCGATCCATGAAGCCGCCGCCGCCCTGAAGGCCTGATCATGACGACCGATCTCGATGCCCCGAACGTGGCACGCCGTACGTTCCTCAAAGCCGCCGGCGCCACTGCCGCCGGGCTCACCATCGGTTTCGAATGGTTCGGCACGGGCCGGCGCGCGGTCGCGGCCACCGCGTCCGACGCGCCGTTCGCGCCGAACGCCTTCCTGCGCATCACGCCCGACGGTGTCGTGACCGTGATCGCGAAACACGTCGAAATGGGCCAGGGCGCGTATACGGGGATCGCCACGATCGTCGCCGAGGAACTGGACGCCGACTGGCCGAGCGTGCGTGTCGAGAGCGCCCCGGCCGATGCGACGCGCTATGCGAACCTCGCGTTCGGCAAGCTGCAGGGCACGGGCGGCAGCTCGGCGATGGCGAATTCGTGGCAGCAGTTGCGCGAAGCCGGCGCGAAGGCGCGCGCCATGCTGGTATCGGCCGCCGCCGCCCGCTGGCATGTGCCGGCCAGCGAGCTGACGACCCGCGACGGCTTCGTCGAGCACGCGGCGAGCGGCAAGCGGGCGAGCTATGGCGCGCTGGTCCAGGCTGCCGCGCAGCTGCCGGTGCCCGACAAGGTCACACTGAAGACGCCGGCCGATTTCCGCCTGATCGGCCATCCGATCACCCGCGTCGATGCCACGCCGAAATCCAATGGCACCGCGCAGTTCACGCTCGATGTCGCGTTCCCCGGCATGCTGGTCGCGCTGCTGCAGCGGCCGCCGCGCTTCGGCGCGACGGTCAAGTCGTTCGACGCATCGGCCGCACAGGCCGTGCCGGGCGTCGTATCGGTCGTGCAGGTGCCGCGCGGCGTGGCGGTCGTCGCCACCGGTTTCTGGGCGGCGAAGCAGGCACGCGATGCACTGAAGGTCGAGTGGGACGATACGCAGGCCGAAAAGCGCAGCTCCGACGCGATCATGCGCGAATACCGGCGGCTCGCCGAGAAGCCCGGCCTGCCCGCCCGCAAGGATGGCGATGCGGACGCGGCCATCTCGGGCGCCGCGCGCAGGATCAGCGCATCGTATGCGTTCCCTTACCTTGCGCATGCGCCGATGGAACCGCTCGACGCAGTCGTCCGGCTGCGTGCCGACCGCTGCGAGATCTGGGCCGGCGACCAGTTCCAGACGATCGATCAGGCCAATGCGGCGAAGGTGGCCGGCCTCAAGCCCGAGCAGATCACGATTCACACGCTGTATGCCGGCGGCAGCTTCGGCCGGCGCGCAAACGCCTGGTCGGACTATGTCGTCGAGGCGGTGTCGATCGCGAAGGCGCTTGGCGCGAACGGCAAGCCGGTCAAGCTGCAATGGACGCGCGAGGACGATATCCAGGGCGGCCTCTACCGGCCGATGTATTTCCACAAGCTCGATGCCGGGCTGTCTGCGGACGGCAGGCTGGTCGGCTGGCGGCACCGGATCGTCGGCCAGTCGATCCTCGCCGGCACGCCGTTCGAGCCGGTGATGGTCAAGCACGGCATCGACTCGACATCGGTCGAGGGTGCGGCGAATCTGCCGTACGCGGTGCCGAACGTATCGGTCGAGCTGACGACCACCAAGACGGGCGTGCCGGTGCTGTGGTGGCGCGTCGTCGGCAGTTCGCACACCGCCTACGCAGTCGAGGCCTTCATCGACGAGGCCGCGCACACGGCCGGCAAGGATCCGTACGTTTTCCGCCGCGACCTGCTCGGCGGCGCGCCGCGGCTGAAACACGTGCTCGACGTGGCCGCCGAAAAAGCCGGCTGGGATCCCGCGAAGCCGCTGCCGAAAGGCCGTGGACGCGGCATCGCGGTTGCCGAGGCATTCAACAGCTATGTCGCGCAGGTCGCCGAGGTATCGGTCGGCGCCGACGGCAAGGTGAAGGTGGAGCGCGTGGTCTGCGCGGTCGACTGCGGGATCGCGATCAATCCCGACATTGTCGCTGCGCAGATGGAAGGCGGGATCGGCTTCGGGCTCGGCGCGATCATGCACAGCGCGATCACGCTGAAGGACGGCCAGGTCGAGCAGCGTAACTTCGACGGCTATCAGGTACTGCGCATCGCCGAGCACG
>NZ_JAHACR010000129.1 GCF_018375725.1 Burkholderia sp. | reverse complement strand
GATATTCTCGCCGCCGCGGATCAACATGTCCTTCAGCCGGCCGACGATATTGCAATAGCCGTCGTGATCGAGCGTCGCGAGGTCGCCGGTATGCATCCAGCCGTCGATCAGCACGTCGCGCGTCTTCGCGTCGTCGTCCCAGTAGCCGAGCATCACCGAATAGCCCTTCGTGCACAGCTCGCCCGTCACGCCGACCGGCACGATCTCGCCGGTCGCATCGACGATCTTCACTTCGAGATGCGGCTGAATGCGCCCGACCGTCGTCGTGCGTTTCTCGAGCGGATCGGTCGTTCCGCTCTGGAACGAGACCGGGCTCGTTTCCGTCATCCCGTAGGCGATCGTCACTTCCGACATATGCATCTGCGACACGACGCGCTTCATCGTTTCGATCGGACACGGCGATCCGGCCATGATGCCGGTGCGCAGCGAGGTCAGGTCGTACTTCGCGAAGTCCGGGTGATCGAGTTCCGCAATGAACATCGTCGGCACGCCGTGCAGTGCCGTGCAGCGTTCCTCGGAGACGGCCGCGAGCGTGGCGACCGGATCGAACGCCTCGCCCGGAAACACCATCGCCGCGCCCTTCGACACGCACGCGAGCACGGCGAGCACCATCCCGAAACAGTGGTAGAGCGGCACGGGAATGCAGAGCGAATCCTGCTCGCTGAAACACATCGCCTGCGCGATCGACCGCGCGTTGTTGACGACGTTGCGGTGCGTGAGTGTCGCGCCCTTCGGGTTGCCTGTCGTGCCGCTTGTAAACTGGATATTGATCGGATCGGTCGACGCGAGCGCCTCGCCGATCGCATCGAGCGCCACATGCGCGTCATTCGCGCGGCCGCGTGCCATCACGTCGGCGAAGCGGAACATGCCGGCCGGCGCGACGTCGCCCATCGACACGACGGTGCGCAGCGCGGGCACACGCGCGGCATGCAATTCGCCCGGCGCCGCTGTCGCCAGTTCCGGCGCGATCGTCTGCAACATCTCGACATACGCGGACGACTTGAAGCGCTCCGCGGCGATCATCGCCTTGCAACCGACCTTGTTCAGCGCGTACTCGAGTTCGGCAAGCCGATATGCGGGATTGATGTTGACGAGGATCGCACCGAGGCGCGCGGTCGCGAATTGCGTGAGCAGCCATTCGCTGCGGTTCGGCGACCAGATGCCGACGCGGTCGCCCTTGACGATGCCGAACGCCGCGAGCCCGGCAGCCAGCACGTCGACCTCGGCGGCGAATTCGCGCCAGGTCCAGCGCACGCTCTGCTCGCGGAACACCGCGGCGGGCCGGTCGGGGAAACGCTCGGCGGTGTCGCGCAGCAACCGGCCGATTGTCGCTTCGGACAGCGGCACGTCGGTCGCCCCGCGCACATATGACAGTCCGTTCTCGGGCGCGATCAGCGCCCCCACGCCTGATACTTCAGCCATGAATGTCTCCGAGAGGCTTTTTTGTCTGTCTGATTCCACGGATTATGCTGAGATCCGCTGACGACACTCTGACATCAAATCGCGACTGCGTGATGAAATAGCACGCTCGGACAGAATCGGGACGAAAAAAAAGCAGCCCGGAGGCTGCTTTCTTCTGCATGAAGCGTGGGCTTCAGTGCTTGCTGCGCATCTTCGCCAGACGCTGGATCGCTTCGAGCTGCGCCATTGCCGTGGCGAGCTCCGACTGCGCCTTCGCAAGGTCGATGTCCGACTTCGCGTTCTGCAGCGTTTCCTGCGCACGCTTGCGCGCTTCCTCGGCCTTCGCCGAGTCGAGGTCCTTGCCGCGGATCGCGGTGTCGGCGAGCACCGTCACGGCGCCCGGCTGCACTTCGAGAATGCCGCCCGCGACGAACACGAATTCGTCGTTGCCGTTCTCGACTTCGATGCGCACCGCACCCGGACGAATCCGCGTGATCAGCGGCGTGTGGCCCGGCAGAATGCCCAGTTCACCCGCTTCGCCCGGCAGCGCGACGAATTTCGCCTGGCCCGAGAAGATCTGCTCTTCCGCGCTGACGACGTCTACTTTGATGGTTGCCATATCGAACTCCTGTCGATCGGAGCCGACGCGTTCGCGCCCACTCCGATCCCATGCACGGCGGGTTGAGCGTATTGCGACCGGCGCGGCGGGCCGGATATCAATCCCGCCCCGACCACGCCGCCCTGCGACTCACTCGAACCCTTACTGGATCTTCTTGGCCTTTTCGAAGGCTTCGTCGATCGTGCCGACCATGTAGAACGCCTGTTCCGGCAGGTGGTCGCACTCGCCGTCGACGATCATCTTGAAGCCGCGGATCGTTTCCTTCAGCGGAACGTACTTGCCCGGCGCGCCCGTGAACACTTCAGCGACGTGGAACGGCTGCGACAGGAAACGCTGGATCTTACGTGCGCGTGCGACCGTCAGCTTGTCTTCCGGCGACAGTTCGTCCATGCCCAGAATCGCGATGATGTCGCGCAGTTCCTTGTAGCGCTGCAGCGTCTGCTGAACGCGGCGGGTGATCGAGTAGTGCTCTTCGCCGATCACGTTCGGGTCAATCTGACGCGAGGTCGAATCGAGCGGGTCGACTGCCGGGTAGATACCCAGCGAAGCGATGTCACGCGACAGAACGACCGTTGCGTCCAGGTGGCCGAAGGTCGTCGCCGGCGACGGGTCGGTCAAGTCGTCCGCAGGGACGTACACGGCCTGAACCGACGTAATCGAGCCCTTCTTGGTCGACGTGATGCGCTCTTGCAGCTTGCCCATTTCTTCAGCCAGCGTCGGCTGATAACCCACCGCCGACGGCATACGGCCGAGCAGTGCCGACACTTCGGTACCGGCCAGCGTGAAACGGTAGATGTTGTCGACGAAGAACAGCACGTCGAGGCCTTCGTCACGGAAGAACTCGGCCATCGTCAGGCCGGTCAGCGCGACGCGCAGACGGTTGCCCGGCGGCTCGTTCATCTGGCCGTACACCAGCGCGACCTTGTCGAGAACGTTCGAGTCCTTCATTTCGTGGTAGAAGTCGTTCCCTTCACGGGTACGCTCGCCCACGCCCGCGAACACGGAGAAACCGCCGTGCTCCTTCGCGATGTTGTTGATGAGCTCCATCATGTTGACGGTCTTGCCCACGCCTGCACCGCCGAACAGACCAACCTTGCCGCCCTTTGCGAACGGGCAGATCAGGTCGATGACCTTGATACCCGTTTCGAGCAGTTCGGTCGACGGCGACAGTTCGTCGAACGCCGGTGCCTTCTGGTGGATCGAACGCTTGTTTTCGCTTTCGATCGGGCCCGCTTCGTCGATCGGACGGCCGAGCACGTCCATGATACGGCCGAGGGTCGGCTTGCCGACCGGCACCATGATCGGGCGGCCGGTGTTCTTCACCATCAGGCCGCGGCGCAGGCCGTCGGAAGCACCCAGACAGATGGTACGGACCACGCCGTCGCCCAGCTGCTGCTGGACTTCGAGCGTCAGTTCCGAGCCATCGAGAGTGAGCGCGTCGTAGATCTTCGGCATGCTGTCGCGCGGGAATTCCACGTCGATAACGGCGCCGATGCACTGTACGATCTTGCCTTCTACCAAAGCAGCAGTACTCATCGCTTTTCCTTTAAATACCTGATTCTTTACTCGCGCAAAGGCGCAGTTTCGAGCCGGCCGGGTAAGGGCCGCCCGGGCAGCGTCGCCCGGGCCGGGACATCCCGACGCGCTCGCTTAAACAGCGGCGGCGCCGCCGACGATCTCCGACAGTTCCTTCGTGATCGCGGCCTGACGGCTCTTGTTGTACGACAGCTGAAGCTCGCTGATCACCGTCTTCGCGTTGTCCGAAGCCGCCTTCATCGCGACCATGCGCGCCGATTGCTCGGACGCCATGTTTTCCGCGACGGCCTGGTACACCAGCGCCTCGACGTAACGGACCAGCAACTCGTCGACGACCGTCTGCGCATCCGGCTCGTAGATGTAATCCCACGACGTCGCCGGCGTGCCGTCATTCGCCTCGAAGTGCTCCGACGCCAGCGGCAGCAGCTGTTCGATCACCGCTTCCTGCTTCATCGTGTTGACGAAGCGCGTGTACGCGATATAGACCGCCGACAGCTTGCCTTCCGAGTACAGATCGAGCTGCGTTTTTACCGCGCCGATCAGCTTGTCGAGATGCGGGGTGTCGCCGAGGTGCACGACCTGCGACATCACCTTCGCGCCGAAGCGGTTCAGGAACCCGAGGCCCTTGCCGCCGATCGCGGTGGCTTCGACCTTCTGGCCCTTGTCTTCCAGCTCCTTGAACTTCTGCACCGTCGCGCGCAGCACGTTCGTGTTCAGACCGCCGCACAGACCCTTGTCCGTCGTGACGAGGATGATGCCGGCCGTCTTCGCGCCGTCGTTTGCCACCATGAACGGGTGGCGGTACTCCGGGTTCGCGCGGCTCATGTGCGCGGCGATGGCACGGACCTTGTCCGCATACGGGCGGGCAGCGCGCATGCGTTCCTGGGCGCGGCGCATCTTCGATGCGGCCACCATCTCCATCGCCTTCGTGATCTTGCGCGTGTTCTGCACGCTCTTGATCTTGCCGCGAATTTCCTTCATTCCAGCCATAGCTTGCTCCTTGACCGAAGCGGCGCGGGCGCTTTGCGCGGCCCGCGCCGCTTCAGTGTGTCACTCGCGGATCAATAGGCACCCGACTTCTTGAAGGCCTCGATCGCGGCGCGCAACACGCCTTCGTCGTCCTTCGACAAGTCCTTGGTGTCTTCGATGCGCTTGATGAGGTCAGCGTGGATGGTCTTCAGGAATTCGCACAGGCCCTTCTCGAACGGCAGCACGTCCTTGACTTCGATGTCGTCGAGGTAGCCGTTGTTCGCCGAGAACAGCGACACGGCCAGCTCCCACACCTGCAGCGGCTGGTACTGCGGCTGCTTCAGCAGTTCCGTCACGCGGCGGCCGCGCTCGAGCTGCTTGCGGGTCGCTTCGTCGAGGTCCGATGCGAACTGTGCGAATGCAGCCAGTTCACGGTACTGCGCGAGGTCGGTACGGATACCGCCCGACAGCTTCTTGATGACCTTCGTCTGCGCGGCGCCACCGACTCGCGACACCGACACGCCGGCGTTGATTGCCGGGCGGATGCCTGCGTTGAACAGGTCGGTTTCCAGGAAGATCTGGCCGTCGGTGATCGAGATCACGTTCGTCGGAACGAACGCCGTCACGTCGCCTGCCTGCGTTTCGATGATCGGCAGCGCCGTCAGCGAACCGGTCTTGCCCTTCACTTCGCCGTTCGTGAACTTCTCGACGTACTCTTCCGAGACGCGCGCCGCACGCTCGAGCAGACGCGAGTGCAGATAGAACACGTCGCCCGGGTACGCTTCACGGCCCGGCGGGCGGCGCAGCAGCAGCGAGATCTGACGATATGCCCAGGCTTGCTTGGTCAGGTCGTCATAAATAATCAGCGCATCCTGGCCGCGGTCGCGGAAGTATTCGCCCATCGTGCAGCCCGCGTACGGTGCGAGGTACTGCATCGCAGCCGAATCCGAAGCCGAAGCGGCGACGACGATGGTGTACTCCATCGCGCCCGTTTCCTCGAGCTTGCGCACCACGTTCATGATCGACGAAGCCTTCTGGCCGATCGCGACGTAGATACAGATGAGATCCTTGCCCTTCTGGTTGATGATCGTGTCGACGGCCACTGCGGTCTTGCCGCACTGACGGTCGCCGATGATCAGCTCACGCTGGCCACGGCCGACCGGCACCATCGCGTCGATCGCCTTGATACCGGTCTGAACCGGCTGCGACACGCCCTGACGCCAGATCACGCCCGGAGCGATCTTTTCGATCGCGTCGGTCAGCTTCGCGTTGACCGGGCCCTTGCCGTCGATCGGGTTGCCCAGCGCGTCGACCACGCGGCCGACGAGTTCCGGACCGACCGGGACTTCCAGAATGCGGCCCGTCGTCTTGACGATGTCGCCTTCCGAGATGTGTTCGTATTCGCCGAGAATCACCGCGCCGACCGAGTCGCGCTCGAGGTTCAGCGCGAGACCGAACGTGTTGCCCGGAAACTCGAGCATTTCGCCCTGCATCACGTCCGACAGGCCGTGGATGCGCACGATACCGTCGGTCACGGAGATCACGGTGCCCTGGTTGCGAACGTCTGCGCTCGCTTCAAGGCCCTGGATCCGGCTCTTGATCAGCTCGCTGATCTCAGAGGGATTGAGTTGCATTATTCGCTCCTGATAGTCAATTCTGTTGCGTGCCGGCGTGGCGCTCAGGCGGTCAAGGCGGCCTGCATCGATGCGAGGCGCGCGCGAACCGAGGTGTCGAGCACTTCGTCGCCAACCGTCACGCGCACGCCGCCGATCAGCGACGAATCGACTTCGACCGTCGGCTTCAGCTTGCGCTTGAACTTGCGCTCGAGGCCGCTGACGAGCGATTCGAGATCGGCCCCGTTCAGCGGGAACGCACTGACGATGATCGCGTCGGCGGCGCCTTCACGCTCGTTCTTCAGCGCTTCGAACTGCGCGGCGATTTCCGGCAGCAGCGCGATACGATGATTGTCGACCAGCATCTGCACGAAGTTCTTCGCTTCGGCACCGGCCGCGAGCGGCGACTTCGCGGTGGCGAGCAACAGCTCGGCCACTTGCGTACGGGTCACCTTCGGGCTCGACGCGACGGACAGCACGTCGGGCAGACGCGCAACCTGAGCCAGCTCTTGCACGAGCGTGGACCAGGCGGCGATGTCACCCCCCTCGGCCACGCGGAACAGCGCTTCTGCGTAAGGGCGGGCGATGGTTGCAAGTTCGGCCATGATCAGAGCTCGGCTTTCAGTTGATTCAGCAGTTGGGCGTGGGCCGTTTGATCGACTTCGCGCTTCAGGATCTGCTCGGCGCCCTTCACGGCCAGCGTAGCGACTTCGCCACGCAGCGCTTCGCGCGCCTTCACGATTTGCTGTTCTGCTTCCGCCTTCGCCTGAGCGATGATGCGGACGGCTTCAGCCTGGGCGTTGGCCTTGATTTCCTCGGCGACCGCCTGGGCACGCTTCTCAGCGTCGGCGATACGCTGCTGGCCGTCGTTACGGGCCTGCGCGAGTTCCTGGTCCACGCGCTTGTGCGCTGCTTCGAGTTCCGCCTGGCCCTTTTCCGCGGCGGCGAGGCCGTCAGCGATCTTCTTCGAGCGCTCGTCGAGGGCGTTGATCAACGGCGGCCACACGAACTTCATCGTGAACCACGCGAGGACCAGGAACACGACCATTTGCGCAAACAGAGTTGCGTTGAGATTCACGGTGTTTCCTTATCTGCTATTCCGGAAAAATGAAACGGTAAGGCGCTCATCGAGTTGCATTCGATCAGCGCCCAGTCTCCGTTCCGCCCTGCGCCGGCCCGGCCGGCGCAAATTTCCGAAGAACCTTAGCCTGCGAGCTTCGACAGGAGCGGGTTCGCGAACGCGAACAGCATTGCGACACCAACACCGATCAGGAACGCCGCGTCGATCAGACCAGCCAGCAGGAACATCTTCGTTTGCAGCGGGTTGATGAGTTCCGGCTGACGTGCGCATGCTTCGATGTACTTGCCGCCCATCAGCGCGATACCGATACAGGCGCCGATCGCACCCAGGCCGATGATGATGCCGATACCGATGGCGGTCAGACCCTGGATGTTGGCGATGAAAGCTTGCATGATCACTCCTTTGTGAAAAGACTTGGAACTGAGATTTAAGAAACTAAAACGAAGACTCTTTTTGGCACGCCGCGCTTAGTGCGAGTCGTGCGCCTGGCCGAGGTACACCAGCGTCAGCATCATGAAAATGAATGCCTGCAACAGAACAATCAGGATGTGGAAGATTGCCCAGACGCTGCCCGCGATCACGTGCCCGATGAAGCCGAGGAACGTTGCGTCGCCGCCGAAGCTCCACATGCTGCCGAGCAGTGCGATCAGCAGGAACACCAGCTCACCCGCGTACATGTTGCCGAACAACCGCATGCCGAGCGAAACGGTTTTCGCGACGTATTCGACGATGTTGAGCGCAAGGTTCGGGATCCACAGCAGCGGGTGCGCGCCGAACGGCGCCGACACCAGCTCATGCGCAAAGCCGCCCGGGCCCTTGATCTTGATGCTGTAGTAGATCATCAGGACGAACACGCCGAGGGCAATGCCGAGCGTGCCGTTCAGGTCAGCCGTCGGGACGATGCGATGGTGGGAAATGACGTTCGACAGACCGAGCAGGCCGATCACGCGGCCCGGCAGGTCGACCGGAAGAAAGTCGAGGGCGTTCATCAGCGCGACCCACACGAACACGGTGAGCGCCAGCGGAGCGATGAACGCGCGATTGCCGTGGACGATCGCCTTCGACTGGTCTTCGACCATCTCGACGAGCATCTCGATCGCGCACTGGAAACGGCCCGGCACGCCGGGCGTCGCGCGGCCGGCGGCCAGTCGCAGCAGAACGATGGTGATGACGCCACACACGATCGACCAGAACAGCGTGTCGATGTTCCAGACGTGGAGATCGAAGATCGACGTCTGATGCGTGGTGGAAAAGTTCTGCAAGTGGTGCGCAATGTACTCGGACGGATCCGGACCGCGCGTGCCTTCGCTAGCTGCCATATCGTTAACGCCACCCAAATTGTCGAAAATCGTTTTGCCCGATTCCGCAATACGCTATTGCGGGAACGGTCCGGCGCAGTTCCGTGTCGAAACCGCGCGCTGCTTGTTCTTTACCGCCAGGCCAGCGCGATCCAGTACGTCTTCAGCACGACGAGGTACGTGACGAGGAGCGGCACCCAGTGCACGCCGGCATAGCCGAACGCCACCGCGGCGAACAACCCAATCGTCACGCCGAGCTTGAGCGCTTCGCCGGCCACCCAGCTCATCACGGTGGCCGAGCCGCCCGCCTTCAGGCGTGCCACGAACAACGCACTCGGCAACCAGCCGATCGCTCCACCCAGAAACGCCGACAGCGCAGCAGCGCCCGGCGACTTCGAAAACAGCCACCACGCCAGCGTTGCAACCAGGGACAAGGCCACCTGCGCGATCACAACCCCGTTGGGCGTTACACGCGACGGCCGACCCACATTCGGGCCGAACAGCCTTTCGGCCTCCACCCGTGTGAGCGGAACGATGTTGTCATCCTGCAGCTCGGCATCCCAGTCGTCGCCGGTGGATTCGCGCCGCTCGCCGGCCGCTGAAGCGGTGCGTTGCGTGCGTCGATCATCGTGCCTGTTGTTCGGCGCCTGACCCGCCATCGCAGCCTTCCGCAAAATCCTGAACCGGCCCCAAGCTTTCCTCAAGCTTTCAGGGGTACCTAGCTAACAAATCCGGGCGATTGTAAGCGATAGTTGCAGGTGATTCAAGGCTTTAGACGCGACAAAAACCTGCGAAAAACAACGCCTCATGATGTGAAAAACGGACGTGCCGGACACATACGGCGGCGCTTGCGATCTCGCTATTTTTCACCGTCGCATCGCGCATGAAAAAACCGGTTTCACGCGCGCCTGCGTGCCGCTTTCAACCGTGAAGGAGCAACAGCGCACCGATCACTGCGCTCGCGATACCGAACGGGATCGACGCGAGATGAAACGGCAACCACATGCGCGGTTCCTTTGCGAGTCGTACCGCGATCAGGTTCGCGAGCGAGCCGAGCGCCATGCCGAATCCGCCGACCGATACGCCGAACGCGAGCGCGCGCCAGTCACGCGTGAATTCCGATAACAGAATCGCGGCAGGCACATTGCTGATGCCTTGCGACAACACCGCACCGGCACCGAATACGCGCAGCGGCGCATCGAGCCGGGCATGCGCGATCGCGTCGTGCACCACCGGCAGCGCCGCGGCGGTGCGCAGCACGACGAACATCAGCACGAAGATCAGCAGCAGCAGCCAGTCGATCTTCAACACCGCATCGCGCCGCACGACGAGCAACACGATCGCGACCGCCAGCAATCCGGGCATGGCCTGTCGCGCGTCCGCAAGAAACACGAATGCGGCGAACAGCACTGTGGCGACAAGCGCCTGCACGCGCCGCACCGGCTGCGCCATCGCGTCGCCGGACAGGTCGAGCGGCTTTGCGCGAAACATGCAGGCCGTCGAGGCGAGCAGCAAGGCCATCGTTGCGAGCGCAAGCGGTCCGAGTGTCAGCACGAAGCGGCCGAACGACACGCCGCTCAACTGCCACAGGAAAAGATTCTGGGGATTGCCGAGCGGCGTCGCGATCGAGCCCGCGTTGACGGCGAGTGCGACGACGATCACAAGCCGCCGGAACGGCAATGGCGTCAGCGCACGCAGCGACACCATCAACGGAATGACGACGAACAGCGCGACGTCGTTGGTGACCCACATCGCGAGTACCGCGGCGAATGCGACCAGCAGCATCGCCAGCGCACGCTCCGAATGCACCCGATGCACGATGCGATGAGCAAGCCACATCAGGCTTCCGGAAAGCTCGAGCGCCTTCGTCAGCATCAGCAGGCCCGCGAGCGTCGCGACCGTTTGCCAGTCGACACTTGCGGCAAGCGATGCGATTGGTTGCGGACGCAACCATTGCAGCACAAGCAGGCCAATCGCCAGCACTGTCAGCACCGGCTCGCTCGCAAGCCAGCCGAACCACCGGCGTGATGCCGGCGCGCCTGCTTTATTCATCGACGACGCCTCGTTACTCTT
>NZ_JAHACR010000535.1 GCF_018375725.1 Burkholderia sp. | reverse complement strand
TGCACGAACCCGGCACGGTCGGCGTGGCGCCCGGCAGCGCCGCGGACGAAGCGCCGCTCGCGCCGTACATGCTGCTCGCCGACGGCGGCACGCCCGGCGAGCACGCGTGGGCATGCGTCGAGCCGGTCCACGTGGAGATCGCGCACGACCATCTGGTACTCGTCGACCCCGCTGCGCTCGCGCTCGACGACGGCGACGCAGCCGCGCTGCTCGCGGTCGCCCGTCCGCTGATCGAGGAGCTCGGCATCCGGCTCGACGCCCCGCAGCCGACGCGCTGGTATCTGTCGAGCGACGCGCTCCGCCCGCTCGCCGGCGCGGCCCCGCTGCGCGCAAGCGGCCGCAACATCGAGATCTGGCTGCCGCACGAGGCGCATACCGGCGAACGCTCGCGGCTCTGGATGAAGCTGCAGAACGAAGTGCAGATGGCGTGGTTCCAGCATCCCGTCAACGAAGCCCGCGAAGCGCGCGGGCTGCCGGCCGTCAATTCGATCTGGTTTCACGCGCAGGGCGTGCTGAAGCCGGTCGGCCGGCCGTTCGCACGCGTGCTGTCGCCGTCGCCCGCCGCGCTCGGTCTCGCCCGCGCCGGCGGCGCCGACGCCGGCGCGCCGCCCGCCACGTTCGATGCGCTCGGCGCACGCGACGGCGCCACACTCGTCGAGTTGCCGGTACTCACCACGCCATTCATCGAACAGGACTGGGCGCGCTGGCATACGGCGCTGAACGCGCTGGAGCGCGACTGGTTCGCCCCCGCGCTCGCGGCGTTGCAGCGCGGCGAGCTCGCGAGCCTCGCGTTCACGCTGTGCGGCGACACCAGCTCGGTGACGCTGCGCGCAACGCGCGGCGACCTGCGCAAGTTCTGGCGCCGCCGCGCGCTCGCCTCCCTGTTCGAATAACCCGCCCCAGCATGACCCGAATCGTTACCCGCCCCGTCGCGCCCGCCGACGCCGAAGCGCTTGCGCGCCACGGCATGCATCCGGTGCTCGCACGCCTGTATGCATCGCGCGGCGTCCAGTCGCCCGCCGACATCGAAACCGCCCTTGCGCGGCTCGTCCCGCCCGCCGAACTGAAAGGCTGCGCCGATGCCGCCACGCTGCTGGCCGACGCAATCGCCGACAAGCGGCGCCTGCTCGTCGTCGCCGACTACGACTGCGACGGCGCCACAGCCTGCGCGGTCGCGGTGCGCGGCCTGCGGATGTTCGGCGCGCAGATCGACT
>NZ_JAHACR010000128.1 GCF_018375725.1 Burkholderia sp. | reverse complement strand
ATCGCCACGCCGTTCGAGGTGCCGCAATCGTCTTCGACAACGACCAGATCCTGCGTCACGTCGACGAGACGACGCGTCAGGTAACCCGAGTTTGCAGTCTTCAGTGCCGTGTCGGCCAGACCCTTACGTGCACCGTGGGTCGAGATGAAGTACTGCAACACGTTCAGGCCTTCGCGGAAGTTCGCGGTAATCGGCGTCTCGATAATCGAGCCGTCCGGCTTCGCCATCAGGCCACGCATACCGGCCAGCTGACGAATCTGCACCGCCGAACCCCGGGCGCCCGAGTCGGCCATCATGTAGATCGAGTTGAACGATTCCTGGCGCGTTTCGTTGCCGTCGCGGTCGATCACCGGCTCCGTCGACAGCTGCTCCATCATCGCCTTGCCGACCGCTTCCGACGTCGCCGACCAGATGTCGACCACGTTGTTGTAGCGTTCCTGCGCGGTGACGAGACCCGACATGTACTGGCGGTCGTACTCCTTCACCTTCTTCGCTGCGTCGCCGACGATCGTTTCCTTCTGCGGCGGCACGAGCATGTCGTCCACGCAGATCGAAATGCCGGCACGCGTCGCGAGGCGGAAACCCGACTGCATCAGCTGGTCGGCGAAGACCACCGTCGCGCGCAGGCCGCACTTGCGGAACGCCGTGTTGATCAGGCGCGAGATTTCCTTCTTCTTCAGCGGCTTGTTCAGCACCGAGAACGGCAGGCCCGGCGGCAGGATTTCCGACAGAATCGCACGGCCGACGGTCGTCGCGTACAGCGAGATCTTCGGCACGAACTCCGGCGCACCTTCCGACGTGTCCTCGTTGCGGACCATTTCGGTAATCCGCACGTTGACGCGCGAAGCCAGCTCGACTTCCTTGTTCTCGTAGGCGCGCAGCACTTCCGACACGCCCGTGAACGTCAGGCCTTCGCCCTTGCCGTTGACCGCTTCGCGGGTCGCGTAGTACAGACCCAGCACGATATCCTGCGACGGCACGATCGACGGATCGCCGTTCGCCGGGAACAGCACGTTGTTCGACGCGAGCATCAGCGTGCGCGCTTCCATCTGCGCTTCGAGCGACAGCGGCACGTGAACGGCCATCTGGTCACCGTCGAAGTCGGCGTTGAACGCCGCGCAGACGAGCGGGTGCAGCTGGATTGCCTTGCCTTCGATCAGCACCGGCTCGAACGCCTGGATACCGAGACGGTGCAGCGTCGGCGCACGGTTCAGCATCACCGGGTGCTCGCGGATCACCTCTTCGAGGATGTCCCACACGACCGGCGTCTGGTTCTCGACTTCCTTCTTCGCCGCCTTGATGGTCGTCGCGACGCCCATCACTTCCAGCTTGTTGAAGATGAACGGCTTGAACAGCTCGAGCGCCATCAGCTTCGGCAGACCGCACTGGTGCAGCTTCAGCGTCGGGCCGACCACGATGACCGAACGGCCCGAGTAGTCGACGCGCTTACCCAGCAGGTTCTGACGGAAACGACCGCCCTTACCCTTGATCATGTCCGCGAGCGACTTCAGCGGACGCTTGTTCGCGCCCGTCATCGCCTTGCCGCGGCGGCCGTTGTCGAGCAGCGAGTCGACGGCTTCCTGCAGCATCCGCTTTTCGTTGCGGACGATGATTTCCGGCGCCTTCAGCTCGAGCAGACGCTTCAACCGGTTGTTACGGTTGATCACGCGGCGGTACAGGTCGTTCAGATCCGACGTCGCGAAACGGCCGCCATCCAGCGGCACGAGCGGACGCAGCTCCGGCGGCAGCACCGGCAGCACTTCGAGGATCATCCACTCGGGCTTGATGCCCGAGCGCTGGAATGCCTCGAGGACCTTCAGACGCTTCGCGTACTTCTTGATCTTCGCTTCCGAACCGGTGTTCTTCAGTTCGGTGCGCAGCGTCTCGACCTGCTCGTCGATGTTGATCGCGCGCAGCAGTTCACGCACGCCTTCCGCGCCCATTTCGGCACGGAATTCGTCGCCGTATTCCTCGACCTTGTTGTAGTAATCCTCTTCGGTCATGATCTGACGCGCCTTCAGCGGCGTCATGCCCGGATCGATCACCACGTACGCTTCGAAGTACAGCACGCGCTCGATGTCGCGCAGCGTCATGTCGAGCACCATGCCCAGACGCGACGGCAGCGACTTCAGGAACCAGATGTGCGCGACCGGCGAGGCCAGCTCGATGTGGCCCATGCGTTCGCGACGCACCTTCGCGAGCGTCACTTCGACGCCGCACTTCTCGCAGATCACGCCACGGTGCTTCAGGCGCTTGTACTTGCCGCACAGGCACTCGTAGTCCTTGATCGGGCCGAAGATCTTCGCGCAGAAGAGACCATCGCGTTCCGGCTTGAACGTCCGGTAGTTGATGGTCTCCGGCTTCTTCACCTCACCGAACGACCACGAGCGGATCTTGTCCGGCGAGGCCAGACCGATCTTGATCGCGTCAAAAACTTCTTCTTGTTGGACTTGCTTGAATAGATCGAGCAAAGCTTTCATCGCTTCTCTCCAGTAGTCCGATTAGTCCCGGTCCAGGTCGATGTCGATGCCGAGCGACCGGATTTCCTTCACCAACACGTTGAACGACTCAGGCATGCCGGCGTCGATCACGTGGTCGCCCTTGACCAGGTTTTCATACACCTTGGTCCGGCCGTTCACGTCGTCCGACTTCACCGTCAGCATTTCCTGCAGCACGTAGGATGCGCCGTACGCTTCGAGCGCCCACACTTCCATCTCACCGAAACGCTGGCCACCGAACTGCGCCTTACCGCCCAGCGGCTGCTGCGTCACGAGCGAGTACGGGCCCGTCGAACGCGCGTGCATCTTGTCGTCGACCAGGTGGTGCAGCTTCAGGTAGTGCATGTAGCCCAGCGTCACGCGGCGCTCGAACTGCTCGCCCGTGCGGCCGTCGTACAGGCGGACCTGGTTCTTCGACGGGTTCATGTCGAGCTGTTCGGCGATGTCGTCCGGGAATGCCAGATCGAGCATCTTCGACATTTCTTCCTCGGTCGCACCGTCGAACACCGGCGTCGCGAACGGCACGCCTTCGCGCAGGTTCTTCGCGAGCTCGAGGATTTCCTCGTCGGTGAAGCTCTCCAGATCTTCCGCGCGACCCGACTCGTTGTAGATCTTCGTCAGGAAGACACGCAGTTCCTCGATCTTCGCCTGGCGCTGCAGCATTTCGCCGATACGCCAGCCCAGACCCTTCGCGGCCCAGCCGAGGTGCACTTCCAGAACCTGACCCA
The DNA here is from genome assembly GCF_018375725.1 of Burkholderia sp. Lineage (GTDB taxonomy): Bacteria > Pseudomonadota > Gammaproteobacteria > Burkholderiales > Burkholderiaceae > Burkholderia. Next base: position 7,462 of record NZ_JAHACR010000128.1, on the reverse strand, counting down.
CGTTCATCCGCGACGGAACGCCGAGCGGGTTCAGCACGACGTCTGCCGGACGGCCGTCGGCCATGTACGGCATGTCTTCGACCGGAACGATCTTCGACACGACACCCTTGTTACCGTGACGGCCTGCCATCTTGTCGCCAGGCTGCAGACGGCGCTTCACCGCGAGGTACACCTTGACCATCTTCAGCACGCCCGGCGGCAGTTCGTCGCCTTGCGTGAGCTTCTTGCGCTTCTCTTCGAACGCGAGGTCGAACTGGTGACGCTTCTCTTCGATCGAGTTCTTGATCGCTTCGAGCTGCGCTGCCGCTTCGTCGTCCGCGAGGCGGATGTCGAACCAGTGGTAGTGGTCGAGGTCTTCCAGGTAAGCCTGGTCGATCTTCGTGCCCTTCGCGAGCTTCTTCGGGCCGCCGTTCGCGACCTTGCCCACGAGCATGCGCGCGAGACGCTGGAATGCGTCGCCTTCCACGATGCGCAGCTGGTCGTTCAGGTCCAGACGGTAGCGCTTCAGTTCATCGTCGATGATCTGTTGCGCGCGCTTGTCGCGCTGGATGCCTTCACGCGTGAAGACCTGGACGTCGATCACCGTGCCGCTCATGCCCGACGGCACGCGCAGCGACGTGTCCTTCACGTCCGACGCCTTCTCGCCGAAAATCGCGCGCAGCAGCTTCTCTTCCGGCGTCAGCTGGGTTTCGCCCTTCGGCGTCACCTTGCCGACCAGCACGTCGCCCGCTTCGACTTCCGCACCGATGTACACGATGCCCGATTCGTCGAGACGGCCGAGCTGGACTTCCGCCAGGTTCGAGATGTCGCGCGTGATTTCTTCCGGCCCGAGCTTCGTGTCGCGAGCAACGACGTTCAGCTCTTCGATGTGGATCGACGTGTAGCGATCGTCGGCCACGACCTTCTCCGAGATCAGGATCGAGTCCTCGAAGTTGTAGCCGTTCCACGGCATGAACGCGATCAGCATGTTCTGGCCGAGCGCGAGCTCGCCCAGGTCCGTCGATGCGCCGTCGGCCAGCACGTCGCCGCGCGAAACCTTGTCGCCCATCTTCACGATCGGACGCTGGTTGATGTTCGTGTTCTGGTTCGAACGCGTGTACTTGATCAGGTTGTAGATGTCGACACCGACTTCACCTGCGACCGCTTCGTCGTCGTTCACGCGAATCACGATACGGCCTGCGTCGACGTAGTCGACCACGCCGCCACGGAACGCCTGAACCGTCGTGCCCGAGTCGACCGCGCAGGTGCGCTCGATGCCCGTACCGACGACCGGCTTCTCCGGACGCAGACACGGCACGGCCTGACGCTGCATGTTCGAGCCCATCAGTGCACGGTTCGCGTCGTCGTGCTCGAGGAACGGAATCAGCGAAGCTGCAACCGACACGATCTGCGACGGCGCCACGTCCATGTACTGGATGCGATCCGGCGTCACCATCATCGTTTCGCCGGCTTCACGCGACGACACCAGTTCGTCGACCAGCTGGCCGTTCTCGTCGATCGCCGCGTTCGCCTGCGCGATCATGTAGCGGCCTTCTTCGATCGCCGACAGATAGTCGATCTGGTCCGTGACCTTGCCGTCGACCACCTTGCGGTACGGCGTTTCGAGGAAGCCGTATTCGTTCAGGTGCGCGTACAGTGCGAGCGAGTTGATCAGGCCGATGTTCGGACCTTCCGGCGTTTCGATCGGGCACACGCGGCCGTAGTGGGTCGGGTGCACGTCGCGGACTTCGAAGCCTGCGCGCTCGCGCGTCAGACCGCCCGGGCCCAGTGCGGACACACGACGCTTGTGCGTGATTTCCGACAGCGGGTTGGTCTGGTCCATGAACTGCGACAGCTGCGACGAACCGAAGAACTCGCGGATCGCCGACGAAATCGGCTTCGAGTTGATCAGGTCGTGCGGCATCAGGTTTTCGCTCTCGGCCTGGCCGAGGCGTTCCTTGACCGCGCGCTCGACGCGCACGAGGCCGGCACGGAACTGGTTTTCCGCCAGTTCGCCGACGCAACGCACGCGACGGTTGCCGAGGTGGTCGATGTCGTCCACTTCGCCCTTGCCGTTGCGCAGCTCGACGAGGATCTTGATCGTCGCGAGGATGTCGTCGTCCTGCAGCGTCATCGGGCCGGTGATCTCGTCACGGCCGACGCGGCGGTTGAACTTCATGCGGCCGACCTTCGACAGGTCGTACGCTTCTTCGCTGTAGAACAGGCGGTTGAACAGCGCCTCGACCGCTTCTTCGGTCGGCGGCTCGCCCGGACGCATCATGCGGTAGATCGCGATGCGTGCCGCGGTCTTGTCGGCGGTTTCGTCGACACGCAGCGTCGACGAGATGTACGGACCCTGATCCAGATCGTTCGTGTAGAGCGTCTGGATTTCCTTGATGCCCGCTTCGCGCAGCTTCTCGAGCACGCTTTCGGTGATCTCGTCGTTCGCGTTCGCGATCACTTCGCCGGTCTCGCCGTCGACGACGTTCTTCGCCAGCACGCGGCCGAGCAGATAGTCTTCCGGCACCGAGATGAACTTGGTCTTCGCTGCTTCGAGGTCGCGGATGTGCTTCGCGTTGATCCGCTTGTCCTTCTGGACGATGACCTTGCCATCGCGATCCGCGATGTCGAAACGCGCGACTTCACCACGCAGACGCTCCGGCACGAACTCGAGCTGCGCGCCTTCCGGCATCAGCGTGAAGTTGTCGAACACGAAGAAGTTCGCGAGGATCTGTTCCGGCGTGAGACCAATTGCCTTCAGCAGGATCGTGACCGGCATCTTGCGGCGGCGGTCGACGCGGAAGTACAGGATGTCCTTCGGATCGAATTCGAAGTCGAGCCACGAGCCGCGGTAAGGGATGATCCGTGCGGAGAACAGCAGCTTGCCCGAGCTGTGCGTCTTGCCCTTGTCGTGTTCGAAGAACACGCCCGGCGAACGGTGCAGCTGCGAGACGATCACACGCTCGGTGCCGTTGATGACGAACGAGCCCGTCGGCGTCATGAGCGGCAGTTCGCCCATGTACACTTCCTGCTCCTTCACCTCCTTGACGACCGGCTTGTTCGGCGATTCCTTGTCGAGGATCACCAGACGCACTTTCGCGCGCAGCGCGGAACAGTACGTCAGGCCACGCTGCTGGCATTCCTTGATGTTGAATGCCGGCGGCGACAGCGCGTAGCTCACGAACTCGAGACGCGCAAAGCCGTTGTGCGAAACAATGGGAAATACCGATGTGAAAGCGGCCTGCAAACCCTCAGGCTTGCGTTGCGCCGGCGGAACATCGGCTTGCAGAAACGTGCTGAATGATTCAAGCTGGGTGGCCAGCAGGAATGGAACTTGGTGAACGATGGGGCGCTTCGCAAAACTCTTGCGAATGCGCTTCTTCTCGGTGAAGGAATATTGCATACGATCTCCGAATCACGGCGGGCGCCGTCGAGGCGGAATACCTGGACGTGTCATACCCGAGTGTTCACCGACTGAGACCCGATGGCCGTCCGACGGCTTGAACGAGCCGAGAAGCTTGGTGGTTGGCCGCTACCAACCGCTGGCTGACGGCAGCGGATGCCTGTGTTGCCCGCTGCCCGACCAAACTTGCCTTCTGCAGTCGCTTCAGAAGACAAAGAGAATCGCCCATCACGATGATTCGGCGGTTTTCTTTGGCTTCTGGGGCCGTTTTCTTCGGCACGTTAAAGAGTGCCAAAACGACGTCCCCACAAAGCACAAAAAGGCCGGCGGTGGAAATACCGCCAGCCTTCGCACAGCGCGTCGAAACTTACTTGAGTTCGACCTTCGCGCCGGCTTCTTCCAGCTTCTTCTTGGCTTCTTCAGCAGCAGCCTTGTCGACGCCTTCCTTGACAGGCTTCGGTGCGCCGTCAACCAGGTCCTTCGCTTCCTTCAGGCCCAGGCCCGTCAGTTCGCGAACTGCCTTGATGACTGCAACCTTGTTGCCGCCTGCTTCAGCCAGAACGACCGTGAAGTCGGTCTTTTCTTCAGCAGCAGCAGCAGCGCCGCCGCCTGCCGGGCCAGCGACTGCAACAGCAGCTGCCGACACGCCAAACTTTTCTTCGAATGCCTTGACCAGTTCGTTCAGTTCCAGAACGGTCATCCCTTCGACTGCTGCCAGGATGTCTTCTTTTGCGATTGCCATTTGAAATACTCCTAAATTGAATTCGGATACAGCCAGCGATCAGTGACGCTGATATGCGTTCGATTACGCAGCTTCGGCTTGCTTCTTCTCAGCCAGCGCGGCCAGAGCACGCGCAAAGCCGGAAACAGGCGCTTGCATAACGAACAGCAGCTTCGAGAGCAGTTCTTCACGGCTCGGGATGCTTGCCAGCGCTTGCACGCCAGCCTTGTCCATCACCTTGCCATCGAACGAACCCGCCTTGATGACCAACTTGTCATTGCTCTTGCTGAAGTCGTTGACGACCTTCGCAGCAGCAATTGCATCTTCCGAGATGCCGTAGATCAGGGGGCCGGTCATCTGCTCTGCCAGCGGAGCAAACGGCGTACCTTCGACGGCGCGGCGCGCCAGCGTGTTCTTCAACACGCGCAGGTAAACCTGTTGCTCACGCGCTTTCGCGCGCAGCTTGGTCAGATCGCCAACCGCAATTCCACGATACTCAGCCAGCACAACGGTCTGGGCCTTCGCGACTTGCGCGGCAACCTCAGCGACGACGGCTTGCTTGTCTTCTCTATTAAGCGGCACGGTTAGCCTCCAGAAACGATACGTTCGGCATGAAGCCTCGCGTACCTCGTTCAACAACGGCGTCCGACTCGTTAGGAGTATTTCCACCTCATGCCGGGAATTGCTTCACGACCTGCGGCTTCACCACTGCAAAACTTTTTCGGGTTCGCCATCTGCGTTGGCTTGAATTAAGGGCTTGCCTGACTGCGACACGCCCACCAACGGTCTTTGATAACCGGTTGCCCGCCTTACCGCGCGGACAACCGCCCAAAGCCCTTTTTGGCCGCTTCGAGAAGCGGCCGGAATTTCTTGCTTACTGCGCGGCCAGCGTAGCCTGGTCGACACGCACGCCGACGCCCATCGTGCTCGACAGTGCGATCTTGCGCAGGTACACGCCCTTGCTCGTTGCCGGCTTGGCCTTCTGCAGCGCTTCGATCAGCGCCGACAGGTTCGAGCGCAGTGCGGTCGGCTCGAACGATGCACGGCCGATCGTTGCGTGGATGATACCGGCCTTGTCGACACGGAACTGAACCTGACCAGCCTTCGCGTTCTTGACGGCGGTTGCGACATCCGGCGTGACCGTACCGACCTTCGGGTTCGGCATCAGGCCGCGCGGGCCGAGGATCTGGCCGAGCGTACCGACGATACGCATCGTGTCCGGCGAAGCGATCACGATGTCGAAGTCCATCTGGCCAGCCTTGATCTGCTCAGCCAGGTCTTCCATACCGACGATTTCCGCGCCGGCTGCACGTGCTTGCTCAGCCTTCTCGCCCTGCGCGAACACAGCAACGCGAACCGACTTGCCGGTACCAGCCGGCAGCACGACCGAACCACGAACGACCTGGTCCGACTTCTTTGCATCGATGCCGAGCTGGACAGCAACGTCGATCGACTCGTCGAACTTCGCGCTCGCGCATTCCTTCACGAGGCTCAGTGCGTCTTCGATCGCGTACAGCTTCTGACGGTCGACCTTGGCGGCAAATGCCTGACGGCGCTTGGAGATCTTAGCCATTTACACGCCCTCCACAGTGATGCCCATCGAGCGTGCGCTACCAGCGATGGTGCGAACGGCTGCGTCCAGATCAGCTGCCGTAAGATCCGGCATCTTGGTCTTCGCGATTTCTTCAGCTTGAGCACGCGTGATCGAGCCGACCTTGTCGGTGTGCGGCTTGCTCGAGCCCTTGTCCACCTTCGCCGCCTTCTTGATCAGGACGGTTGCCGGCGGCGTCTTCATCACGAAGGTAAAGCTCTTGTCAGCGTATGCCGTGATGACGACCGGCACCGGCAGACCCGGCTCCATACCTTGAGTCTGCGCGTTGAACGCCTTGCAGAACTCCATGATGTTCAGGCCGCGCTGGCCCAGTGCCGGACCGACCGGCGGCGACGGGTTGGCTTTACCTGCAGGAATCTGCAGCTTGATAAAGCCGACAATCTTCTTTGCCATTTGAAAACCTCGTTGGAACGCCAAGCGGCGTTCGATGAGTGATAACGCGCGTTCGCCGCTCGGCTACTGGCGCTCCTCAACGGCCATGACGCGGGCCGTAAGCGCGAAGACGGGCAGCCGAGGCTGCCCATCGAATCGGGATCAAACTTTTTCGACCTGGCCGAATTCGAGTTCGACCGGGGTAGCGCGCCCGAAGATCGTGACCGATACACGCACTCGCGATTTTTCGTAGTTCACTTCTTCGACGGTGCCGTTGAAGTCCGTGAACGGGCCTTCCTTGACCCGCACCATCTCGCCGACCTCGAAGAGGGTCTTGGGACGCGGCTTTTCGACGCCTTCCTGCATCTGCGACATGATCTTCTCGACTTCCTTGGGGGAAATCGGCGTCGGGCGATTGCGCGCACCGCCCACGAAGCCGGTCACCTTCGCGGTGTTTTTCACGAGGTGCCACGTTTCGTCAGTCATTTCCATCTCGACCAGCACATAGCCGGGGAAGAAACGACGCTCGGTCACGGCCTTGTGGCCGCCCTTGACTTCAACCACTTCTTCGGTCGGAACCAGGATCTGACCGAATTTATCCTGCATGCCAGCACGCTCAATGCGCTCTTGAAGCGCCCGTTGCACGCTCTTCTCCATGCCGGAGTAGGCGTGCACGACGTACCAACGTTTTCCGCTCGGGGATGCCGGAGTATCGTTCATATCATTTCCAACCCAGAATCACCGAGAAAATCACCCATTCGATGGATTTATCGCTCAACCAGAGGAAAATCGCCATCACGAGCACAAAACCAAACACGACGAGCGTGGTTTGCGTCGCTTCCTTGCGGGTGGGCCATACGACCTTGCGAACTTCCTTGTACGAATCCTTGGCAAAGGCGATGAGACTTTTGCCAGGAGCCGACATCAGCCCGACGATAACGCCAGCGATCAAACCGGCAGCCAATGCGGCACCGCGGATGTACCACTGCTGGCCGCCAAGCCAGAAGAAGCCGACGAATCCGACCAAGACCAGCAATACGCCCAGGGCCAGCATCAGCTTATCGCCGGAGGTATTTACAGTTTCGACCGATGGATTCGCCATAACACCTTAAAACAAATGCCACGTAGAACGTGGCTTTTTTGGCAGGGGCAGAGGGAATCGAACCCCCAACCTTCGGTTTTGGAGACCGACGCTCTGCCAGTTGAGCTATACCCCTAGACCATGTTGGGGCTGGCTTTCACCAGCCCCGAAACTGTCGATCAACGAATAACTGGCTTACTCGATGATCTTGGCGACGACGCCAGCACCGACGGTGCGGCCGCCTTCACGGATTGCGAAACGCAGACCTTCTTCCATCGCGATCGGCGCAATCAG
>NZ_JAHACR010000127.1 GCF_018375725.1 Burkholderia sp. | reverse complement strand
CGTGGAAGACTTCGGCGGCGATCACGGGCACGATCGTCGGGCTGGCGGCGAGCAGCACCGCGGACAGGATGATCGCCGCGATCGCCCATGCGGCCGCGCCTTTCTTGTTCTTCAGCGCGTCGACGGCCGCGCCGCCCGGCACCTGGCTCACCATCGCGCTGATCGTGCCGATCGACAGCACCATGCCGATCTCGCCCTGCGTCCACTTGTGCGACGCGAGGTACGACGCGATGAACGGGCCGAAGCCGGTCTGAACGTTGGCGACGAAGAAGTTGAGCCAGTCGAGGGAGCGCAGGCTGCGCACGCTGACGGAATGCGGGATCGTCATCGTGCGGTTCTCGCTGACGACGCCGACGTCGGCGCGGCGGCGGCCGGAACTGGCGGCGACACGGCGACGACCGGCTTGTCGGCCGCATAGGGCGGCGACGCCTTGATCTGCGTGTCGTTCAGGTCGAGCTGCGGGCGCAGCGCCTTGTCGCGCGTGACGAAGCGCAGCGCCGACCAGTTCGCGGCAATCGTGCGGCGCGCCGGATTGACGAACCCGCCGAGATCGAGCACGACCGCCTGCGGTTGTGCGTCGCGGTCGATCAGCACGTCGACGACGCGGCCGATCTTCATGCCGTTCGGGCGCTCGATGTCGCTGTCGAGCACGGGCAGCCGTGTGGCGGCGGAGATGCCGGACTGCGGGAGCATCTTCGGGCGGTTGGCGGGCGGCAGCTCGCCGGCCGGCACGTCGAGCACGATCGGTTCGCGCTTGCTGCCCGGCGTGAAGCGGAACACATTCCACGGGAAGCTGACCTTGCGGTCGCCGACGCCCATGAAGCCCTGCAGATTGACGATCATTTCGCGCGGCCGGCCGTTCGCATCGGTGACCATGTCGACTGCGCGGCCGATGACCTTGCCGCCGCGGCGTGCCACTTCGCTGTCGAGCAGCGCGTGAAGCTGGTTGCGGTCGAGCGTGCGCGTCGCGACGATCGGCGCCGGTGTCGGCGGTGCGGGGGGCGGCATTTCCGGGTGTTGCGCAGGTTTCGGATGCGCGGCCTCGCGGCGCGGTCTGCGCTGCGTATCGGCTTCCTCCGGCTGGACGGGGGCCGGCGTCGGCGGCAGCGTCAGCGGCTCGCCGGCCGTTTCCTCGACCGGCTCGACGAGCGCCTCGCTGATCGGCGCCGGCGGATGTTGCTTGGCCAGCAGCCCGCAGCCGGACAACAGCGCGGCGGCGACAAGGATCAGGAGGGCTGTCGCGGACGGCGACGACATGTGGAAGGCTGGACGCGGAAAACCGCCGCTCATCGAAACTCACTCCATGGGTCGGGGCAGGCGCGCGTGCCTGCTGGCGATGGAAGGCGGGTGCGTGCGGCGCACCATGTGAGGGGAGAGTGTAACGTGTCTCGCCTAAATGGCCGGCGAAAGGACGCGATCGAATCGGTGGCTGGGGCGGCGCGCGGCCGCCGCCGTGGCGGGCCTGCCGGTTGCCGCCCGGCGCGCCTCGCTTCATGGGAAGCGAGGCGGGGTGTCAGGCGCGCTCAGGAACGCGTGCGCCAGGAGTCGGACAGCTCGCCCACTTCGACGTCGGTGAATTCCGCCTTGGACTCCAGCCACAGGCGAACCGATTCGCGTTGCGCTTCCGTTGCCGAGCCGCGCGGCTCGCCGGAAATCAGGTAGGCGTCGACGCCCGTGTTCAGCGAGATGAAGGCAAGCAGGCCGTTGGCCTCGATGCAGGCAGTGAAGGTATCGAGCACGGCTTCGCGCTCGTCGTCGTTCAATTGGCTGCGAAACTGCGCGGACGCGGCAAAGCCCAGTTCGCGGAACTCGCCGAGACGGAGTTTTTTGCGTTGGCGGTGATTGTGTTTTTTCATGGTGGATCTCTGTGTCGATATGACGGGGTGAAGGGGGCGATGCGGCCGTCCCGCGGGTTGTCACAAAGCAGCGCCGCACCATGCGACGCCGCCACCCGCGGTGCGAATCCGCGATCATGCGTGGCAGCGGCCTGCCGCGCGGGGGCGCGGGCGAGGCTGCTCCGGAAATGCGAAAGCCTTGACGGACAAGGCTTCCCGGGGAGGCTTACATCAGCACGATATCGTACTGCTCCTGGCTGAGATTCGATTCGACCTGCAGCGACACCGGCTTGCCGATGAAGTCGATCAGCATCGCGAGATGCTGCGACTCCTCGTCGAGGAACAGGTCGATCACCTGCTGCGCGGCGATCACGCGGAACTCGCGCGGATTGAACTGCCGCGACTCGCGCAGGATTTCGCGCAGGATGTCGTAGCAGACCGTGCGCGACGTCTTGACCTGGCCTTTCCCCTGACAGGTCGGGCACGGCTCGCACAGCACATGCGCGAGCGACTCGCGCGTGCGCTTGCGGGTCATTTCCACGAGTCCGAGCTGCGAGAAACCGTTGACGGTGACGCGCGTGCGGTCGCGCGCGAGCGCTTTTTTCAGTTCGGCGAGCACCGCGTCGCGATGCTCGGCATTCTCCATGTCGATGAAGTCGATGATGATGATCCCGCCGAGGTTGCGCAGCCGCAGCTGCCGCGCGATCGTATGCGCGGCCTCGAGGTTGGTCTTGAAGATCGTGTCGTCGAAATTGCGCGCGCCGACGTAGCCGCCGGTGTTCACGTCGATCGTCGTCATCGCTTCGGTCTGGTCGATCATCAGGTAGCCGCCCGACTTCAGATCGACACGCCGCGACAGCGCACGCTGGATTTCCGTCTCGATGTTGTACAGGTCGAACAGCGGCCGCTCGCCGGTGTAGTGATGCAGCTTCGGGCTGACGGCCGGCGTGAATTCCGCCGCGAACTCGGCGAGGCGCTGGTGCGTCTCGCGCGAATCGACCTGGATGCGCGACGTGTCGTCGTTCGCGAAATCGCGCAGCACGCGCTGCGCGAGGTCGAGATCCTGATAGAGCAGGCTCGTCGCCGGCAGCCGCTGCGCCTGCGCGACGATCGTTGCCCAGGTCTTGCGGAGGTACGCGACATCGGATGCCAGTTCCTCGCCCGTCGCGTCCTCGGCGATCGTGCGCACGATATAGCCGCCTTTCTCGTCGGTCGGGATCACCGCAGTCAGCCGCGCACGCACCGCTTCGCGCTCGGCCTCGCTCTCGATCTTCTGCGAGATGCCGATGTGCGGCTCCTGCGGCAGATAGACGAGCGTGCGGCCCGCGATGCTCACCTGCGTCGACAGTCGTGCGCCTTTCGTGCCGATCGGATCCTTGATGACCTGCACCATCAGCGTCTGGCCCTCGAACACCGTCTTCTCGATCGGCTGGTGCTGCGCGCTCGACTGCGGATCGCCGGGCAGGCGCGGCTGCCAGATGTCGGCGACGTGCAGGAACGCCGCGCGCTCGAGACCGATATCGATGAACGCGGACTGCATGCCGGGCAGCACGCGCACGACCTTGCCGAGATAGATGTTGCCGACGCGTCCGCGCGACAGCGTGCGCTCGACGTGAAGCTCCTGCACCGCGCCTTGCTGGACGAGTGCGACCCGCGTTTCCTGCGGCGTGATGTTGATCAGGATTTCTTCGTTCATGATGCGATTCAGAAGTCGACGCGTGCCGCTCGGAGGAGCGCCGCTGTCTCAAAAAGGGGCAGACCCATGATACCTGAATGGGAACCGTCGATCCGCTCGATGAACTCGGCCGCGCGGCCCTGGATCGCATACGCGCCGGCCTTCCCGAACGGCTCGCCGGTTTCGACGTAGCGGGCGAACGCGTCGCGCGAGGCGGCGGCAAAGCGCACGGTCGAGCGCGACAGCGCGGGCGGCAAAAGCGCGCCGGAGGCGTCGACGACGGCGACGGCGGTCAGCACCTCGTGTTCGCGGCCGGCGAGGCGGGCCAGCATCGCGAGCGCGTCGGCCGGATCGGCCGGCTTGCCGAGGATCGCGCCGTCGATCGTCACGGTCGTGTCGGCGACGAGCGCCGGCGCGGCCGGCTTGCCGCTGGCGACGAGGCGCGCATGCGCGGCCTCGGCCTTCGCGACGGTCACGCGCACCACGTAGCGGTCGGCGGCTTCGCCGGGCAGCTCGGCTTCGAGCGCTTCGGCGTCCTCGTCGGGGCGGGGCAGCAGCAATTCGAAGCGCACGCCGATCTGCTGAAGCAGTTCCTGGCGGCGCGGGCTTTGCGAAGCGAGATAAAGGGTCGGGAAAAGTTCGGGGGAGGCGCTGGACGGCATGATGTCGTGGTTCTCGTTGGCCGCGCGCCGGACGCGTCACGAGGACGACGCGTCAGGCGCGGTGATAGGGGTGATTCTGCGTGATGCTCCACGCCCGGTAAAGCTGTTCGGCAAGCAGCACGCGCACCATGCCATGCGGCAGCGTCATGCTGGAGATGCGCAACAGCAGTTCGGCGCGCGCTTTCAGTTCCGGATCGAGCCCGTCGGCACCGCCGATGATGAAGGCGACGTCGCGGCCGTCCTGCTGCCAGCCGGGCAGCGCCTGGGCGAGCTGCATCGTCGTCCAGTCGCGGCCGCGCTCGTCGAGCGCGACGATGCGCGCATGCTTGGGTAGGGCGGCCTCGATTTTCTGCCGTTCGGCGGCCATCACGCTTTCGGCGCTTCGGCCGCCGGAGCGCAGCTCGGGCTTGATCTCACGCAGCTCGATGCGCAGCTCGGGCGGCATCCGCTTCGTGTATTCGTCGAAACCGGACGCGATCCAGCCGGGCATCTTGTGCCCGACCGCGAGGATGTGCAGCTTCATCGGCCGGGGTCAGCGACGGCGGGCGGGCGTCTTGCGTGCCGGGCTGACGTCGCCGTCCTCGTCTTCCTCGTCGTCGGCATCGGTGGCCGCACCGTTCGGGCTCTTGCCGCCGAGCTTCATGCGCACCGGCTTGTCGCCCCAGATTTCCTCGAGGTTGTAGTACTGGCGCAGCGCGGGATGCAGGATGTGCACGACCGCGTCGCCGCAGTCGACGAGCACCCATTCGCCCGTGTCTTCGCCTTCGGAGCTGACGACGTCGCCGCCGGCCTCCTTGACCTTGTCGCGGACGTTCGACGCCAGCGCCTTGGTCTGCCGGTTCGACGTGCCGGACGCGACGATCACGCGATCGAACAGCTCGGTCAGATGGCTCGTGTTGAAAACTTTGATGTCTTGCGCCTTGACGTCTTCGAGGGCGTCGACGATCACGCGCTGCAGTTTGCGGATATCCATGGAATCAGGAATGGTAAAGGCGATGTTGAAGAATATAGGCCCAGACGGCCGGCGGCACATGCTCGACCGACGCGTCGGGCATCCGGGCGTGGCGCGCGAGGCATTCGCGCAGGTGCGCGCGGATGTCGGTCGCGGCGACGTCGAACGCGAGCGTCGTGTCGATCAGCACATGGCCGGCCGGCGTGGCCTCGAGTACGGCGGCGCCGGCCTGCCGCGCGGCGACTTCCTGCGCGACGGCCTGCGACGCCGCGCCGAGAGCGAAGCCGGGACGGGTCGCCACGCAGACGTGCGCGTAGGCGAACAGGCGCTGCCAGTCGCGCCAGGTGTCGAGACGCACGAGCTGATCCGCGCCGATCAGGAGCGACAGCGATGCATCGGGGCCGATGCGCCCGCGCCAGCGCGCGAGCGTCTCGACCGTGTACGTCGGCCCTGCATGCTCGATTTCGTCGGTCGCGACGCTGACGGTCACGCCCGGCAATACGAGCGACTGCGCGGCCGCGCGGGTCATCGCGAGCCGATGCTCGGCCGGCGACACGCCGCGCTTCTGGTACGGCTGCCCGGCGGGCAGCAGCACCAGTTCGGTCAGGTCGAGCACCTCGGCGAAGCGTCGCGCGAGCGCGAGGTGGCCGTCGTGGATCGGGTCGAACGTGCCGCCCAGCAGGCCGATACGGCGCGGCAGCGGGGCGAGGCTGGCAGGGATGTCCAGAACGCTTCCTTAACGTTGCGGTCGCGGGCGGCCGGGCTCAGACCCAGTCGCGCGGCACGAGGAAATCGCTGGTCAGGCGCGCTTCCGGCGAGCCCGGCTCGGGTTGCCAGTTGTAGCGCCAGTTCGCGACGGGTGGCATCGACATCAGGATCGACTCGGTCCGGCCGCCGCTTTGCAGGCCGAACAGGGTGCCCCGGTCGAATACCAGGTTGAACTCGACATAGCGGCCGCGGCGGTATGCCTGGAACGCGCGCTCGCGCTCGCCGTACGGCGTGTCGCGGCGTCGCTCGACGATCGGCAGGTAGGCGCTCAGGAATGCGTCGCCGACACGCTGCATCATCTCGAATGCGCGTTCGAAGCCAGGCTCGGCGTGGTCGTCGAAGAAGATGCCGCCGATGCCGCGCGCTTCGTTGCGGTGCTTGAGGAAGAAATACTCGTCGCACCATTGCTTGAAGCGCGGGTAAAGATCCGCGCCGAACGGATCGAGCGCGTCCTTGCAGGTCTGATGGAAATGACGGGCATCTTCTTCGAAGCCGTAAATCGGCGTCAGATCCATGCCGCCGCCGAACCAGAACACGGGCTCCTCGCCAGGCTTGGTCGCGATCAGCATCCGCACGTTCATGTGCACGGTCGGGCAATACGGGTTGCGCGGGTGCAGCACGAGCGACACGCCGAGCGCCTCGAAGCCGCGGCCCGCCAGCTGCGGCCGCGCCGCGCTGGCCGACGGCGGCAGCGCGTCGCCGGCGACGTCGGAAAAGCCGATGCCGGCGCGCTCGAACACCTGTCCGCCCTCGAGGATGCGCGTGCAGCCGCCGCCGCGCAGGCGCTCGCCCGGCTCGCGCTGCCATGCGTCGGTCGCAAGCGGCGTGCCGTCAAGCGCGCCGAGCGCGTCGGCAATGCGCGTTTGCAGGCCCTGAAGATAGGCGCGCACGCGTTCCACGTCGTAGGTCGAATCGGTCATCTCTGAACTGGGCGCCCCCGCTTTCGCCGGGGTGCATCAAAAAAGCATCTGCCGGGCATTCTATCGAACCCCGGCAGAGAAAAGGCACCGCCGTCCGGCGGTGCCGACGTCACGCGCTCTTGCGGTTCAGTGCGCGGTAGCCGATGTCGCGGCGGTACTGCATGCCTTCGAAATTGATCTGGTTGATCGTTTCGTAGGCGTGCTGCTGCGCCTCGCGCACCGAGTCGGCGAGGCCGACCACGCACAGCACGCGGCCGCCCGACGTCGTCAGCTTGTCGCCGTCGAGCGTCGTGCCCGCATGGAACGTCACGGCCTGCTCGGTCTCGGCCGGGATGCCGTTGATGCGGTCGCCCTTGCGCGGTGCGTCAGGGTAGCCGTGGGCGGCCAGCACGACGCCGAGCGCGGTGCGGCGGTCCCATTCGAGCTCGAGCGTATCGAGCGTGCCCGCGATCGCCTGTTCGACGACCTTCGAGAAATCGCTCTTCAGACGCGCCATGATCGGCTGCGTCTCCGGGTCGCCCATCCGGCAGTTGAATTCCAGCGTGCGCGGATTGCCGTCCTTGTCGATCATCAGGCCCGCGTACAGGAAGCCGGTGAAGCGGATGCCGTCCTTCTCCATGCCGCGCACCGTCGGCATGATGATTTCGCGCATCACGCGCGCGTGCATCTGCGGCGTGACGATCGGCGCGGGCGAGTAGGCGCCCATGCCGCCCGTGTTCGGGCCGCGGTCCTCGTCGAGCAGGCGCTTGTGGTCCTGGCTCGATGCGAGCGCAAGCGCGTGCTTGCCGTCGACCATCACGATGAAGCTCGCTTCCTCGCCGTCGAGGAACTCCTCGATCACGACGCGCGCGCCGGCATCGCCGAGCTTGTTGCCGGACAGCATCATGTCGACGGCCGCGTGCGCTTCTTCCAGCGTCATCGCGACGACGACGCCCTTGCCGGCGGCCAGGCCGTCGGCCTTGACGACGATCGGCGCGCCCTTCGCATCGAGGTACGCATGGGCGGCGGCCGCATCGGTGAATGTTTCGTAGTCGGCCGTCGGGATGCCGTGGCGCTTCATGAACGCCTTCGCGAAATCCTTCGAGCTTTCGAGCTGCGCCGCTTCGCGGGTCGGGCCGAAGATCTTCAGCCCGCGCGCGCGGAACAGGTTGACGATCCCGGCCGCGAGCGGCGCTTCCGGGCCGACGAGCGTGAACGCGACGCCTTCGCTTTCCGCGAAGTCGGCGAGCGCGTCGGGCGACGTGATGTCGATATTCTTCAGGCGCTCGTCCTGTGCCGTGCCGCCATTGCCGGGCGCGACGTAGACCATCTGGACGCGCGGCGACTGGGCGAGCTTCCACGCAAGTGCGTGTTCGCGGCCGCCGGAACCGACGACGAGTAGTTTCATGGGATTCCCCGCAGACTAGAAAACGTGGCGGCCGGCGCACTCAGGCGCCGGCCGCGAAACCGGTCGGGCCGCCGCCGCGAATCGCGTGCGGCGGCCGGCATCTCATTCCTCGATGATGACGGCGTTCGTATACACCTCCTGCACGTCGTCGAGGTTCTCGAGCGCATCCAGGAGCTTTTGCATCTTCGCCGCGTCGTCGCCGTTGAACTCGACTTCGCTCTGCGGCTTCATCGTCACTTCGGCGAGTTCCGCCTTGAAGCCGGCGGCTTCGAGCGCGTCCTTCACCTTCGAGAATTCCTGCCAGTCGCACAGCACTTCGATCGAGCCGTCGTCGTTCGTGCTGACGTCGTTCGCGCCCGCCTCGAGCGCCGCATCCATCAGCGTATCTTCAGACGTGCCCGGCGCGAACAGGAACTGGCCGACGTGAT
Organism: Burkholderia sp.; assembly: GCF_018375725.1. Taxonomy (GTDB): domain Bacteria; phylum Pseudomonadota; class Gammaproteobacteria; order Burkholderiales; family Burkholderiaceae; genus Burkholderia. The sequence goes on along the minus strand of NZ_JAHACR010000127.1, from coordinate 2,070 downwards.
CGAACATGAAGGCGACCGAACCGTCGGTGCCCATGTTGCCGCCGAACTTCGAGAATGCGTGACGGACTTCCGCGACGGTGCGGGTGCGGTTGTCGGTCAGCGTGTCGACGATGATCGCCGCGCCGCCGATGCCGTAGCCTTCGTAGCGGATTTCCTCGTAGTTCGCGCCGTCCGCGCCGCCGACGCCGCGGTCGATCGCGCGTTTGACGTTGTCCTTCGGCATGTTCGCGTCGGCCGCCTTGTCGACGGCGAGGCGCAGGCGCGGATTCGAGCCCGGGTCGCCGCCGCCGAGGCGTGCCGCCACCTGAATTTCCTTGATGAGGCGGGTCCAGATCTTGCCGCGCTTCGCGTCGGCTGCTGCCTTCTTATGCTTGATGTTGGCCCATTTCGAGTGACCAGCCATACCTTTCTCCGTCGCCTGCGCGCGTTGCGCGGGCGTTTATGCCAATGTGTCGTTGAATCGGCGGCCGCCGGGGCGGGCAATAAGCCGCGTGGGCCGCGCGTGTCGAGTAGAACGTGATTTTATCACGCGGCGGCGCCCCGCTCGGGGCGCCGCGCACCGCAAACCGCCCGGACGGATGCCCGCCGGGGCGCCGCGCGGCGTCAGTTCTTCGTGCCGAACAGGCGGTCGCCCGCGTCGCCGAGGCCCGGCACGATGTACGCGTGCTCGTTCAGGTGCGAATCGAGCGATGCGACGTACACCTTCACGTCCGGATGCGCGTCCTGGAACACCTGGATGCCCTCGGGCGCGGCCACGAGCGCGACGAAGACGATGTTGGCGGCCGGCACGTTGCGGCGCTTGAGCACGTCGACCGCATGCACGGCCGAGTAGCCGGTCGCAACCATCGGATCGCACAGGATGAAGATCCGGTCCTCGAGGTCGGGCAGGCGCACCAGATATTCGACCGGGCGGTGGTCGTCGGCGCGGTACACGCCGATATGGCCGACGCGTGCGGACGGAATCAGTTCGAGCAGACCGTCCGACATCCCGATCCCCGCACGCAGCACCGGCACGATCGCGAGCTTCTTGCCGGCGATCACCGGCGCGTCGATGTCGACGAGCGGGGTCGCGACCCGCTTGGTCGTGATCGGCAGGTTGCGGGTGATTTCATAACCCATCAGCAGCGTGATCTCGCGCAGCAGCTCGCGGAACGTGCGCGTCGACGTGTCCTTGTCGCGCATGTGGGTGAGCTTGTGCTGGATCAGCGGGTGGTCGAGGATGAAAAGATTCGGGAAACGGCTGTCCTGTTTCATGACGGGGTGCCTGAGCGGCAAAAAAGATTCGGGGCGGCAAACGGGCGGGACGCCCGGTTCCGCAGCATAGCCGCAAGTTTACCCAAGATGGCCCGCGCGATCCGGATATTATCGATGTCTCATCGGCAAGTCATAGGACGAAACCGACCGACAACCCGCGCCGCCGCTTTGGCCGGCGCACATCGCAGGGAAGGGCATCGATGGATCTGGGCATCGCAGGCAAGACCGCGCTCGTGTGCGCGGCGAGCAAGGTCCTCGGACGCGGCTGCGCGGAAGCGCTGGCCGCCGAGGGCGTGAATCTCGTGATCGTCGCGCGCACGCGCGAGACGCTCGAGGAAACCGCGGAGGAGATCCGCGCCGAATCGAACGTGTCGATCACCGCCGTCGCCTGCGACATCACGACGCCCGACGGCCGCGCGGCCGCGCTCGCCGCCTGCCCGCAGCCGGACATTCTCGTGACGAATGCCGGCGGGCCGCCGCCCGGCGACTTCCGCGATTTCTCGCACGACGACTGGATCCGCGCGCTCGAGTCGAACATGCTGACGCCGATCGAACTGATTCGCGCGACCGTCGACGGAATGATCGCGCGCGGTTTCGGCCGGATCGTCAACATTACGAGTTCGGCCGTGAAGGCGCCGATCGACGTGCTCGCGCTGTCGAACGGCGCGCGCTCGGGGCTGACCGGCTTCGTCGCGGGGCTGTCGCGCAAGGTCGCGGGGCAGGGCGTGACGATCAACAATCTGCTGCCGGGGCTGTTCGAAACCGACCGGATCGCGACGACGCTCGCCGCTTCGGCGAAGGCGCAGGGCGTGACGA
>NZ_JAHACR010000126.1 GCF_018375725.1 Burkholderia sp. | reverse complement strand
GCCGATATCGATCTCGGCCTTGCGCCACTGCAGACGCGCCCGCGCGACGTCGGGCGCATCGTCGACGGAAGGAGGCGACGCATCCGGGCGCGGCTCATCGTCGTCGAAGCCCGTGCGTTCGCTAAAGGGGCGGGCGCTCGGCTATTTGTCCCGGCGTGAATACAGCCGCTCCGAACTCGCCCGCAAGCTCGCGCCGTATGCGGGCGAAGACGAATCGGTCGAGCCGCTCCTCGACGCCCTCGAACAGGAGGGCTGGCTGTCGGACGCGCGTTTCGCCGAAAGTCTCATGCATCGCCGCGCGTCGCGCGTCGGCGTCGCGCGGATCGTCAATGAACTGAAACGGCATGCGGTCGGCGACACGCTCGTCGAAGCGGTCGGCGCGCAGCTGCGCGAGACGGAATGGGCGCGTGCGCAGGCGGTGTGGCGCAAGAAATTCGGTGTGCTGCCGGAAACGCCCGCCGAGCGCGCGAAGCAGGCTCGCTTCCTGGCGGCGCGGGGCTTCTCGAGTGCGACCATCGTGAAATTGCTCAAGGGCGGCGAAGAGCTGTTCGGCGACGACTGATCGCCACAGCTGCCGTGCGCGATCTTGCCGCATGGAACCGCTTTCGCGCGTGCAGGAATTCCGATATCTGCGTCAATTTGCCGCTGCGTCAACCTGGCGCTGCGACAAAGTGTCCCGGGTGCCCGATATGCTAGAATCCGCAGGTTTTCCTTTCCGGCCTCAACCTCCAGCATGCCGCTATCCGAGCCCGTACCCCGTCAGTTGCGACATCGACGCGCAATTCGAGCGGAAGCCTACGAGCGTGACGACGGCTTGTGGGATATCGAGGCTAGCCTGACCGATCACAAGCCGCGCGATGTCGCGCTTGCGTCGGGCATCCGGCCGAACGGCCTGCCGATTCATGAACTCTGGCTGCGCGTTACCATCGATCGTGACCTTAATGTCGTCGACGCCGAAGCGTCGTCGGAATGGGTTCCCTATCCCGGTCAATGCGAAGCCGCCAATCCTGCCTACCGTGCCCTTATCGGGCTCAATCTCTTCCGCAACTTTCGCCGTGATGCGTCCCGACTTCTGGCCGGCGTCGCAGGCTGTTCCCATCTCACCGAGCTGTGCGCCGTGCTGCCGACTGCGGCAATCCAGGCATTCGCCGGCGACGTGTGGGCGGTTCGCGAGCAAGGCGAGGAGACGTCTGCGCAAGACGGCGTGCACGAGGAGCCGCCGTTTCAGCTCGGGCGTTGCCAGGCGCTGCGGTTCGACGGAGAGGTGGTGCGGCGGTTCTACCCGCGTTGGTTCGGCGCGAGTCGGCCGGAACGCGATGGCATGAAGGAATAAACGGAAAAACATACAAAGAAGCGTCTAAAACGACATTTCATCCAACACTCAGACTGAAGGGAATCACGCATGAAGATTCACGAGTACCAGGGTAAGGAAATCCTGCGGAAATTCGGAGTCGCGGTACCGCGCGGCAAGCCGGCGTTCTCGGTTGACGAGGCCGTCACGGTGGCGGAGGAGCTGGGCGGCCCGGTGTGGGTCGTGAAGGCACAGATTCACGCGGGCGGCCGCGGCAAGGGCGGCGGCGTGAAGGTGGCGAAGTCGCTCGAGCAGGTGCGCGAGTACGCGAACCAGATCCTCGGCATGCAGCTGAAGACGCACCAGACCGGTCCGGAAGGCCAGAAGGTGAACCGCCTGCTGATCGAAGAGGGCGCGGACATCAAGAAGGAACTGTACATCGGCATCGTGATCGACCGCGTGTCGCAGAAGGTCGTCGTGATGGCGTCGAGCGAAGGCGGCATGGACATCGAGGAAGTCGCTGCGAAAACGCCGGAAGCGATCCACAAGGTGGCGGTCGAGCCGTCGCTGGGCCTGCAGGACGCGGAAGCCGACGATCTCGCGAAGAAGATCGGCGTGCCGGACGCATCGATCCCGCAAGCACGTGAGATCCTGAAGGGCCTGTACAAGGCGTTCTGGGAAACCGACGCATCGCTCGCCGAAATCAACCCGCTCGTGGTCACGGGCGACGGCAAGGTGATCGCGCTGGACGCGAAGTTCAACTTCGATTCGAACGCGCTGTTCCGTCATCCGGAAATCGTCGCATACCGCGATCTGGACGAAGAAGATCCGGCTGAAATCGAGGCGTCGAAGTTCGACCTCGCATACATCTCGCTCGACGGCAACATCGGCTGTCTGGTGAACGGCGCGGGCCTCGCGATGGCGACGATGGACACGATCAAGCTGTTCGGCGGCGAGCCGGCGAACTTCCTGGACGTCGGCGGCGGCGCGACGACCGAGAAGGTCACCGAAGCGTTCAAGCTGATGCTGAAGAACCCGGACCTGAAGGCGATCCTCGTGAACATCTTCGGCGGCATCATGCGCTGCGACGTGATCGCGGAAGGCGTGATCGCCGGTTCGAAGGCCGTGAACCTGAACGTGCCGCTCGTCGTGCGCATGAAGGGCACGAACGAGGACCTCGGCAAGAAGATGCTGGCCGAATCGGGCCTGCCGATCATCTCGGCGGACAGCATGGAAGAGGCTGCGCAGAAGGTCGTCGCGGCTGCCGAAGGCAAGTAAGCAGCGCCCGCAGGCCCGGCGCCGTGCGCCGGGCCTGCGGGCCAGGAAAACCTGGGGCGGCCCGGCGTTTTCTTGGCGCGCTCAATGAACACGCATGGCGGCGCGGTTTGCACGCGACGCCAATCGAACAGAGGTCAAAATACATGTCGATTCTGATAAACAAGGACACGAAGGTCATCACGCAGGGTATTACCGGCAAAACCGGTCAGTTCCATACGCGCGCCTGCCGTGAATATGCGAACGGCCGCGAGGCATTCGTCGCGGGCGTGAACCCGAAGAAGGCCGGCGAGGATTTCGAAGGCATTCCGATCTACGCCAGCGTCAAGGAAGCGAAGGAAGAAACCGGCGCGACCGTGTCGGTCATCTACGTTCCGCCGGCAGGCGCCGCTGCGGCGATCTGGGAAGCGGTCGAAGCCGATCTCGATCTCGCGATCTGCATCACGGAAGGCATCCCCGTCCGCGACATGATCGAAGTGAATGACCGCATGCGCCGCGAAGGCCGGAAGACGCTGCTGCTCGGGCCGAACTGCCCGGGCACGATCACGCCGGACGAGCTGAAGATCGGCATCATGCCGGGCCACATTCACCGCAAGGGCCGCATCGGCGTCGTGTCGCGCTCGGGCACGCTGACGTATGAAGCGGTTGCGCAGCTGACCGCGCTCGGTCTCGGCCAGTCGTCGGCTGTCGGCATCGGCGGCGACCCGATCAACGGCCTGAAGCACATCGACGTCATGAAGATGTTCAACGACGATCCGGATACGGACGCGGTCGTGATGATCGGCGAAATCGGCGGTCCGGACGAAGCCGCGGCAGCCGAGTGGATCAAGGACAACATGAAGAAGCCGGTCGTCGGCTTCATCGCGGGTGTCACGGCGCCTCCGGGCAAGCGCATGGGCCACGCCGGCGCGCTGATCTCGGGCGGTGCGGATACGGCCGAAGCGAAGCTGGAAATCATGGAAGCGTGCGGCATCAAGGTCACGCGCAACCCGTCGGAAATGGGGCGCCTGCTGAAGGCAGCGCTGTAATTTCGTCGCGGAACGTCCAGCAGAAAACGCCGGCCTCGCCGGCGTTTTTTGTTATGCTCGCGAAACGCTTCTGTAAGGCCCGAAGCGGAATATGTGACAGACGGCGTGCATCCCGATGCGGCCGTTCACCGGATTTCCCTTTTATTTCCCGTTCATGCTCGAATTCCTGACGTCGCTCCATTGGGGCGCAGTGCTCCAGATCGTCATCATCGACATCCTGCTCGGCGGCGACAACGCCGTCGTGATTGCACTCGCTTGCCGCAACCTGCCCGAGAGCCAGCGTCTGCGCGGCGTCATCTGGGGCACCGCCGGCGCGATCGTGCTGCGGGTCACGATGATCGCGTTCGCGGTTGCGCTGCTCGATGTGCCGTTCCTGAAATTCGCAGGCGGTGTGCTGCTGCTGTGGATCGGCGTCAAGCTGATGGTGCCGGCCGCCGACGCGCATGCGAAAATCAAGCCGGCCGACAAGCTTTGGACAGCCGTCAAGACGATCGTGATCGCCGATGCGGTGATGAGCCTCGACAACGTGATTGCGATCGCCGGCGCGGCGGAACAGGCCGAACCGGCACACCGGATCGCGCTGGCGGTCTTCGGCCTCGTCGTCAGCATCCCGATCATCGTGTGGGGCAGCACGCTGGTGCTGAGGCTGCTCGACCGTTTCCCCGTCTTTATCACGCTCGGTGCGGCGCTGCTTGGCTGGATCGCGGGCGGCCTGATCGTGCACGACCCGGCGGGCGACCGCTGGCCGCTGCTCGACACACATGCCGTGATCTACGGAGCCAGCATTGCCGGTGCGCTGTTCGTCGTGTCGGTCGGCTACGTGCTGAAGCGGCGCCGCGCCGCGGCGAGTTCGTCCGGCTCACACTGATGCGTTGGCCGTCCGGCCGACTGCCGCCCTTGCGGCCCGCTGGCTACGATCGAAACGCCTGCCATGACCGGCAGGCGTTTTTCGTTTCCGGAGCCCGCCATGTTCGAAGCCTTTTCCGTTTCACTGTTCCGCCGTTTTGCCATCGGCCTGCGGCATGCACGCAGGCCGGCACTACGCTGGCGTCCCACCGGTTTCACGCTGATCGAACTGATGATCGTGCTCGCGATCGTCGGCGTCGTCGCTGCGTATGCGATCCCGGCCTATCAGGATTACCTCGCGCGTTCGCGTGTCGGCGAGGGGTTTGCGCTGGCCGCTTCCGCACGGCTTGCAGTCGCGGACAATGCCGCCAGCGGCGCGGGCCTCGCCGGCGGCTATAGCGCACCGGCCGCGACGCGCAACGTCGAGGCGGTGCGGATCGACGACGAGACGGGTCAGATATCGATTGTGTTCACGGCACGCGTCGCGCCCGGCGGCGCGAATACGCTCGTGCTGGTGCCTTCCGCGCCGGACAAGGCCGACACGCCGACGGCGCGTGTGCCGCTGAAGAAGGGCGTGATGCAGGCCGGCGCGATCGCGTGGGAGTGCTTTGCGGCGGGCAAGGCGTCGTCGTCGCTGCCGGCGCCGGGCTCGGGGCCGTTGCCGGCCGATGCGGCAACGCTGCCGGCGAAGTACGCGCCGGCCGAGTGTCGCGCATAGCGGGCAATACGCGGCGGGCGGGGCGGTGCAATCGGTATCCGGGTGACTGGGCGGGCGTCTGCAATGCCAGGATGCTCCTGGCCGGATACAGTTTCGGCATGCGGGGCGACGGCGTACCTCTGTGGCATCGTGATGCGTATCGCGGGCCGGTCCCGCACAGAACAGGGAATTTTTTGTATAGTGCGCCGGTTGCTGACACCCGGTTTGCTCATGTCTTCTCCTTTTTCCCGTTCACTGCCGCTGGTTGCGCTGGCGGTTGCGTTGATCGTGCCGTATGCGATCACGAATCACACGTACCCGATTCCAACCTTCTATTCCGAGTTTTCCGCGCTGGCGCTGTATCTGCTGCTGGGCGCGACCGTCATCCTGTCCGTCCGCGCGAGCCGCCCGCTGGCGCCGTTTGCCGCACCGGCCGCATTCGCCGCACCGCTCGGATTCGCGGCGGTATTGATTGCACAGGTCGCGCTGATGCCGCTGAAGCAGCCGTCGATGAACTGGCTGGCGCTCGGCTATCTCGGTGCGTCGCTGGTTGCGATGCAGGCGGGTTATGCGCTGGCGCGCGAGAATCTCGCCGAGCAGGCCGCTCGGATGATGGCGGGCGCGCTGCTGGTCGGCGGCGTGTTCGCCGTGCTTTGCCAGATCGTGCAGTTGTTCAGGCTGGAGTCGGTGGTGTCGCCGTTTGTCGTGATGTACAACATCGCGACCGATCGCCGTCCATACGGGAACATGGCGCAGGCGAACCACCTGGCGACCTACATGGCGTTCGCGCTCGCCGGCGCGCTGTATCTGGTGCAGACGCGCCGGCTCGCCGCATGGGCGTGGCTCGTGCTGTCGATCGTGTTGTCGTTGGGGCTGGCGCTCACGGTGTCGCGCGGGCCGTGGCTGCAGGTCGCGGTGATGGCGGTCGCCGGATTCTGGATGGCGTGGGCCGAAGCGCGTCGCCGGCCGGGCGCGCCGGGCAACGCGCGCGCGTGGCTGGTGCCGGTCGTGCTGGTCGCGGTATTCGTTTTGGTGAATGCCGCAGTGCGCTGGGCGAACGTGCATTATCACCTGAACCTCGCGGAGTCGGCCGCTGACCGGATGCGCGATGCCGGCCAGATCACGCCGCGCCTCGCGCTCTGGAAATACGGTCTGGCGATGTTTCGCGAGCATCCGCTGCTCGGCGTCGGCTGGGGCGAATTCCCGGTGCATCAATTCGCACTCGCGCGCACGCTCGGCGGCGTGGAGATCGCGAACAACGCACACGACATCTTCATCGACCTGCTCGCGAAGTCCGGCATCGCGGGCCTCGGCGTGCTGGTCGTCGCACTCGTGATGTGGTTCGTGCGTGCGCTGCGCGTGCCGCACACCAGCGCGCGCGTGTTCGGTTTTGCGCTGATCGGCATCCTCCTGATGCACGCGCTCGTCGAATATCCGCAGCAGTACATGTTCTTCCTGCTGCCGGCGATGTTCGTGGTCGGCCTGCTCGAAGTGAAGCCGCTGCGTCTTGTGCCGGGCCGCGCCGCGTTCGGTCTTTTCGCGCTGTTGTCGTTCGGCGGCCTGATCGCGATGATGCCGGTGTTGCGCGATTACCAGCGTGCGGAAGTGCTCTATTACGGCAGTGATCCCGCCGCGCAATATCGCGACGCGCCGTCGCTGTTGTTCGGTGCGTGGGGCGACTACGGCGCGGCGACGCTGCTGACGATCTCCCGCGACGCGCTGCCGCAGAAGCTTGCGGCACACGAGCGCGCCATTGCGCTGTTGCCCGGCGAGACGGTGCTGCGCCGCTATGCGGTGTTGCAGGCGCTGGATGGCCGCGAGGCGGATGCGATGGATACGGTCGAGCGGCTGCATATCTTCGCGAACCAGTTGAAGGACTGGCCGACGCAACTCGCGGAACTGTACAAACTGTGTGACGCGCAGCCTGCGTTGAAATCGTTCAAGGCTGCGGTGCTGGCAAAGTACGGCGCTGCACCGGCCAATGCGGCCGACGATTCGGATGACGACGAGGAGGAGTGAACGTCACCGCCACGGTATTGGCGATGAAGGGGCGGCGCATGGCGATTTCGTCTTGCGCCGCTCGCGTGCCGTCGCCTGAGACCGCGGTCGTGCGCGGGCGCGCGGGCTGCAGCGCCGCGCGCCGACAGATGACGGCGGCATCGCTGTCAGCGCCGGATTTTCCATGCCGCCGGCATGGCTTGTGCGGTCAATCCGCGCGGCTCACGCCGCCTTCCAGTCCCCCGACTTCCCGCCGCGCTTCTCGCGCACGCTCACGTCGGTGATCACCATCCCGCGATCGACGGCCTTGCACATGTCGTAGACGGTCAGCAGCCCGACCTGCACGGCCGTGAGCGCCTCCATTTCCACCCCCGTTCGCCCGAACGTCTCGACCTGCGCGACGCAATGGACGCCCGGCAACGCGTCGTCCAGCTCGAAATCGACGGTCACGCGCGTCAGTGCAAGCGGATGACACAGCGGAATCAGGTCGGCGGTTCGCTTCGCGCCCTGGATCGCCGCGATGCGCGCGACGCCGATGACGTCGCCTTTCTTCGCGCGCCCGTCGCGGATCAGTTCGAATGTGGCCGGCAGCATCCGGATCGTGCCGCGCGCGACGGCGATGCGCTGTGTTTCCTGCTTGCCGCCGACATCGACCATGTGCGCATGGCCCGCGGCGTCGAAATGGGTGAGTCCAGACATGTCGTGCTCCTTTACAGGGCGCCTATCATAGCAGCGGCATGCGCCACCGCCCGCGTCCCTGCGTCGCGCGTGGCGGATGTTCCGGGCCGCGCCGGTACAATGGCCACGATATTCATACCAATCGCCGCGATGCGCGCAGCGCGCGGGCCGGCGTTGCCATCATCCTGCCATGCGTGTCAAACAGTTGCTTGCTGCGTCGCTGTCGGTTGCGCTCGCGCTGCCGCCGGACGGTTTCGCGCAACGCGCGGGCGCGCCCCCGCTCGATACGGTGCCCGCCGGATCGCCGTCGATCTCCACCGTGCCGGCCGGCATCGCGCCGGGCGTGTTCGGCACGTATGGCGGCGCCGAAAGCCGGTTCTCCGGCGCCAACGGTGCGTCGAGTCCCGCCGCGGACTGGCGCACGCCGCTCAAGGCCCTGCAGTTGCCCGATCTCGGCGACGGCTCGGGCGGTGCGCTGACGCCGCAGGCCGAGCGCAAGCTTGGCGAGCGCGTGATGCGCGAAGTGCGGCGCGATCCGGACTATCTCGACGACTGGCTCGTGCGCGATTACCTGAACGAAATGGCAGCGCGACTCGAAGCCGCCGCCGCCGCGCGCTACATCGGCGGCTATACGCCGGACTTCGACCTGTTCGCGGTGCGCGATCCGCAGATCAACGCATTTTCAATGCCGGGCGGCTTCATCGGCATCAATAGCGGGCTCGTCGTGACGACACAGACCGAGTCCGAGCTGGCGTCGGTCGTCGGTCACGAGATGGGACACGTGCTGCAACGCCATATCGCGCGGATGATCGGCGCGAACGAGAAGACCGGCTATACCGCGCTCGCGACGATGCTGCTCGGCGTGCTGGCCGGCGTACTGGCGCGCAGCGGCGATCTCGGCAGTGCGATTGCGATGGGCGGCCAGGCGTTCGCGGTGGACAACCAGTTGCGGTTTTCCCGGTCGGCCGAGCGCGAGGCCGATCGTGTCGGCTTCCAGCTGCTCGCGGGCGCGGGCTACGATCCGTACGGCATGCCGGGCTTCTTCGAGCGGCTCGACCGTGCGTCGATGGGCGACGCGGGTGTGCCGGCATATGCGCGCACGCACCCGCTGACGGGCGAGCGGATCGCCGACATGGAGGACCGGGCGCGGCGCGCGCCTTATCGTCAGCCGCGCCAGTCGCCGGAATACGGCTTCGTGCGCGCGCGGCTGCGCATCCTGCAGAACCGCGCACCGACCGACATCGCGGCCGAGGCGCGCCGGATGCGTGCCGAGATCGACGCGCACACTGCCGCGAACGTTGCCGCGAACGAGTACGGCATCGCACTCGCGAACACGATGCTCGGTGATTACGGCTCGGCGAGTCAGGCGCTTGCGGCCGCGCGCAGCGCATTCGGCGCGGCCGCGCGTCGCGAGGACGATCCGTCGGCGAGCTCGCCGAGTCTCGATGTGCTCGCGGCGGATCTGGCGCGCCGCGCCGGGCGAACCGACGACGCGGTGCGGCTTGCCGCGCTCGCGCAGCGGCGCTGGCCCGCCTCGCACGCGGCGATCGTCGCGCATCTGCAGGCCTTGCTGGCCGCGGGCCGTTTCACCGAAGCGCAGACGCTTGCCCGCACGCAGACCCAGGCGGATCCGCTGCAGCCGGACTGGTGGGACTACCTGGCGAAAGCGAGCGACGGCCGGGGTGACGTGCAGGCGCGGCGCCGTGCGCTTGCGGAAAAGCTCGCGCTCGACGGCGCGTGGCCGGCGGCGATCCGCCAGTTGAAGGAGGCGCGCGACGCAAAGAGCGTGACGTTCTACGAGCAGTCGATGATCAGCGCGCGCCTGCAGGAATTCGAGGCGCGCTACAAGGAAGAGCGCGAGGACGAGAAGAACAGCCGCCTCTGAGCGGCTGCGTCATTGCCCGCCGTGCGGTGTGCCCCGAGCCCGCGTGGCCGGGCTCGCGACAAAGCCGAAGCGCGCGGGCACGTCGGCGGATGAGACCGTGCCGAGCGGCAATGCGGTGCCGCTGCGCCAGCGCAGGACGGGCGGCGCGGCGTCGAGATCGGCGTGATCGGCGAACAGTCCGAGATCGTGGTCGTGCAACGACGCAATGCGCGGTGGCGTGCCCGCATCGCGGAATAGCACGCCGCCGGTGTCGTCGAGCCACGCTTCGGCCGGTTCGAACGGCTGGCCGGTCTGGTCGGTGAGGACAAGCTGACCGTCCCGCTCGGCGAGCCGGACGATCCACGGCGTATAGGCGAGCTCGACGTAGACGCGCTGCGGCCCGTTCTGGAAGAACCACTGGCCGTGCTCGTCGCATTCGTAATTGCGCGCGATGAAACTGGCCAGCGCCGCATGGCGGATCGGTGAACCAAGCTCGCCGGCCGCCTGCGCCGCATCGTCGCGCATGCGCCAGTCGCCGCGTCGGTCGAGCAGCAGCCAGCCGGTGCAGTGAGGCACGTTCGGCCACTTGGCGAGCGCCTGTTTGACGATGTCATCCATGGTCGACAAATTTCGAGCAATAGGCGAACACCCGCGCCGACAGCCAGTCGAGCCGGCCGGGGAACGGCCCGGTCATGAATCCCGCATGACCGCCGTGCTCGGGCTGGTCGAGCTCGACGACAGGCGACACGTCCGCCGGGCCGGGCAAGGCCGACGCCGGCAGGAACGGATCGTTGCGGGCATTGAGGATCAGCGTCGGCACGTCGATCGCCGGCAGCAGCGGGCGCGTCGTCGCCTGGGTCCAGTAGTCGTTCGCGTCGGCGAAACCGTGCAGCGGGGCGGTCACGACGTCGTCGAAATCGTGCATCGTCACCGCCGCGAGCATCGCCTCGCGATCGAACAACCCCGGAAACTGATCGAGCTTGAGGAGCGCCTTGCGCTTGAGGGTTTTCAGAAAGCTGCGCGTGTAGATCATGGCG
>NZ_JAHACR010000534.1 GCF_018375725.1 Burkholderia sp. | reverse complement strand
GGTGATCGGCAGCTCGCTCGGCGGCTACTATGCGACGTGGCTTGCCGAGAAGCACGGCTGGAAGGCGGTGCTGCTGAATCCGGCAACCGCGCCGGAGCGCGATCTCGAGCAGTATCTCGGTGAACAGCCGCTGTGGCACGGCGGCGGCACGATCGTCGTCGAGCCGCATCATCTGCACGAACTGGAAGCGCTGCGGGTGCCGGCGATCACGCGCCCCGAGCGCTACTATCTTTTCGCGGCGACGGGCGACGAAGTGCTCGACTACCGCGAGATGCTCGCGCATTACCCTGGCGCGAAGACCCGCGTGATCGATGGCAGCGATCACGGGATCAGCGAATTTGCCGACTATGTCGACGACGTTCTCGCGTTTTGCGACGTAAAGGCGACATAAGGCGGCCACGCGCCACCGAACACCCATCATCATGCTGCGCCGCCTTTCGACGGCGGCGTCCGGCAGTCAGAACGAGAGTATTGAGTGAACGTTTTCTTCGAGGAATCGGGCAGTTTCAAGGCGGGCAGCGTGCTGTCGCGTCAGGGCGATGCGTTTCAGGTCGAGCTGCCCGGCGGGCGGCGCGCGAAAGTGCGCGCGAAGGACGTGCTGATCGAATTCGAGAAGCCGGCCGCGAGCGAGCTGATGCAGGAGGCTGATACGGCCGCGCAGCAGATCGACCTGGATTTCCTGTGGGAATGCGCGCCGGCCGAGGAGTTCGTCTACACGGCGCTCGCCGAGGAGTATTACGGCGCATCGTACGGCCCGGTCGAGCGCGCGGCGCTGGTGCTGCGCCTGCACGGTTCGCCGGTGTATTTCCGTCGCAAGGGGCGCGGCCAGTATCAGCGCGCGCCGGAAGAGCAGCTCAAGATGGCGCTCGCGTCGCTCGAACGCAAGCGCCAGCAGGCGCTCGTGCAGGCGCAGTACGAGGAGGAGCTGAAGGCGGGCAGGCTGCCCGACGCGTTCGACGGCAAGGTGCTCGGCCTGCTGACCCGGCCCGACAAGAACGCGATCGAATACAAGGCGCTCGAGGCGGCGGCCGGTGCGCGCGGCGTGTCGCCCGCGCGGCTGATGCTCGACTGCGGCGGCATCGCCTCGGCGCGCGCACTGCACGAGGCACGCTTCCTCGCCGAATTCTTCCCTCACGGCACCGGCTTTCCTGCGGTCGCGGTCGGCGCGCTGCCGGACGATCTGCCGCGCGCCGACGTCGAAGCGTTCTCGATCGACGACGTGACGACGACC
>NZ_JAHACR010000125.1 GCF_018375725.1 Burkholderia sp. | reverse complement strand
ACGATGGAGCAGTCGCACACGAATCTGCAAACGGTGCTCGAAGCGCGCGACCAGCAGCGACTGTCGGCATGGACCGACTCGCTGGCTGCGATGGCTGCCAACCTGAGCGACACGTGGCAGCAGACGAGCGCGCACACGGCAAGCCGGCAGCAGGCGATCTGCGACACACTGGCCCGGACCGCCAGCGACATGACCGCCCAGGCGCAGGCGCACGCGAGCGAGACGATCGGCGAGATTGCCCGGCTGGTGCAGGCCGCGTCCGAGGCGCCGAAGGCTGCCGCCGAGGTGGTCGCCGAACTGCGCCAGCGGCTTTCCGACAGCATGGTGCGCGACACCGCGATGCTCGAGGAGCGCAACCGCATGCTGGAAACGCTCGAAACCTTGCTGGATGCGGTCAACCATGCGTCCACCGAGCAGCGCGGCGCGGTCGATGCGCTCGTCGCGACGTCGGCCGGCCTGCTCGATCGCATCGGCAGCCGGTTCAACGACACGGTCGACGCCGAAACCCGCAAGCTCGACGCCGTGGCGGCACAGGTCACCGCGAGCGCCGTCGAAGTGGCGAGCCTGGGCGATGCCTTCGGTATGGCCGCGCAGTCGTTCGGCGAGTCGAACGACAAGCTGATGACGCATCTGCAGCAGATCGAAGCCGCGCTCGAGAAATCCCTCGCGCGCAGCGACGAGCAGCTCGCTTACTACGTGGCGCAGGCGCGGGAAGTGATCGACCTGAGCATGATGTCGCAGAAGCAGATCGTCGAGGAACTGCAACAGCTCGCCGGCCAGCGGGCGCCTGTCGGAGCGTAACGCGATGCGTGAGGATATCGACGGCGACGTGGAACAGACCGCGCCGATATGGGCCGCGTTCGCCGACCTGTTGTCGGTGTTGCTGGGCGCCTTCGTGCTGATTCTGGTCGGCGTCATCGGCATGCAGCTCGATCTCTCGACCCGGCTCGACGAAGAGGTTCGCCGTCGCCAGGTGGAGGCGCAGCAGCGCAAGACGCTCGAACAGGCGCTGGCGGGGCCGCTCGCGGCCGGACGGGTCACGCTGGTCAACGGGCGCATCGGTATCAGCGGCAACGTGCTGTTCGCGCTGAACTCCGACCAGTTGCAGCCTGAAGGCCGGGCATTGCTGAAGAGCCTGGCGGGGCCGTTGTCCGCGTATCTCAAGGCCCGCGACGAAATCCTGATGGTGAGCGGCTTCGCCGACGATCAGCAGGTGCGCTCGAGCAATCGACGCTTTGCGGACAACTGGGAACTGTCCGCGCAGCGCGCGCTGACGGTGACCCGCGCATTCATCGATGAAGGGATTCCTGCCTCGTCGGTATTTGCGGCCGCGTTCGGCTCGGAGCAGCCGGTCAGCTCGAATGCCGACGACACGGGCCGGGCGAAAAACCGGCGCGTGGAAATTGCACCGGTTCCGCGCTCGTCGGCTTCCAACGGCGGCCGACGTGAGTAACGGCGCGACGCAGGCGCGAACGACGCTCGACGCGTGGCGCGCGCGCGGCGACGATCGGCTGGATCCCGTGCGCTTTCGTTTCATCGACGCGCTGGAACAGCGTGCGGCCGGCCAGCGCGGCGAGGCCCGGCGGATTCTCGACGCAAGGCTGTCGCGCCTGCTGGCGGACTACGCCGGCGATCTCGCGCGCGCCGGGGCCGACGTTGGCGATGCCGGCGGCGCCGTGCGGTCGGGCGATCCTGCGCGCGGTGCGCTGGCCGCGCTGGTCGAATACATGGCGAGCCGCGCGGCGGCGAAAGGCGGCAGCGCCGCTTTGCCGGCCAGACATCAGGCCGCGTTGCCGCCCGAGCCGGAGATGCTCGATTACTTCCGCGAAACCTGGTCCAGGGTGCGTACCGAGACGCAGCTGCGGCAAGCGCTGGATCAGGTGCCGAGGAATGCCGGCCCGCTCAACTCGAGCAGCCTCGTGCACCGGTCGCTGTCGCTGATGCGCGAACTGTCGCCGGGGTATCTGCGGCAGTTCCTGTCATACGTGGATACGCTGTCGTGGCTGGAGGAAATGACCGGCGGCGCTGCGCCGGCGGCCAGGGAGGCGCCTCGGACAAAGAGCGTCAGGAAGGCGGCGCGGAGCAAGGCGCGCTAGTGTGTCGGGCGGATGTGTCGGGCGTCGGGGCCTGAAGTGACCCGCCCCGACGCCGTCCGGACTTCACCATCGTATTTTTTGCAGGCGTGAACGCAGGCGATCCCGCAACGTTGATCTGCCTGCGTGCCGGCAAGCCAGTCAGCAACTCACGATCGACCCGTTCCGGTTCATCGCCGTTCCACCGGCCGCATCTCCTGAAGCATCGTCGGGATCAGTTCCGACACGGTCGGATGAATGTGCATCGCGCGGCTGATCGTTGTGTACGGAACTTTCGCATACATGACATCGAGCAGCGCGTGCACGACTTCGTCGCCCGTGACGCCGAGGATCGACGCACCCAGGATTTCCCGGGTATCGGCGTCGACGACCACCTTCATGAATCCCTGACTCTCGCCCTTTTCCACGGCGCGCCCGACGCGCGTCATCGGACGCATGCCGGCCATCAGCCTGCGCCCGGACTGCATCGCCTCGGTGTGCGTCATGCCCACGCGGCCGAGCGGCGGATCGATGAACATCGCATACGCCGTGATGCGATCGGATACCTTGCGCGGATCGTTGTCGAGCAGGTTGGCCGCCACAATCTCATAGTCGTTGTACGACGTGTGCGTGAATGCGCCGCGGCCGTTGCAGTCGCCCAGCGCCCAGATGCCGGGGACTCGGGTGCGAAGCTGCTCGTCCACCTCGATATAGCCGTGCGCGTCGGTCGTGACGCCGGCCTTGTCCAGGCCGAGATCGTCGGTATTCGGCACGCGCCCGACCGCGAGCAGCAGATGCGAACCCGCGACTTCTCGCGTGCCGGCCGCGCAGTCGAGCCCGACGACCACGCGGTCTGCATCGCGTCGTGCGCTCAGGCAGTTCGCATCGAGCCGGATGTCGATGCCCTCGTTTTCAAGGATGTCACGCACGCCTTGCGACACGTCCTCGTCTTCGCGTCTGATCAGGCGCGGGCCTTTTTCCACGATCGTCACCCGGGCACCGAAGCGCCGGTACATCTGGCCGAATTCGAGGCCGACGTAGCTGCCGCCCACGACGATCAGATGCTCCGGCAGGACATCCATGTCCATCATGGTCGAGTTGGTGAGATAGGGCGCCTGGTCGAGGCCGGGCATCGGCGGAATCAGCGCGCGTCCGCCGACGTTGATGAAGATGCGCTCCGCTTCGAGCCGTTCATCGCCGATGCGCACGGCCTGCGCGTGCTCGAAACGGGCATGGCCCTGATAGACCGTGCAGTTTTCCAGGCCGCGAAGCCATTGCTCGACGCCGCGGCTGGCGCGCGCCGCAATCTCGTCCTTGCGCGCCTTGACCCGTTTCATGTCGACGTCGACCGGGCCGCCGACCGTCACGCCGTACTCGTTCGCGCGCCGGGCCAGATGCGCCGCATAGGCGCTGGCAACCAGCGTCTTGGTGGGAATGCAGCCGGTGTTGACGCAGGTGCCGCCGAACCGTGCCCGTTCGACAATGGCGACTTTCATGCCCGCGCCGGACAGCCGCGCGGCGAGGGCCGGGCCGGCTTGTCCGGTGCCGATGATGATGGCGTCGAAGCGTTGCGTCATGACACTCTCCTTCGCTGCTGCCGTGCAGCTTGCGCGTGCCGTTGCGCGAGCGTCGCGTCTGCCGCTGGCAGGGTACTTCACGCTCCGCGCCGATCACTCATGGTAGACCCGGATTCCGGGTGATGCGACTTCATTCGCCAGGCGTGTGACGGGCGGTCGGCTGAACAGGAAAGGAGCGACGGGCGTCAGGATTGCGCGCTGCGCAAGGCGCGCCGCGGCTGCCGCGCCGGCCGGCAAGCCTAGGCGCAGCTACGCGTTTGGAAGATGGGAGCCGACCGCAGGGTCGATCGCCGAAGCGCCGGGTTCACGCGCTTTTCGCGCTCTCCAGCCGGCTCATCGCTTCCCGCACCTCATTCCTGAATCGCATGAGCGACGCCTGTTCCGGCGCCGGCGGTTGCAGCGCTGCCCACAGCATGTCGATCAGCTGCGCGGCGGTCGTTTCCGTATCGAGTTTCCGGCGTCCGAGGATTGCGTCCCACAGCACGTGCTCCATCGGCCCGAACACCATCGACCGCAGCAGACTCAGCGGCATGTCCGCACGAACCTGCCCGGCCGCCTGCCCGCGTGCGAGCACATCCATCAATGGCGCGGTGTACCGCCGCTGCAGTGCAGCCAGCTCGTCGCTCAGCGCATGCTGTTTCGCACGGCCCTCGGACAACACGAGCGCGCACAGCCCGGTGCCGTTTACGAGCATCAGCCGCAGGTGCGTCCGCACGATGAACGCGAACTGCTGATATACCGGCGCATCCAGCGGCATGCCCTGCTCGAACGCCGCGATGATTTCGTCATACCAGTCCGCGATGACTCGCGCGCACAGCTCGCGCTTGCCGCGGAAGTAACTGAATACGGTCGCCTCGGAGACGCCGACGCGCTGCGCAATCTCTGCCGCGGTCGCGTGTTCGTAGCCTTTTTCGGCGAATACGTCGCGGCCCGCGCACAGGATGTCCTGCACGCGCTGCTGGGATTTGCGGCTGGCGGGCGCGCGGGGCGCGTCGGCCCGGTCGGGTTTGACGGTGGCGGTCATGGTGTCGGATGCAGCGGCTGTCGTGCGGGCATGATATCTGAGTGTCACTCAAAAAACTATTGACGCCCGCCCTGGAGACGCGTGAAACTACCGAAAATTACTGCGGTATTGACTAACGAATCGGCGTAACCACCGATTTTGAGCAAAACTCAGAAATCGGTGCGCGCGATGCACTTTCTGGAGACGGAGGAGACATGAGCAACCTGCCCGGCGTGCAATTCATGCTCGGTGAAGACATCGAGATGCTGCGCGACGCCGTCGCGAATTTCGCGGCGAAGGAAATCGCCCCGCGCGCGGCGGAGATCGATCGCACCGACCAGTTCCCGATGGATCTGTGGCGCAAGTTCGGCGATCTGGGCGTGCTCGGCATGACAGTCGCCGAGGAATACGGCGGCGCGAACCTCGGCTATACCGCGCACATGGTCGCGATGGAGGAAATCTCGCGTGCGTCCGCGTCCGTCGGCCTGTCCTACGGCGCGCACTCGAACCTGTGCGTGAACCAGATCCATCGCAACGGCACCGAAGCGCAAAAACAGAAATACCTGCCGAAGCTCGTGTCCGGCGAGCACGTCGGCGCGCTGGCGATGAGCGAGCCGAATGCCGGCTCCGACGTCGTCAGCATGAAGCTGCGCGCGGACAAGCGCGGCGACCGCTACGTGCTGAACGGCACCAAGATGTGGATCACCAACGGCCCGGACTGCGACACGCTCGTGGTCTATGCGAAGACGGATCCGGAAGCCGGCCCGCGCGGCATTACCGCGTTCATCGTCGAGAAGGGCATGAAGGGCTTCTCGGTCGCGCAGAAGCTCGACAAGCTCGGCATGCGCGGCTCGCACACAGGCGAGCTGGTGTTCCAGGACGTCGAGGTGCCGGAAGAAAACATCCTCGGCGAACTCAACGGCGGCGTGAAGGTGCTGATGAGCGGCCTCGACTACGAGCGCGCGGTGCTCGCGGGCGGCCCGACCGGCATCATGGCCGCGTGCCTCGACGCGGTCGTGCCGTATATCCACGATCGCAAGCAGTTCGGCCAGTCGATCGGCGAATTCCAGCTGATCCAGGGCAAGGTCGCCGATATGTACACGACGTTCCAGGCGTGCCGCGCGTACCTGTACGCGGTCGGCCGCCATCTCGACTCGAGCGGCAGCGGCCACCTGCGCCAGGTGCGCAAGGACTGTGCCGGCGTGATCCTCTACACGGCGGAAAAGGCGACGTGGATGGCCGGCGAGGCGATCCAGATCCTCGGCGGCAACGGCTACATCAACGAATACCCGGTCGGCCGTCTGTGGCGCGACGCGAAGCTCTATGAAATCGGCGCCGGCACGAGCGAGATCCGCCGGATGCTGATCGGCCGCGAGCTGTTCGCGGAAACGATGTAACGCGAACGGAGCCCAGCCGATGCCGATCATCGAATCCAAGCTGAACCCGCGTTCGGAAGACTTCCGCGCGAATGCCGCGGCGCTCGAGGCGGTTGTCGCCGATCTGCGCGCCAAGATAGAACAGCTCGCGCAGGGTGGCGGCCCGGCGGCGCGCGACAAGCATCTGTCGCGCGGCAAGCTGTTGCCACGCGACCGGATCGCGCAGCTGCTCGATCCGGGCACGCCGTTCCTCGAGCTGTCGCAGCTCGCCGCGAACGGGATGTACAACGACGACGCGCCCGGCGCGGGCGTCATCACCGGCATCGGCCGGATCGCCGGCCGCGAATGCGTGATCGTCTGCAACGACGCGACGGTCAAGGGCGGCACTTATTATCCGGTGACGGTGAAGAAGCACGTGCGCGCGCAGGAAATCGCCGCGGAGAACCGGCTGCCGTGCGTGTACCTCGTCGATTCGGGCGGCGCGAACCTGCCGAACCAGGATGACGTGTTCCCGGATCGCGATCACTTCGGCCGCATCTTCTACAACCAGGCGACGATGTCGGCGGCGGGGATCGCGCAGATCGCGGTCGTGATGGGCTCGTGCACCGCGGGCGGCGCCTACGTGCCGGCGATGAGCGACGAATCGATCATCGTCAAGAATCAGGGGACGATTTTCCTGGGCGGCCCGCCGCTCGTGAAAGCCGCGACCGGCGAGGAGGTCAGCGCCGAGGATCTCGGCGGCGGCGACGTGCATACGCGTCTGTCGGGCGTGGCCGATCACCTCGCGCAAAACGACGCGCATGCGCTGTCGATCGCACGCAACATCGTCGGCAACCTGGCACCGAAGATCGCGACGCCGGTGGCGCTGCGCGAGCCGAAGCCGCCGCGCTACGACGCGAAAAGCCTGTACGGCGTGATTCCGGCCGACACGCGCAAGCCGTTCGACGTGCGCGAAGTGATTGCACGGATCGTCGACGATTCCGAATTCGACGAGTTCAAGGCGCGCTACGGCACGACGCTCGTGACGGGTTTTGCGCACATCTGGGGTTATCCGGTCGGGATCGTCGCGAACAACGGCATCCTGTTTTCCGAATCGGCGGTGAAGGGCGCACATTTCATCGAGCTGTGCTGCCAGCGCAAGATTCCGCTCGTGTTCCTGCAGAACATCACGGGCTTCATGGTCGGCCGCAAGTACGAGAACGAAGGCATCGCACGCCACGGCGCGAAGATGGTGACGGCCGTGTCGAACGCGAAAGTGCCGAAGTTCACGGTGATCATCGGCGGCTCGTTCGGCGCGGGCAACTACGGGATGTGCGGCCGCGCGTTCAGCCCGCGTTTCCTGTGGATGTGGCCGAATGCGCGCATTTCGGTGATGGGCGGCGAGCAGGCCGCTTCGGTGCTGGCGACGGTGCGCCGCGACGGCATCGAGGCCAAGGGCGGCACGTGGCCGATCGAAGAGGAGGAAGCGTTCAAGCAGCCGATCCGCGATCAGTATGAGCGCCAGGGTCATCCGTATTACGCGAGTGCACGTCTGTGGGACGACGGCGTGATCGATCCCGCGCAGACGCGCGACGTGCTCGGCCTTGGGCTGGCTGCGTCGATGAACGCACCGATCGAAGAGACGCGCTTCGGCGTGTTCCGGATGTGAGGGCGGGGATACGACGATGCGATACGAAACGATCAAGGTAAGCGAAGCCGGCCGCGTGGCCACCGTCACGCTTGCGCGTCCCGACGTCCGCAACGCGTTCAACGAAACGATGATCGCCGAACTGACGACGGCGTTCGAATGGCTCGACGCGCATGAAGGCGTGCGCGCGATCGTGCTGGCCGCCGAAGGGCCGGCGTTCTGCGCCGGCGCGGATCTGAACTGGATGAAGAGGATGGCCGGTTATTCGGACGACGAAAACCGCGCCGACGCGCGCAAGCTCGCACGCATGCTCGAGGCGATCCATCGGTGCGGCAAGCCGGTGATCGCGCGCGTGCACGGCGATGCGTATGCGGGCGGCGTCGGCCTCGTCGCCGCCAGCGATATTGCGGTGGCGGTCGACGGCGCGAAATTCTGCCTGTCCGAAGCAAGGCTCGGCCTGATTCCCGCGACGATCGCGCCCTACGTGACACGTGCAATGGGCGAACGCGCCGCGCGACGCTACTTCACGACCGCGGAAGTATTCGACAGCACGCGCGCGGCGGCGCTCGGGTTCATTCACGAAGCCGTGCCGGCCGATGCGCTCGACGAGACGGTCGCGAAGCTCGCAGCGACGCTCGTCGCGAACGGGCCGGATGCGGTGCGCGCATGCAAGCGCCTCGTCGCCGATGTCGCGGATCGCCCGCTCGACGCATCGCTCATCGAGCAGACCGCCGAGTGGATCGCGCGCACGCGCGGGGGGGCGGAAGCACGCGAAGGGATCGCCGCATTTCTGGAGAAGCGCACGCCGGCGTGGCGGGTGTGAAGCCGCCGCCGACGCGACACCGCGCGAAGCGCGACCAACCATTTTCGGACGACATCGAAGCCATGTTCGACAAGATTCTGATCGCCAACCGTGGCGAAATCGCCTGCCGGGTCGCCGCGACGTGCAAACGTCTCGGCATCGCGAGCGTCGCCGTCTATTCCGACGCGGACGCGCACGCGAAGCACGTGGCCGCATGCGACGAGGCGGTGCATATCGGCGGCTCCGCGGCCGCCGACAGCTATCTGCGCATCGAGCGCATCATCGAGGCCGCGCGCGCCACCGGCGCGCAGGCCATCCATCCCGGCTACGGATTCCTGTCGGAAAACGAGGACTTCGCGCACGCCTGCGAAGCGGCGGGCATCGTCTTCATCGGGCCGCCGGTCGACGCGATCGCCGCGATGGGTTCCAAGGCCGCCGCGAAAGCGCTGATGCATGCGGCCGCGGTGCCGCTCGTGCCCGGCTACCACGGCGACGCCCAGGATGCGGCGCTGCTGCATCGCGAGGCCGATGCGATCGGTTATCCGGTGCTGCTGAAGGCAAGCGCGGGCGGCGGCGGCAAGGGCATGCGCGTCGTCGAGCGCTCGGACGATTTCCCGGCCGCGCTGGCGTCGTGCCAGCGCGAGGCCGCCAGCAGCTTCGGCAACGACCGGGTGCTGATCGAGAAATACCTGCAGCGTCCGCGTCACGTCGAAGTGCAGGTGTTCGGCGACCGGCACGGCAACACCGTCTACCTGTTCGACCGCGACTGCTCGGTGCAGCGCCGTCACCAGAAGGTGCTCGAGGAAGCGCCCGCGCCGGGCCTGCCGGACGAGCTGCGCCAGGCGATGGGCGAGGCTGCGGTCGCGGCCGCACGCGCGGTCGGCTATGTCGGCGCGGGCACCGTCGAATTCATCATGACGGGCGACGCGTTCTATTTCATGGAAATGAACACGCGCCTGCAGGTCGAGCATCCGGTGACCGAAATGGTCACGGGGCTCGATCTCGTCGAATGGCAGCTGCGGGTCGCCGCCGGCGAGCCGCTGCCGTTGCGGCAGGATCAATTGCGCGTGCAGGGACATGCAATCGAAGCACGTCTCTATGCGGAAAATCCCGCACGCGGCTTCCTGCCGTCGACCGGCACGCTGAAGCATCTGCGTCTGCCGGACGGCGTCGAGTTCGACATCGGCGCGCCGGTGCGCGTCGATAGCGGGGTGCGTGAAGGCGACGCGATCACGCCGTTCTACGATCCGATGATCGCGAAGCTGATCGTCCATGGCGCGGACCGCGAGGAAGCGCTCGGCAGGATGGCGCGCGCGCTGCGCGAATGCGAGGTTGTCGGGCTCTACACGAATGCCGCGTTCCTGCAACGGATCGTCGCGTGCAGGCCGTTTGCGGAGGCCGATCTCGATACCGGCCTGATCGAGCGCAATCACGATGCGCTGTTCGAGCCGCAGCAGCCGCCGCGCGCGGCACTCGCGCTGGCCTGCGCGGCATTGCGCGCGCGCGAGCGCGACCAGCTGGCGGATGGCGGTTCGCCGTGGGCTGCGCTGTCGAACTGGCGATTGAACGCCGGTTATCGCCGTACGCTCGAATGGCATGCAATCGAGCGCGATACGCGCGTGACCGTCACTGTCGACGACGACGAGGCCGGCAAGCGGCTCACGATCGGCGACGCGCAGGCCCAACCGTTCGCGTGGACGCGGGGCGCGACGCCGCTCGACTTCGACGTGACGCTCGGCGGCGTCCGTAGCAGCGGCCGCGTGTACGCGGACGGCGATACATTCCACGTTTTCACGCAGGGCATGTCCGAGGTGTTCGAATGGCGCAACCTGCTCGCGCATGCGGGCGACGCCGAGCACGGCGGCGGCCGCCTGACTGCGCCGATGCCGGGCAAGGTCATCGCGGTGCTGGTCGAGGCCGGACAGCCGGTCGAAGCCGGCACGCCGCTGATCGTGATGGAGGCGATGAAAATGGAACACACGATCGGTGCACCGAGCGCGGGTGTCGTCGCGGAAGTGCTGTATGACGTCGGCGATCAGGTCGCCGACGGTGCGCAGTTGCTCGTGATGAGCGAGGGATGACCGGGGCGGGATGACCGGCGACACGTGACCGCGCCGGCCCGGCGGCCGCGTCCGGGTTGCCGGCGCCGCCGGGCTGCCACCGCTGGAAGATGGTTGCGCTTGCTACTTCCTGATGAAGCGCAGCGCCAAGCGCGCCATGCGCGGGACGAACGCCGGGCGCAACAGGCGCGGGTCGTAGCCCGCCATGCGCCGGTCGTTCTCGGCGAGGCACAGCTCGATCAGCTCGCGCGGATCGAGCGCTTCGCCGACGCTGGCCGTGCCGGTAGCCGGAAAGTTCGCGTCGTGCGCGACGCCGTCGGCATCGATTCCGCGCGCGATGCCGATCCGCTCCCATATCAGGAACGCCCACACGG
>NZ_JAHACR010000533.1 GCF_018375725.1 Burkholderia sp. | reverse complement strand
TGAATCGACCAGAATTTCCTAGCCATCTTCTAGCCGTATATTACGGTGACCAAGGAGATGGATATGAGCAGCAAGCGGTATACGGATGAGTTCAAGGCTGAGGCGGCCAAGCAGGTCATTGATCTAGGCCGTCCGGTCCGGGAAGTGGCCGAGAGATTGGGCGTCAGTAGCCACACGCTTTACGAATGGGTGAAGGTACGTCGCAAGGCTCCCGAGATTGATCTGGCTGACCGCACGCTTCTGGCGGAGAACCGGCGATTGCAGGCCGAACTCAAGCGGGTCACCGAGGAGCGCGACATCTTAAAAAAAGCCGCGGCGTACTTTGCCAAGGGGTAAGGGCGAAGTACGTCTTCATGCAGACGCACTTGAAGCAATTCCGGGTCACGAGCATGTGCCGGGTGCTACGCGTCCAGCGCAGCGGCTTTTACGCCTGGCAGCGCCAACCCCACAGCGCTCGGCATACGGAAGATCAGCGCCTTCTGGGTCTGATCAAGCAGTCCTGGCTGGAAAGCGGCACGGTTTATGGCTACCGCAAGGTGACGCAAGACCTGCGTGACCTGGGTGAGCGATGCAGCAAGAACCGGGTTGCCCGGCTGATGCACGGTGAAGGTCTGCGAGCGCAGGTTGGCTACGGACGCCGTCCTAGAGCCGGCGTCGGCCAACCGTCTGTTGTAGCGCCCAACCGGCTGGACAGGCAGTTCGATGTTCAGGCGGCCAATACCCACTGGGTTACGGACATCACCTATATCCGCACGCATGAAGGCTGGCTTTACTTGGCCGTGGTCATTGACTTGTACTCACGGCAGGTTGTGGGCTGGGCCATGGACGGCCGGATGCAGACCGATCTGGTGTTGCAGGCCTTGCTGGCAGCCGTATGGCGGCGCAAGCCGGCACCGGGGTTGATGCTGCACTCGGATCAGGGCAGCCAGTTCACCGGGCAGCAATGGCAAGCCTTCCTGCAGACCCACAACATCGTTTGCAGCATGAGCCGGCGTGGTAACTGCCACGATAATGCAGTGGCCGAAAGCTTCTTCCAGCTCTTGAAACGCGAGCGGATCAAACGCCGGATCTATCTGACCCGAGACGACGCACGCAGCGATGTGTTCGATTACATCGAGATGTTTTACAACCCGAAGCGACGCCATAGTTCTAATGGTGGCGTCTCTCCGGTAGAGTTCGAACGACAGGCCAGTCTGTCAGGCTCGTAGGTGGCTATAGAAATCTGGTCGATTCA
>NZ_JAHACR010000532.1 GCF_018375725.1 Burkholderia sp. | reverse complement strand
CGCGAAGATCGTCGCCGAGGCGAAGGAACGCTTCGAGCGCTGTCAGGAATTCGAATCTGACTTCCGTCAGCGCTTCGTCGAGGATCTGCGTTTCGCGAATGGCGATGCCGACAACGGCTGGCAATGGCCCGACCAGATCCGCACCACGCGCGAGGGCGATGCGCGGCCGTGCCTGACAATCAACAAGGTGCGCCAGCACAACCTGCAGATCATCAACGACGCGAAGCAGAACAAGCCGAGCGTCAAGACGCTACCGGTTGACGGTCAGGCTGACATCGAGATCGCGAAGATTCTCGACGGCATTGTGCGGCACATCGAGTACAACTCTCATGCCGAGATCGTCTACGACACGGCGACCGAGTTCGCAGTGCAGGGCGGCCTCGGCTACTGGCGAGTCGTCTGCGAATACGCGCACGACGGCTCATTCGACCAGGAAATCTTCCTGCGCCGCGTGAAAGACCCGCTGACAATCTATCTCGACCCGGACATCGAATCCGCGGACGGCTCTGATGCAAAGTTCGGTTTCGTGTTCGAGGAAATGACCGAGGCCGAATTCAAGGCACGGTACCCGGGCGAGGACGCGCAGAGCGTCGTATTCGGCGACGACTCGCAAAGCGACGGCTGGATCAGCAAGAACAAGATCCGCGTGTGCGAGTACTTCCGCAAGACGTCGAAGCTCGACAAGCTCATCAATCACCCGCTGCGCGGCCCGGTTCGCCTGTCCGAGATTGACGATCCGGAAGAGCGCAAGGTGATCGAGGCTGACCCGGCCGTGCAGAAGCGCGAGATCACCGAGCCGCAGATCACGTGGTACCTGATAGCGGGCGACAAGGTCATCGACGAGAAGCTATGGGCCGGCCGCTACATCCCGATCGTGCGCGTGGTCGGCGAGGAAATCGTCATCAACGGCAAGGTGGAGCGCAAGGGGCACACGCGCAACATGAAAGACGCGCAGCGCATGTACAACTACATGTCGTCGGCGAACGTCGAGTACATCGCGCTGCAGACGAAGACGCCGTATGTCGGCCCCGTCGAGGCGTTCGAGGGCCACGAGGACAAGTGGGCGAACGCGAACAAGGACAACCTGCCGTATCTGCCGTACAACCAGTTCGACGATCAAGGCAACCAGATCGAACGCCCGCAACGCGAGCAGCCACCCGTCGGCGCGAATGCGTACCTGAGCGGCATGACGACCGCGCAGCAAGAGCTGATGATGTCGTCCGGCCAGTATCAGGAGCAGTT
>NZ_JAHACR010000531.1 GCF_018375725.1 Burkholderia sp. | reverse complement strand
TTCGGCTTCGAAGCCGAACGCAGCTGGCTGGTGCCGGATCCATACGGGCTGATGCGCAGTCGCGCCGTGCGCAGCGCGGACGGATCGGTGCGGATCGCGCTCAATGCATCGGTCGACCGGCATACGGCGGTCGCCGAATCGCTGAACCGCTATCACGGCACCGGCTTGAACCACGTCGCGTTCAGCACCGACGATATCGTGAAGGCGGTCGCCGAATTCGCGGCCGACGGCGTGCCATTCCTGCGCATCCCGGGGAATTACTACGACGACCTCGCGGCACGCCACGCGCTGCCGGACAAGCTGATCGATACGCTAAGGGCTCACCACCTACTGTACGACCGCGATGAAAATGGCGGCGAGTTCCTGCATGCATATACGGAACGGGTCGATAACCGCTTCTCGTTCGAGATCGTCGAACGGCGCGGCGGATACGACGGTTATGGCGCGGTGAATGCAGCCGTGCGCCTGGCCGCACAGGCGCAGCGTAAACAATAAGGGACTGAATATCGGAGGAAGTCGGGACGATCGCGCAAAAGCACGACACGACGATTCATCCGATCAATAGCCGGGAAATACGCGATCCTGACACAAACATCGTCGAATTCCCGCCCGGCGTGGTTTCCCGCCATCCGGCCCCGATGAAGGCCGCCGCATCGTTACATGCGGTAACCAGCGATACGTCGCGGCGGCGCATCACATCGGGCGGATTTAAGAATCGCTTAAGTTTGCGGCGCCAGCATTCGATACTGAATCTCAAAAAGGAGGACAGCGATGCGCGCCGAAGAGACATCCGCGGGCCGGCCGGCAAAATCCCGGACGATGCTGCGCCGTCTGCTCAGCCATCACGAAATTGCAACGCTGCTGGTGTTGCTGCATACGCCGACGGGCGCAAACGCCAAGCCCGAATTGCCTGCGCTGCAGGAGGCCGGCCTCGTCGAAAGGCTCAGGCCGGATGTCGGTGCCGCACCGAGCTTTCGCCTGACGGAAAACGGCACGGCAATTCTGCGCGGCCTCGGCTACCGTTGAACCGGCGGATCGTCCCCCGTCTGCGCGCGCCCGCCGCCCAGCGCACACATCATCCTGCCCGCTCCTGCAGCATCATCCTGTATTCGGTCGGCGTCACGCCGACTGTCGCCTTGAATTGACGCGTAAACGCGCTGTGATCGGTATATCCGCATAGCGCCGCGACGTCGGTGACCTTGTCGTGCGTCACGAGCAGCGCGGTCGCGGCATCGAGCCGCGT
>NZ_JAHACR010000530.1 GCF_018375725.1 Burkholderia sp. | reverse complement strand
ACCCCTTCAGCGCATAGAACGGCACGCGTTCCATCAGTTGCTTCAGGCGCTCGGCGATCGACGACTTGCCGCCGCCGACCGGCCCCAGCAGATAGAGGATCTGCTTCTTCTCCTCGAGGCCTTGTGCAGCGTGACGGAAGTACGCCACGACCTGCTCGATCACTTCCTCCATTCCGTAGAACTCACGGAACGCGGGATAGACCTTGATGACCTTGTTCGCAAAGATCCGCGACAGGCGCGGATCGTTGCGGGTATCGATGTGTTCGGGTTCCCCGATCGCAGCCAGCATGCGTTCGCCGGCCGTAGCATACGCGGATGGATCGTTTTTGCAGAGCGCGAGGTACTCCTCGA
Source organism: Burkholderia sp. (assembly GCF_018375725.1). GTDB lineage: Bacteria > Pseudomonadota > Gammaproteobacteria > Burkholderiales > Burkholderiaceae > Burkholderia. Next base: position 910 of record NZ_JAHACR010000530.1, on the reverse strand, counting down.
GCGAGAGCTCTTCCTCTCGCGTTTTTTCGAAGCGGTTCGCGAAGCTGCTGTAGATATCCATGCTACCTCCTCGCCTGAGTCTGAAGACGTGCTTGCCATCTTGTGACTACGTAGACGCAAACGCGTTCGAATTCATCCTAAACCCTTTTATATTTTTTTTCACGAACTGCGTTGTGATTTGTACCTCCGGCGCGCGATCGCTTGGAGAACCATTTTCATCGCCCTACAATCACTGACCCGAGCCGACGAAACAGCATCCGTCACGTCTCATCCTGCACCGGAACGTCTTGTGCATTGGATGCGCCAGCCGTCGCGAAATTCAACGTCGTTCCTCCCTTCCCTTCTATACGTTCGAGCCCGCGTTTGCGACGACAGCACAAACGCGCCGTTACAATTTTTTTGTCCGGGCCCCGTACGGAGATACCCGTACGACAACGGCGCGACATGGCGATGCGCTCGCGCATGCATCCCGTCGCATGCGCACGCATGCCGCGCAATGGTTCGCGCATGCCATGCGAAAACGCCCGCTTGAAGCGGGCGTTCATCGTCATGCAAATGGGGATAGATGCACGGTGCGCGCACCGCCTGGAAAAATCAGAACGTCTCCCAGTCGTCAGCGCCTGCGGTCGTGGCAGCCGGCGATGCGGCGTGCGCCGCGGCGGCCGGCTTGCGTACCGGCTTCGACACGACCGCTGCACGCGGTGCGGGCATGACGCGCGCATCCTGCATCGCGGCGGCCGGCGACTTGCCCACGGGCGCAGACGGGCGGATCGCGACCGGCTCGGCCGGACGTGCTTTCGCCGCGCCGCCTTCGTCGACCTCTATGTGTGCTTCGCGGTGGCACACCACGCCGCCGTGCGGCGGGCACAGGGTGGAGAGCGCGAGGCAATTGGCGGCGGTGCCGGTGGCG
>NZ_JAHACR010000529.1 GCF_018375725.1 Burkholderia sp. | reverse complement strand
CTGACGTTCTCGGACGGCAAGCAGGCGGAAGTGCTGCTGTTCGACCTGCGCCCGATCGAGGTGACCGCCGAGTGGGCATGACGCCCGGCTCGCCATATCGTGCGGCCCCGCCCGATGGCGGGCCGTCTTGCAGACCGGCACGGAGCATAGATGCGGTTGAGAACAATGAAATGGACGTGCGCATGCGCCATGTCCGTGCCGGCGCTCGTTTCGGCTCAGGGTAGCGTCACGCTGTCGGGAATCGTCGACGCGGGCGTCACGTATGTGAACAATCAACACGGCGGCGCTGCGGCGGTGTTTGACAGTGGCATCTATGCGCCCAATCTGCTGATCATCAGTGGCGAAGAGAATCTTGGCGACGGCAACAAGGCGCTGTTTGAATTGACGTCCCAGTTCGATCTCGGCAACGGTTCGACGATTCCGGGCGCGACCCAGCTGTTCAACCGCACAGCGACGGTCGGGCTGTCGAACAACCGGTTTGGCACGCTGACGTTCGGCAACCAATACGACTTCATGTTCGACACGCTGACGCTCGGCTTCTTCGACGGTGCGCGCCTCTTCAGCGGACTCTATGGATTCCGGCAAGGTCCCTTCGCGGCGCTCGGCGTCCCGAACAACCCGACAGGCTCATTCGACTTCGACCGAATGGCCGGCGCCGCACGCGTCCCGAACTCGATCAAGTACCGCAGCCCGGCTTTTGCGGGATTGACGGTCGGCGCGTTGTACGGTTTCGGCGGCGTTCCGGGCGCGTTCTCCACGGATTCGACTGTGAGCGTCGGGATGAGTTACGTGAACGGCCCGTTCAGCCTCGGTGCCGCGTATGTCGACGTCAAGTATCCGCAACTCGGCAACGGCCACGATGGCATCCGCAACTTCGGATTCGGTGCGCACTACCAGTTCCCGCGCGTGCTGGCGATGCTGCTGTATACGAACACGAAGAACACGGCGACCGGCGCCCGGATCGACGTATACAAGGCGAGCGCGCTCTGGGACATTTCCGGGCCGTGGTCCGCGGGCATTGACTATGCGTATATGCACGGCAATGCGGTGCTCGACGGCAATCGTGCGAATCAGGTGTCAGCTGCGCTGCAGTATCACTTCTCGAAACGCACGCTCGTTTATGGCCAGGCCGTCTATCAGCGCGCGAGTGGCGACAATGCGGTGACACAGGCGTGGATCAACGGCCTGATGCAACCCGGCGCCGCGTCCAGCAATCGGTCTCAGGCGCTGGTACGGATCGGGGTGGCGACGCGATTCTAGGGCG
>NZ_JAHACR010000124.1 GCF_018375725.1 Burkholderia sp. | reverse complement strand
CCGCGAGCCGGGCAACGACTGGGCGATCGTCGCGCTCGCGCAGCCGGGCGTGATCAGGAAGGTCGAAATCGACACCGCGCACTTCAAGGGCAACTTCCCGGATCGCTGTTCGATTCAGGCGGCCTATGTCGTGGGGGGCACCGACAGTTCGCTGATCACGCAGTCGATGTTCTGGCCGACGCTGCTCGGCGAGCAGAAGCTGCAGATGGACAGGCAGCACGGCTTCGAGCAGGAACTGGCGGCGCTTGGGCCTGTCACGCACGTGCGTCTGAACATCATCCCGGACGGCGGCGTGTCGCGTCTGCGCCTTTTCGGGACGCTCGGCCAATGAAGACACTCGCTATCGAACCGCTGACCCGGGACGCATTCGCGCCGTTTGGCGATGTGATCGAAACCGAAGGCGCGAAGCAGATCCCGATCAATCTCGGCACGACGATCCGCTTTCACGATCTTGCGAAGGTCGATGTCGCCGACGAAGGCGGCCGCCCGCTGGTCAACCTGTTTCGCGGCCAGCCGCGCATGCTGCCGTTCGAGGTGAACATGCTCGAACGGCATCCGCTCGGCAGCCAGGCGTTCGTGCCGCTGAACGACAGGCCTTATCTCATCGTCGTCGCCCCGGCGGGCGACCTCGATCCGGCGAAGATCCGCGCGTTCGTGACGCATGGCTGGCAGGGCGTCAATTATGCGAAAGGCGTCTGGCATCATCCGCTGATCGCGCTCGGCGAGGTCAGCGACTTCATCGTCGTCGATCGCGGCGGCGACGGCCTGAATCTCAATGAGCAGAAACTGGCGGAACCGCTCTGGTTGACCGCGGAGGCGCTGCTTGCATTGACGGCCTGATTGTTCTGCTTGCCGGTCGGCCTGGCCGCCGGCTCCCGTTTCCAGCCAAGCCCGCGATGCGGGCTTTTCTTTGCGCGCTGCGTCACCGGTTTGTGTGCACGGCCCGGCACATCGCCACATTTCGGGAAGAGAAAGGGCCGACCGTTGCCGCCGATTCGAGACGCGCGTTGCGCGATGGAAGCTCGCATAGTGCGAATACCGGGCAGCCGGACGGCGTGCCGCAGAGCGTGCGCCCGCGCGATGCGGAAAGAAAAACGGGCCCGCCGGCGGGCCCGGGAGCAGAGCAAATCGCGCCGGTTTATTGCGTGGCGCCGCCCTCGAACCACGCGGCAAGCTTTGTACGCTCGTCGTCGGTCATGTGCGTCACATTGCCGATCGGCATCGCCTTCAGGCGCACCGCCTGTTCGTAGATCCGCTGCGCGTTCCTCGACACTTCGTCGGGCGTATCGAACATCACGCCGGCGGGCGCGCTGCCCATCAGCGTCGGTTTCGCCGAGTGACATGCGACGCAGCGCTGCTGCAGGATCGGCATGATGTCGTGAATGGCGACTTTCGGCGCATTCGCGGCCTGTGCTTCCGAGGCGACCGGCTTCGGCAGCGTCCACACGAGCGCGGCCGCCATCAGCGCGATGCCGCCGAGCGGCAGGAACCACAGTTGCTGGCCGCGGTGGCGCATCACGAAGAACTGGCGGATCAGCGCGCCGGCCAGCATGATCAGCACGAGCACGATCCAGTTGGCCTTGTTCGCATACGTCATCGCGTAGTGGTTCGACAGCATCGCGAACACGACGGGCAGCGTGAAGTACGTGTTGTGCACCGAGCGCTGCTTGCCGCGTTTGCCGTAAATCGGGTTCGGCTCTTCGCCCTTGAGCATCTTGTCGACCATCTTGCGCTGGCCGGGAATGATCACGAAGAACACGTTCGCCGACATGATCGTCGCGAGCATCGCGCCGACGATCAGGTATGCGGCGCGCCCCGCGAACACGTGACATGCGAGATACGCGGCAGCGATGACGAAAAGGCAGACGCAGACGCCGAGCACGCGGTCGTTCGTGCCGAGCAGCCGGCACAGCGAGTCGTAGACGATCCAGCCCGCGAGCAGGAAGCCGAGCGCCGAGGCGACCGCAACGACCGGCCCCATGTCGAGCACGTTCCGGTCGATCAGGTACGTGTTCGGTGCGAGCAGGTACAGCACGAAGAACAGCGAGAAGCCCGACATCCAGGTCGTGTACGACGGCCACTTCGACCAGTGCAGGTCTTCCGGCATCTCGGGCGGCGCGACCGTGTATTTCTGCATGTTGTAGAAGCCGCCGCCATGAACGTGCCACAGCTCGCCGAATACGCCGCGCTTGCGCAGGTTGGCATCGGCGGGCGGTTTCAGGCTGTTGTCGAGTGCGACGAAGTAGAACGACTCGCCGATCCATGCGATCGCGGCGACGACGTGCAGCCAGCGCAGCGCAAGATTCAGCCAGTCGGTGATAAAGCCTTCCATGAAGCGTCTCCAGTCTTGTGATCGTTGTCGTGCGTGATACGGGGCGCCGATACGGCGTCAGCTGCCGCGATAGGTGCTGTACGACCACGGCGACACGAGCAGCGGCACGTGGTAGTGGGCGTGCGGGTCGGCGATGCCGAAGCGCAGGATGACGCGATTGACGAAGCGGGGTTCGGGGACCTTCACGCCGATCGCGGCGAAGTAATCGCCTGCGTGGAACACGAGTTCGTATTCGCCGGCGTGCAGCGCGGCGCCTTCGAGCAGCGGCGCGTCGCATCGGCCGTCGCTGTTGGTCAGCACGGTCTTGAGCGGGCGGCGCGTGTCGCCGTCGATCGCATAGAGATCCACCTTGAGCGCGGCGCCGGGGCGGCCGTGCGCCGTATCGAGTACGTGGGTAGTGAGCTTGCCCATTCGCAATTGTCCTTGTGTTGATGCGAGGTTCGGCGGCGGCCCGATCCAGGGTCGGTGCGGCGGATCGAGGCTCCACGTGACGTGGCTGCATACCCGTCGGCGAGTTGACGCGAGCGCCGTGCTGGCATTGTAAAAAGGGCGCTGGCGCGGCAGTGCGAGCGATAGCGAAGATAATGCGCTGCGCATGAACGGCTGTCGACGGCGGCCCGGTCGCGCGAACCGGCATCGGCGCCGCATACGATTCGTGCGTGAAAGGCGTCGGACGACGCGGCGCATGCTGCGTGTCGGCGAGCGCCGCAACGTGCTTGCGCGGGCGCTCGCCGACGCGGCAGAGTTTTACTGCTCGATCAGCGTGCGGGTCGCCTCGGCGACGAGACCGCGCAGCCAACGCACTTCGTCGGAGTAATGGCAGCGCTCGTGCCAGAGCTGGTAGTACTGCATCGGCGGGAAGTCGAGCGGTGCCGGCACGACGGTGAGCGGCAGGAACCTGGCGTAGTGGTCGGCGAACAGGCGCGTCGTCGTGAAGATCAGATCGGATTTCACCAGCACGTAGGGCGCGAGGTTGAAATACGGCAGCGTGACGACGACGTGGCGCTTCAGCCGCTCGCGCGCGAGGTGCACGTCGATCGCGCCGCGCTGGCCGACCGAATACGGTGTCGGGGCGAGGTGCGGCGCGTTCAGATACTGATCGAGCGTGAGCGTGCCGCGCTTCGCGAACGGATGCGTATTGCTCATCAGGCAGACGATCTCGTCGACGAACAGGTTCGACAGGTGAAGCTGCTCGGGCGGTTCGGGCCAGTTGCCGACGACGATGTCGAGCTTGCCGTCCTCGAGCGCGAGCTCGTAGTCGAATGCGGGGCCGAGCGAGTGGAACTCGAGCGTTGCATTCGGCGCGGCTTGCCGGAAGCGTTCGACGACGGTCGGCACGAACAGCACGTTCAGGTAGTCCGGGCAGCCGATCCGGTAGCAGCGGATCGACGTCGCCGGGTCGAAGCTGTGCTGCTGGAACCGGATGCGCTCGATTTCGCGCAACGCATTCTGCACGGGTTCGAGCAGCCGCAGGCCGTATTCGGTCGGCACCATGCCGGACTTGCCCCGCACCAGCAGCGGATCGCCGGTGATGTCGCGCAGGCGGCGCAGCGCGGCGCTGATCGCCGGTTGCGACTGGTTCAGCTTGACGGCCGCGCGCGTCACGCTGCGTTCCATCAACAAGGTGTGCAGGACGCGCAAGAGGTAGGTGTCGATCGCCTCGCGTTGCTGACTCATGATGACTCCGTTTCTTCGTTTATATGTCCAGGCTGATCGAGGGGAGGGATGGGTATATGTTTTTTAATATGGCAGAAAAACAGCGTCAAGGGACGGATACCCGCACGCAGCCGGCGGCGCGGCGTCGAGCATGGCGCGAAGACAACGCGCACAGGCGCGCGGCGCACGATGCGCGGCGCGCCCTGCGGGCGTGGTGACCAGATGTGACGTTGATGCGGGCGATCAGTCGTCGATGCGCAGGCCGACCTTGAGCGTGACCTGCCAGTGGACGACCTGGTTGCCTTCGATGTGGCCGCGCGTTTCCGTGACCTGGAACCAGTGCAGGTTGTGCAGCGTCGCCGCGGCTTTCGCGATCGCGTTGCGGATCGCGTCGTCGCTCGATTCGCGCGATGAGCCGGTCAGTTCGATCAGCTTGTAGATGTGGTCGCTCATGATGCCTCCCTCATGTGTCGAATTGGGTCGCGGGCCCGAGCGCAATCGGGTGCGGAATGCGTCCGGCTTCTTTCTTGAGTGATAGGTATGATGGGCGGCAAGTTCAACCCATATCGGAGGCGAGGGGCATCGTGGAAGTCGGATTTTGCGGACCGGGATTGATGGGGGTGCCGATGATTCGGCATTTGCTGGCTGCAGGCCATCAGGTCAGCGTGTGGAATCGCACGCGTGCGAAGGCGGAGGCGCTCGAGGCGGAGGGCGCGCGGGTCGTCGACACGCCGCGCGAACTGGCCGAACGCGTCGAAACGGTGCTGATGTGCGTACTCGATGCGCGTGCGGTCGGCGACGTCGTGTTCGGCCCGGAAGGTCTGTTGAGCGGCGATACGGCTGCGCGCCGTGTGCGCCGCATCGTCGATCATTCGACCATTCCGCCGGGCGTGACGCGCACCTACGCGCAGCGCGCCGCGGAACAGGGCGTCGGCTGGGTCGATGCGCCGGTATCGGGCGGCGTGCCGGGCGCGCAGGCCGGCACGCTCGCGGTGATGGCGGGCGGTCGGGCGGCCGATCTCGACGCGGTGCGGCCGTTGATCGATGCATATGCGGCGCGCATCACGCACATGGGTGAAGCCGGAGCCGGGCAGACCGCGAAGCTGTGCAATCAGGCGATCGTGACCGCGACCGTGACGGCGATCGCCGAGGCGGTCGGGCTCGCGCAGGCGAGCGGCATCGATGCCGCGCGGCTTGCACAGGCGCTGGCCGGCGGCTGGGCGGACTCGGCGCTGTTGCAGACGTTCGTGCCGCGCATGACATCGGGCGGACATGCATCGATCGGGGCGATGAGCACATTCCAGAAGGACGTCGATGCGATCGCCGACGCCGCGCGCGAGACCGGCGCGGTCATGCCGGTCCTGGCGACCGTCCAGCAAGTGCTGCGGCTCGGCGCGGCGATGGGCCTGGCGGATGCGGATTTCGACGCATTCATCGATATCGTCAGGCCGGGGAACGGGCGTCGACGGACAGGATAAGGAAAGAGAACGGCGTTGATCGGCGGCGCGTGCGCTTGCCGCCGGCCCGATGCCGCGTACACGTGCATGGTGGGCACCGATGGCGATCCGGGCATGCGACGTGGCTTGTGCGCCCATGAAAGACGGGCCGCTCGGAAGCGGCCCATCGTGATCGGTGTCGAGTCAGCCCAGCGAGCGGGGCGTGGTGTCGCCGGCGTTCTGTCGCCCGAGCCCGCTGCGCAGGCTCGCTTTTGCGCCGGCACCAAATTCGGGCAGGATGCGCGCGCGCGCGCGGCTGGCGAATACGAGGAAGCCGAAGCCGTTCGACTCGTACCAGTAACCGCCGTTCTCGAGGCCGTCGAGCGGCTGCTCAAGCGCATTCGCGATCGATTCGATGCAGCGTTTTCGCAATTCGGCGATCGCCGGATAGGGCGGCTGCGCACCGCGGACGCTGCACAAGAGCACGTCCAGCCCGGGAAGCACATGCGCATACAGCACCGGTTCGTCCTGTGCGCGGGCGCGGGCGATCTTGGTGTCCAGCTGGGCGAACGGCTTCGAGTGGCGCAATACCGCGAGAAAGGATTCCTGGCCATCCTGCTGCGCGCGTCGGCGTTTTTTCGGGAAGGACATAAACACTCGCCTCAAAAACCATTGCAAGAAATGCGGCATCTTCATGCGACCACTCCCGGCTATGCACGCCGCATGTCGATTCGTTATAGCACACGAAAACAACCGCTCTCGCGGTGCGACGACCGATGCCTTCGTCGAACCGCACGCCACGATCGACACAGCCAGCGCCTGGCGCCTGTACTGTCGTTTAGTCTCCATGATAGACCCGCTCGCGTGGCGCGTGCGTTCGCGCGCCACAAAAAATGCATGCGGGCAAACACGCAGTCACGCTCACACGCCTGACGGGCACAAAAAAGCCCGCACGGCGGCGGGCTCGGCATGAGGCGAGGTGTGCTCAGCGTTGCTTGAGGGCGTCGCGGATCTCGCGCAGCAGCACGGTGTCTTCCGGCGTGGCGGGTGGTGCGGCCTCTTCGGGCTTGCGCAGCTTGTTGATGAACTTCACCATCATGAAGATGATGAACGCAAGGATGATGAAGTTGATCAGCACGGTGATGAACGAGCCGTATCCAAACACGGCCACGCCGGCTGCCTGCAGGTCCTTGAACGAATCGGGATTACCCTTGTAGGACGGCGGGATCGCGCCGAGCAGCACGAACTTGTTCGAGAAATCCAGGCCGCCCGTCAGCACGCCGATGACCGGCATGATCAAATCCTTCACGACCGAATCGACGATCTTCGAAAATGCGCCGCCGATGATCACGCCGACGGCGAGATCCATCACGTTGCCCTTGACGGCGAACTCCTTGAATTCCTTGATTATGCTCATGAGCGGCTTTCTCCTGTTTGGGGGCAAGGGGAAGCGTGCCGCGACGCATCGATCGAATTCAGGGCCGGTGGCACGCCGATTGCCGCATGATAGCGAACGTGCCCCGATGCCGATAGGTCATCTTGAAATGCTTAACAAATCGGCGCGATGCGCGGCTCGCGCATCCTGAGCGCGCGAGCGGGCGTTCAGGGCTTTGAAGCGACGTCCGCGGAAGCCCTGAACGGGAAAGGTCAGGTGTTGGACCAGTCGCCGTTGTCGTCGCCGCCACCGAGATCGACGCCGCCGTCGTTGCCGCTGTCCCAGTTCGTGCCGTCGCCGTGCCCGAGGTCGACGCCCGGATCGCCGTCGCGCCGGCGGCGTTCGTCATCGACGATGACGTCGCGCTCAACCACGCGGTCATGTCCGCCCGACATCGCCTGGCCAAGCAGTACGCCGGTCAGCAGCCCGCCCATCCCGCTGCCGATGCCGCCGCCACCTTGCTGGATCACGACCGGCGGCTGTTGCTGCGGCGGATAAGGCGGCGGGTAGGGCTGACCTTGCGCGCCGGTCAGACGATCGGCCTCCTGCGCGTAGACCGAGCCGCTGCCGGCCGCCGGCGTAGCGGGTGCGGCGGGAGGCGCCACCGGATCGGGGCGGCCTTCGACGCGCGCCTTCACGCTGGCGAACTGTTGCTCGAGTTCGTCGATGCGGTACGGCGGCACCGGGTTCTTGGCGTTCGACAGCGCTTCGACAAGCTCGCGCGCCTGCGCCTCGACCGTCTCGATCTCGCCGGTCAGCGCAGCGGCGCCGGGCGCCGTCGACAGCCGCGCGTCGAGTTTCAGCGGGCGGACGTCGTTGAGCACATCGGTTGCGCGCTTGAGCTGCATGCGGCGTTCGTCGTCCGCGCGCTGGTCGTCGGTCGAGCGCGCGCGACGCAGGGTCCAGCGCAGCACGAGCGCGATCGCGGCGATGAGCAGACCGATGCCGATCCACATCCCGATCGACGGGCCGTGCTTGACGGCGGGCGCCATGCCCGGCGCGAGCGTCGACTGTGTGGCCATGCCGGATGACATGCCCGGCTGCGTGCTGCTCATGCGGCTCGCGTCGGCACGGATGCGGGCTTCCGTCTGCGCAAAGCGGGACGCGTCGGCAAACCGCAATTGCGGGTCGAGCGACTTCGCGCGCTGCAATTGCGCGAGGGCGTCGGAGGCGCGGCCTTCGCGGTCGAGCACCTGCGCATACAGGTAACGCGCATGCGCGTTGTTCGGATACGCGTCGACGACTTGCGAGAGCTGCGTGTCCGCACGCTGCCAGTCGCGCTGTGCGATCGACTGTTCGATCTGTTGCAGCGACGGCACCGCGAATGCGGCCGACGACAGCATCAGCAGCGAGCAACCGAGTGCGGCGAGATGTTTCTTCATGATCGAACCGGGCACGCATGCCCGTCTCCTTGCGATCGGTTTGCGCCGCCTCCGCGCGAGCGCGGTGCGGCGGCGCGGGTGCGTATTACTGCGCGGGCGTATCGAGCTGCTTCTTCAGCGCGGCGAGACGATCCTCGACCGACGGACCCTTGTTCAGCGCGGCGAGCTTGTCCTCGAGCGCCTTGCCGCTCGACGTATCCGCCGAATCGAGGCGGGCATCCGAGCGCGCGTTCTGCAGCGCGACCTTGTCCTCGAGCTTCTGGAAGTCTTCCGACAGGTTCTTGCCGCCGATGCCGCCGAGCGCGGATGCTGCCACGTCCTTCGCCTGCGCGATTTCCTGCTTCGCCTGCAGGATGTTCGAACGGGCGTTCAGGTCGTTGCGGCGCTGCCGCATGTCGGCGATCTGCCCCTTCAGTTTTTCGACGGACGGCTCGAGGGTCGCGAGTTCCGCGGCGAGTGCGTTGCGTTCGGCTTCCACGTTCGCCTGGGCCGCGAGCGCCTCGCGTGCAAGGGCTTCGTCGCCGGCCTGCAGCGCGCGCTTCGCGCCGTCCTCGTATTTCTTCGCCTTGTCGTCGGCGGCGTCGCGCTTGCTGCGCTGGGTCGCGACCTGCGCCTGGATCTCGATCAGCGAGTTCTCGGCGCGGCCGATGCTGTCGTCGAGCTCCCGCACGATCTGGCGTGCATCGCGCGACGGATCCTGCACCGAGTCGGCCGCGTCGTTCAGCAGGCCTTTGAGCGTGCGCGAAATAGAGTCGAAAAGCGACATGAAATCCTCCGTGTATGAAAGGTGCCGCGTTGCCGCGGCATGGCGCGTGGCGACGTATTCAGGTTCGCCAGCGCGGCCGGATATTAGACCACCGGTTCGCTTAAATACGGCTTAAACGTGCGATATCAAGTAGGGCGGACATATCGCCGCACGGCCGCGCGGCGCGGCCGGCGCTTTCATGGGTGAAAGGTTCGGCGTCGCGCATGCGGGCGCTCCGTGTTCATGATAGGCCGGCGCGTGCCGGAAAAAGCGCCGTGCGGCGACGGCGGATGCGGGAATTTTTACAAAAAATCGCGAAGCTAATCGATTGATTTCATTAAAATGCGCTGTCACGTCGCGGGAACGGATCCTCGCGAGGCGGGATCTGTCGACGTGATACGCTCCGACGCACCTCTCTCGATTCATCCGTGCGTGCGCGTTCGACGACGCTGCGCGCGCCCGCCATTCCGACATGCCAATTATCAAACGACCGTCTTCTCCGCGCGCCACGAACGAACCTCACTACACGTTGCGCCGTTCGCCTTCCGGCGCTTATTACCACGACGATGACGATCGCGACGCGCCGCGCGACAGTGGCCGCCGCTCGTTCGGCTCGCGCGTCGCGCTGTGGTTCGTCGGCCTGTTCGTCACGCTGGCGATTGTCGGCGCGCTGATCGTCGGCTATGCGCTCGTCGTCATGGCGCCGCAATTGCCGTCGCTCGATGCGCTGACGAACTACCAGCCGAAGGTGCCGTTGCGCGTCTTCTCGTCCGACCGCGTCCTGCTCGGCGAATTCGGCGAGGAGCGCCGCAGCCTCGTGCGTTTCCAGGAGATTCCCGACGTGATGAAGAAGGCGGTGCTCGCGATCGAGGACTACCGCTTCTACGAGCATGGCGGCGTCGACTTCCTCGGCATCATGCGCGCGGGCGTCGCGGACCTGATGCACGGCGGCGCGCGCCAGGGCGCGAGCACGATCACGATGCAGGTCGCGCGCAACTTCTTCCTGTCGAGCGAGAAGACCTACACGCGCAAGATCTATGAAATGCTGCTCGCGTACAAGATCGAGAAGGCGCTGACGAAGGATCAGATTCTCGAGCTGTACATGAACCAGATCTACCTCGGCCAGCGTTCCTACGGCTTTGCCGCGGCCGCGCGGGTGTATTTCGGCAAGGATCTCAAGGACATCACGCTTGCCGAGGCGGCGATGCTCGCCGGCCTGCCGAAGGCGCCGTCGGCGTACAACCCGGTCGTCAATCCGAAGCGCGCGAAAATGCGTCAGGAGTACATCCTGAAGCGGATGCTCGAGATCGGCTACATCACGCAGCCGCAGTACGAGCAGGCGATCAGGGAAGAGATCCACGTGCGCACGCCGGGCAACCAGTATGCGGTGCATGGCGAGTATGTCGCGGAAATGGTGCGGCAGATGATGTACGCGCAGTACAAGGACGAGACGTACACGCGCGGCCTGACCGTCACGACGACGATCAGCGCGGCCGATCAGGAAGCGGCATACCAGGCGGTGCGCCGCGGCATTCTCGACTACGAGCGCCGTCACGGCTATCGCGGTCCGGAAGGTTCCGTCGCGCTGCCGGCTGCCGGCGACGACCGTGACGAGGCGATCGACGACGCGCTCGCCGATCATCCGGACAACGGCGACCTGCAATCGGCGGTCGTGCTGTCGGCGGCGCCGAACGCCGTGCAGGTGCAGTTCGTCGGCGGGGCGACAACGACGATCGGCCCGGGCGGCCTGCGCTTTGTCGCTGCCGCGCTGAGCCCGCGGGCATCCGATGCGCTGCGCATCAGGCCCGGCTCGATCGTGCGCGTGATGAACGACGCGAAGAGCGGCTGGCAGGTCGTGCAGTTGCCGCAGGTCGAGGGCGCGCTGGTCGCGATCGCGCCGCAGGACGGCGCGATCCGCTCGCTCGTCGGCGGCTTCGACTTCAACAAGAGCAAGTTCAACCACGTGACGCAGGCATGGCGCCAGCCGGGCTCGAGCTTCAAGCCGTTCATCTACTCGGCGTCGCTCGACAAGGGTCTCGGGCCGGCGACGATCATCAACGATGCGCCGCTGTATTTCCCGCCGAGCGTGCCGGGCGGCAGCGCGTGGGAGCCGAAGGACGACGATCAGCCTGACGGTCCGATGTCGATGCGCACCGCGCTGCAACGCTCGAAGAACCTCGTCTCGATCCGGATCCTCGCGTCGATCGGCACGCAGTACGCGCAGGACTACGTGACGCAG
>NZ_JAHACR010000123.1 GCF_018375725.1 Burkholderia sp. | reverse complement strand
CGCTCGTGATATCCGTGTCGCCGACCCGCAGCACGATGTCGCCGCGCTGCAGCCCCGCACGCGCAGCCGGCCCCTCGACGCCGTCGACCTGCACGCCATTGCGCAGCTTCAGCGCCTTCAGCTGGTCGGCCGGGAGGTCGCTGACCGTCAAGCCGAGCGCATTGCTCTGGCGCGGTTTCTGCGGCGCATTCTTGCGCGGATCGGCCTTTGTCGTCGTATCGGCCTGCGTCTCGACGATCGTGATCGGTAAGTCGCGGGCCTGGCCCTTGCGCCAGACGGTAATCGTCGCCTTCGAGCCCGGCTTCGTGTCGCCGACCATGCGCGGCAGATCCGACGCCGTTTCGACCGGCCGGCCATTGAACTTCAGGATGATGTCGCCCGGCTGGACGCCCGCCTTCTCGGCCGGGCCGCCCGGCTCGACGCTGCTGACGAGCGCGCCTTCGGCCTTCGGCAACCCGATCGAATCGGCGACTTCCTTCGTCACCTCGCCGATCGCCACCGCGATCCGGCCACGCGTCACCTTGCCCGACGCCTTCAGCTGGTCGGCCACGCGCATCGCCTCGTCGATCGGGATCGCGAACGAAATGCCCATGAAACCGCCGGTCCGGCTGTAGATCTGCGAGTTGATGCCGATCACCTCGCCCTGCATGTTGATCAGCGGGCCGCCCGAGTTGCCGGGGTTGACGGCCACGTCGGTCTGGATGAACGGCAGATAGTCGCCGGTGTTCCGCCCCTTTGCGCTGACGATGCCGGCCGTCACGGTGTTGTCGAGGCCGAACGGTGAACCGATCGCGACGACCCACTCGCCGACGCGCACCTTGTTCGAGTCGCCGATCGCGACCACCGGCAGGCTCGATGCCTGGATCTTGACGACCGCGACGTCCGTCCGCTCATCGACGCCGATCAGCTTCGCCTTGAACTCGCGCTTGTCGGTCAGCGTGACGTAGATCGTGTCGGCGTCGTCGACGACGTGTGCATTGGTCATCACATAGCCGTCGGCCGACAGGATGAAACCGGAGCCGACGCCGCGATTCTGCTCGGTGTCAGGCGGCATATCGGGTGCCGGCGCGTTTTTCGGGGTGCCGGGCGCCTGCGGCAGTGGGATGCCGAAGAAGCGCCGGAAGAATTCCGACATGTCGCCGTTGTCGAAGCCGGGCGGGAATGCGCCTCGCGGGCCGGACGACTGCACATTGGCCGTCGTCCGGATGTTCACGACGGCCGGACCGACCTTCTCGACGAGATCCGCGAAATCGGGCAGGTTCGCACTGGAAGCCGCAACCGCGGTATGCGGCACGAGCGGCAGACAAGCCGCCACCGCCGCAACGGCCAGCCATTTGCGCAGCGTGAGTTTCATCATGTCGGGAACCGAAGCGTTACCTGGAAGCCTTGTATTCTATGGCAGACGCAAACTGCTGCAACGTCGCCGGCGGCACCTCGCCGAGCAGCGTGATCCAGTAGTCGCCACGGCGCTTGACGAGCACGTGCGTCGCGCCGGTGCTGCCCGCGCCTTCCTTGCGCGTATTCTTTTCGGCGGGTTCGATAAAGACGGAAATCGTCGCCAGCCCGTCCGTGAAGACGGCCTGGTCGACCGGGATCGGCGGCTCGCCCGCGTCGCGCGCCGCCATTGGCCGCCGCACCTCGCGGATCTTCCTGAAACCGGCGACGCTCGGCGCGATCTGCCAGCCCTGCGCCGCCATGTCGACCGGCGCGACCGGCGGACGCACGACAGTCCAGCCGCTCAAACTGCGCATGCCGGCAACGATCGCGGTCTTGTCGGCCGATCCAGCGCCGCCCTCCCGCAACTGGGAAAACGCGATCTGTTCGAGCACGTGGTCGCTTGCATCGAGCGTTTGCGAGCGCAACAGCAAGCCGGTACGCGTGTCGGCCCACAGCTTGTATGTGAAGCGATACGCATCCTTCGGCACCAGTTCGACGACCTGCGCATCGATTCCGGCAACGCGATCCTTTCCGAGCAATCGGGCGTCGTAGACGGACATCACGCGCTCGCCACTCGCACCGAGCAGCGCCGGAAACGAGTCGCGGGCTTGCCGGCGTTCGACGACACACAGCTTGCGCTCGGGCACGAACGTGTACAGCTCGTCGTTATGCCGAAGCAGCTTGCGCGGCTTGCCGTCGAGGCTTTCGATCCGCTCGAACTCGCCCTCGCGGGACACATAGTGCGAGATCCGCGACGACTGGACGAACCCGCCGCGCTGATAGACGAACGTACCCTCGTAATTCTGCTGTTGCGCCGCCTGCTGGATGCGATCGAGCCAATCGGCCGCGGCCTTGCGGGTCGCGACAGGATCGTCCGGCTGCTGGGCAAGGGCTTGGCGGGATTGAACGGACAACAGCGCGGCTGCGCAAAGCAGAAGGGCCGGCAGCCGCATCCATCCGGGGATGGTTTGATTCAACCGCAATGTCCGCATCGGGTTTATTGGCCTGGCGTCGTGGTCACTGCAGCGCGGATCAGCGGCATCGAGCCCGCGACGACGGGCTGCTGTGCGAATTGCTGGTGCGCTTCGAGGTATTGGTCGAGACGCGCGTCACGAATGATGTTGGCGTCCTGCGCGACCGTCACGCGCTGCATCGCGTTGTTCTGCGGCGCACCGACCGACGCGACCTGGATAGCGCCCGGCGCGGTGGCGGTCTGCATCTGCGGGACGACGATCCATGTCAGCGTCGCTGCGGCCGCCGCCACCGCAAAGGCCGGCACGACGCGCCGGCGCAGCGACAGCAGCTTGCGGGTGACGGGCGCGGCCACCGGCGCAAGCAGGTGCGGCTCAGCTTCGAGCTGCACCGACATGCGCGCCATGAACGACGCGCTCAGCGACGGCGCAAGCGCCAGTTCGTCCGAGCGCAGCGCGTCGCCGATCAGGTGGTACTGGGCCCATGCAGCGCGATCCGCGTGGTCGAGCCCGGCCAGAAACTGCCCGTGATCCGGACGATCGAATGTTTCACCGTCGACCAGCGCGGAAAGGCGCTCGCCGTGCGAGCACGCCTGCGACTGCGTATTGACCGACCCCATGATGCTCCCCATCTTGCATACCCCGTCGTGAACGCACGACTTCCTATGTAACTAGACCCCGCCCCGCCTCGCTCAGCCCGGTGCGCTTACCAGCGCTTGCCTTCCGGCGTATCGAGAAGCGGACGCAATTTTGCCGCGATTGCCTCGCGCGCCCGGAAAATCCGCGAGCGGACCGTGCCGATCGGACAGCCCATCATTTCCGCGATTTCCTCGTAGCTCAGGCCCTCGATCTCGCGCAAAGTGATCGCCGTGCGCAGTTCCTCGGGCAGGACAGCCATTGCAGCGTTGACCGTCTCGGCAATCTGCTTGCTCATCAACAGCGACTCAGGCGTGTTGATATCCCTTAGTTGGTCTGCATCCGAGAAAGTTTCCGCCTCTTCCGCGTCGGCCTCGGTCGAGGTCGGCGCCCGGCGGCCTTGCGTCGCCAGGTAGTTCTTCGCCGTGTTGACGGCGATCCGGTACAGCCACGTATAGAACGCGGACTCGCCGCGGAACTGCGGCAACGCGCGATACGCCTTGATGAACGCGTCCTGGGCCACATCCTCGACCTCGGCGGGATCCCGCACGAGGCGCGAGATCAGCCGAATGATCTTGCGGTGGTATTTGGAGACCAGGAGTTCGAACGCCGCCTTGTCGCCTTTCTGTACGCGCTCGACCAGAACCTGATCGATTTCTTTTTCACTCACCTGACAAATCCGTTAACTAGGGATGCAACGCGGAGCGCTATTGTAGCGTTCCCGCCCTGGCCTCAGGTTACGAGCCGTAACCGCGCGGACGGACGACCGTCACGCTGCGCCGGCGGCGCCCGCGCTTCTCGCCATCACGGACAGCGCGCGGAACGACGGCGCGTCGAGCGCGTCGGCCGGAATCAGCAGCGGGCGGCCGCGCTGCCCGTCCTGTCCAATCGACAGCACGAGCAGCAGGCCGCTCCAGTGCGCAAAACCCTTCACGCGGCCGCGCGCGAGCAGTTGCCCGGCCCGGCCGAACGCCGCAACCTGTCCGGACGCCTCGATGTGGAGCGCAGCCGGCAGCCGCCGCGCACAGGCGCGAAGCGCCGCAATGGCCAGCACCGCCGTCGCCGCGCCCGCGCCGCACATGCCCGCGGCCAGCCCCGCGCGCGGAGCCAGGAACAGATGAACCGCGCTACCGCCCGCCAGTACGAAAATGGCAAGCGACATGCAAAGCGCGGCCGAGATCCGCAGCGTCATCCGCTGCGAATCTGCGGCCGCGACATCGAGAGGACTCGTCAAGCGATTCCGCTTCAGACGCGCTTGAAGACCAGCGTACCGTTAGTCCCGCCAAAGCCGAAATTGTTCTTCACGGCGATGTCGATCTTCAGGTCGCGCGCGGTGTTGGCGCAATAGTCCAGGTCGCACTCCGGATCCTGGTTGAAGATGTTGATCGTCGGCGGCGAAACCTGGTTGTGCAGCGCCAGCACCGTGAACACCGACTCCAGGCCGCCCGCGCCACCCAGCAGGTGACCCGTCATCGACTTGGTGGAGTTCACGACGACCTTGTATGCATGGTCGCCGAACGCGGCCTTGATGGCGTCGGTCTCGTTCTTGTCGCCGAGCGGCGTGGACGTGCCGTGCGCATTCAGGTATTGCACCTGATCCGCGTTGATGCCGGCATCGCGCAACGCCGCTGCCATGCAACGGCGCGGACCGTCCATGTTGGGCGCGGTCATGTGGTACGCATCGCCCGTCATGCCGAAGCCGACGATTTCCGCATAGATCTTCGCGCCGCGCGCCTTGGCCGATTCGTACTCTTCGAGCACCATCACGCCCGCGCCCTCGCCCAGCACGAAACCGTCGCGATCCTTGTCCCACGGACGCGATGCGGTGGCCGGATCGTCGTTGCGCGTCGACAGCGCACGCGCCGCGGCGAAACCGCCGATGCCCAGCGGCGACACGGTCGATTCGGCGCCGCCCGCCACCATCACGTCGGCGTCGCCTGCCTGGATCAGGCGTGCGGCCAGGCCGATGCTGTGGAGGCCGGTCGTGCAGGCCGTGACTGCGGCAAGATTCGGACCCTTCAGGCCGTGCATGATGCTCAGGTGTCCCGAGATCATGTTGATGATCGAACCCGGCACGAAGAACGGCGAGATCCGGCGCGGACCGCGCTCGGCATAGGTCGCGTGGGTATCTTCGATCATCGGCAGGCCGCCGATGCCGGAGCCGACCATCACGCCGACGCGCTCGGCGTTGGCCTCGGTCACTTCCAACCCGCTGTCCTTGAGCGCCTGGACGCCCGCGGCGATGCCGTAATGGATGAAGGTATCCATCTGGCGGGCTTCCTTGGCCGAGACGTAGTCCTCGACGTTGAAACCCTTGACCTCGCCCGCGAAGTGCACGGCCAGGTTGGTGTGATCGAACTTGGTGACGGTGGCGATGCCGGACTTGCCGGCGACGAGATTGGCCCAGCCGTCGGCAACACTATTGCCAACCGGCGAAATCAGCCCCAGGCCTGTAACGACAACACGACGGCGGCTCACGGTAACCTCTTTTCCATTGGATGACAAAAACAAAAGCCACAGTGGCCACAGGAACCAGCCCTGCAAGCCCTGTGGCTGTTAGCCCGTCCGGCGACAATGCCGGCAGGACGATGCGTCAAATGCGACGTGTGCAGAAAGTGCAGACGACGCTTACGCCTTGACGTTCGCGCGAGCGTAGTCGATCGCTTGCTGAACGGTCGTGATCTTCTCGGCCTCTTCGTCCGGGATTTCCATGCCGAACTCGTCTTCCAGGGCCATCACCAGTTCAACCGTGTCGAGCGAGTCCGCGCCCAGATCGTTCACGAACGAAGCTTCGGTCTTGATTTCGCCTTCTGCGACGCCCAGTTGTTCAGCGACGATCTTCTTGACACGTTGTTCGATATTGTCCATTACCCCTCCGAGGGAAAGTTCAAATTTGCAAGTGCGCGCATTTTATCAGGTTTGCTGCCGCCAAAAACGCGCGTTGGCTTGATGGTCGATCAAGCGCCGATCCGCTAAAAACCGGATACGGCGCGGATGGTAAACGAAAATCCTTACGACATGTACATGCCGCCGTTCACGTGCAGCGTCGTGCCGGTGATGTAACCGGCCTGCGGCGATGCAAGGAACGCAACGGCATGGGCGATGTCTTCCGGGCTGCCGAGGCGGCCGAGCGGAATCTGGGTCTTGAGCGCGGTCTGCTGCTCGTCCGGCAGCGCCTTGGTCATGTCGGTGTCGATGAAGCCCGGCGCCACGCAGTTGACCGTGATGCCGCGGCTGCCGATCTCGCGCGCCAGCGCGCGCGTCATGCCCGCGACGCCGGCCTTCGCGGCGGCGTAATTCACCTGGCCCGGGTTGCCGGCCGAGCCGACCACCGACGTGATGTTGATGATCCGGCCGCCGCGCGCCTTCATCATCGGGCGCAGCACCGCGCGCGACAGACGGAACACGGACTTCAGGTTGGTGTCGATCACCGCATCCCAGTCCTCGTCCTTCATCCGCATCGCGAGCTGGTCCTGCGTAATGCCCGCATTGTTGACGAGCACGTTCAGCGCGCCGAATTCCTTGACGGTCGCGTCGATCAGCGACTCGGCCGCCTGCGCGTCGTTGACGTTCAGCACCGCGCCGCGGCCCGCGACGCCCGCTTCCGCGAATGCCGCGGTGATGGCTGCCGCGCCCGACTCGCTCGTCGCCGTGCCGATCACCGTCGCGCCCTGGCGCGCCAGCTCGAGCGCGATCGCCCGGCCGATGCCGCGCGATGCGCCGGTCACGATCGCCACCTGTTTATCGAGATTCTTGTCCATGAATCGAATATCCGTCTGCTTGGAAATGCGTCCCGCGTTACGCGGAGACCAGCTTGAGGGCTTCGTCGAGCGATGCCGGATCGAATACCGACGCGCCCGTCAGGTTGCCGTCGATGCGCTTCGTGAGGCCCGCGAGCACCTTGCCCGGACCGCACTCGATCACGTGCGTGACGCCCGTGCCGGCGATGTACTGCATGCATTCGACCCAGCGCACCGGGCCCGCCGCCTGGCGCACCAGCGCATCCTTGATCGCGGCCGGATCGCTGACCACCGCGACGTCGATGTTGTTGACGACCGGAATCTGCGGCGCCTTCACGTCGACGCCCGCCAGGTAGTCGCGCAGCTGGTCCGACGCCGGCTTGAGCAGCGACGAATGGAACGGCGCCGACACCGGCAGTGGCAGCGCGCGTTTCGCGCCCTTCGCCTTGGCGATTTCGCAGGCCTTCTCGACGGCCGCCTTGTCGCCGGCGATCACGACCTGCGCCGGCGCGTTGAAGTTGACCGCTTCGACGACGCCCGCCGCCGAGGCTTCTGCGCACACCGCGCGCACCGTATCGTCGTCGAGGCCGAGAATGGCCGCCATGCCGCCCTGGCCGACCGGCACCGCGGTCTGCATCGCCTGCGCGCGGAAGCGCACGAGCGGCACCGCGTCGCGGAATGCGATCGCGCCAGCGGCGACGAGCGCCGTGTATTCGCCGAGGCTGTGGCCGGCGACGATCGACGGCGCCGGGCCGCCCGCCTGCTGCCACGCGCGATAGCACGCGTACGCGGCCGTCAGCATCACGGGCTGGGTATTGGTGGTGAGACTCAGTTCCTCGGCCGGACCTTCGGCGATCAGCTTGCCGAGATCCTGGTTGAGCGCATCGGACGCTTCCTGGAGCGTCTCGCGCACGACGGCCAGATCGGCGAATGCGTTGAGCATGCCGACCGACTGCGAGCCCTGCCCCGGAAAAACGAATGCAAATTTCATATCGTCCCCAATTGAATCGATTCGGACGGCGCGCACGAACGGCGCGCCGGATGGGATCGCGTGACGCGGATCAGAAGCGGAAGACCGACGCGCCCCAGGTGAAGCCGCCGCCGACGCCTTCGATCAGCACATGCTGACCACGCTGGATGCGGCCGTCGCGCACCGCGACGTCGAGTGCGAGCGGAATCGACGCTGCCGACGTGTTGCCATGCTCCGCAACCGTCACGACCATGCGCTCCTGCGGCAGGCCGAGCTTGCGGCAGGTGCTCGTCATGATGCGGATGTTCGCCTGGTGCGGAATCAGCCAGTCGATCTGCTCGGGCGCGAGGTTCGCCTTGGCGAGCGCCTCGACCGCGACCTTCTCGAGCACGTTGACCGCGAGCTTGAACACGGCCTGGCCATCCATCTGAAGGAATGCGCTGCCTTCGATCACGCCACGATTGACGTGACCCGGCGTGCAGAGAATATTCGAGTAACTGCCGTCCGCGTGCAACGCGCTGCCGAGCACGCCCGGCTCGTCCGATGCGGACAGGACCACGGCGCCCGCGCCGTCGCCGAACAGCACGCAGGTCGTGCGATCGCTGAAATCGAGAATGCGCGAGAACGTCTCCGCGCCGACGACGAGCGCCGTGCGATGCTGGCCGCTGCGGATGAAGCTGTCCGCCGTCGCGAGTGCGTACGCAAAGCCGGAGCACACCGCCTGAACGTCGAATGCCGCGCCGCCGTTCTTGATGCCGAGCTTGTGCTGCAACAGACACGCCGTGCTCGGGAACACGAAATCGGGGGTCGAAGTCGCGACGATGATCAGGTCGATCGACTGGGGATCGACGTCGGCCGCAGCGATCGCACGCTGCGAGGCCTCGAACGCGAGGTCGCTCGTCGTGACGCCGGGCGCGGCGAAATGACGTGCATGGATACCCGTGCGGGCAACGATCCACTCGTCGCTCGTCTCGATGCCGTCCTTCGCGAGGCGATCGGCCAGCTGCTGGTTCGTGACGCGGTCGGGCGGCAAATAGCTGCCCGTGCCGAGCACGCGGGAATAGAGAGTCGATTGGGCCATTTATGCTTTAGAGGATAGCGCAGCAGAAGGCTCGGCGGGCTGGCCTGCGAGCGGGCTCGCCTGTCCGGCGCCGCTGGCGTCATGCCCGCCGCCGGGCGAAGCCGCATTGTCCGCCATCGCGCGCGCGAGGCGCTCCAGCACGCCGTTTTTGACGGCATCATACCCGCGTTTGATCGCCCACTCAAACGCGTAGGCATCCGCGGAACCGTGGCTCTTGATCACGAGGCTGCGCAGCCCGAGCAGCGCCGCGCCGTTGTACTGACGATGGTCGACACGCTTCTTGAAGCGCATCAGCACCGGCAGCGCGAGCAGCGCCATCAGCCTGGACAGCAGCGAGCGGCCGAACTCCTCGCGGATGATGTCGGACAGCATCTGCGCCAGGCCTTCGGACGTCTTCAGCGCCACGTTGCCGACGAAGCCGTCGCAGACGATGACGTCGACCGTGCCCTTGTAGATGTCGTTGCCTTCGACGTTGCCGCGGAAATTGAGCGTGCTCGCACGCAGCAACTCGCCCGCGCGCTTGATCGTCTCGTTGCCCTTGATGACTTCCTCGCCGATGTTGAGCAGGCCGATCGTCGGACGATCCTTGCCCTCGAGCGCCGCCACGAGCGCGTGCCCCATCTCGGCGAACTGCAGCAGGTGCTGCGGCTCGCAGTCGACGTTCGCGCCGAGGTCGAGCATCATCGTGTAGCCGGTCGGGTTCGGCAGCGCGAACGCGATCGCGGGCCGCTCGATGCCGGGCAGCGTCTTGAGCACGTAACGGGAAACAGCCATCAGCGCGCCGGTGTTGCCGGCGGAGATGCAGGCCTGGGCCTCGCCCTCCTTGACGTGATTGAGGGCGACGCGCATCGAAGAATCCTTCTTCTTGCGCAATGCCACTTCGACGGGGTCGTCCATCGCCACGACTTCGGTGGCGGGCACGATGGTCAGCGCAGGTTCGTCAAGCGCCTTGCATTTCTTCAGCTGCGCGCGGATCGCATCCTCGATGCCGACGAGCATCAGATTTGCGTCGGGATACGCGCGGACGAACTTGACTGCCGCGGGAACGGTCACGGACGGGCCGTGGTCGCCTCCCATGCAATCGATTGTGAGCTTTACAGTCATGGAATGCGACGAATTTCAGGCACAAAAAAGCGGCAGTTGAATGCCGCCTTTTTGTTGAGCCAGGAAAGTGTCAAGCGAACCAGATGTCACGCGGACAGCGATCGTAACGCGGCACGCGTGACATGACGCTTAGTCGTTCTTCGTCTTGACGACTTTCTTGCCGCGATAGTAGCCGTTCGGGCTGACGTGGTGACGCAGGTGCACTTCACCCGTGCTCGGCTCGACCGCCAGCGGCGCTGCCGTCAGGAAATCGTGCGAACGATGCATGCCGCGCTTCGACGGCGACTTCTTGTTTTGCTGGACTGCCATGACTAACTCCTAAAAATTTTCCGGATTCTAACACAGCCCGATCCGGCGCTTAACTACCCTGGCCCATGGCCCTTACGCCTTCCCGCGGCACACTGCTCAGTGTTTCTTGTTGCCGTCCCCGTCCTTCTTCAGCGCTTCGAGCGCTGCGAACGGGTTCGGCTGCTTGCCTTCGTCCCCGGCTTCGCCGGACTCTTCGTCCGTTTCGGCCGCGGGACCGCTCGCACCCGACACGAGGCTTTCGTGAACCGCCGGGCAAACCTCGTGCTTCGGCACGAGCGGCAGCGAAAGCAGCAACTCCTCCTCGATCAATTCGACGAGATCGAAATGGCGGGAGCCCACGATCACATCGGCTTCATCTTCGTCGAGCGGAAATTCTTCAGCTTCTTCTTCGGTTGCGACGATCCGGTACACCATGTCGACGTCGAACGCCTGGTCGTACGGCGTCACGCAGCGCTGGCACTCGAGCCATGCGTGGCCATGCAGCGCGAGGCGCAGATACGGCTGCGCCCCTTCGGTGCCATCGTCCTGCAGCTCGTTCTGCGTGAACCCTTCCGCCTGCCACGTGAAGACCGTGTCGCGTTCTGGCGCGTCCGCCGGCACTTCGTTTAACATGCGCGGCAGCTGCGAAAGATGCACGGCGCCGGCTGCCTGCCGCCCGCTGCGGGCAAACTCGAACAGGTCGACCGCATGCGGATCCAGCGTAACCGCAGGCTTGCCAGAAGAGGAATTCATGTGCGCTCCTACGTGTCGATCCGGCTCGGCGCCGTTGAACAATCCGAAGACTCGACGGGCATCCAAACGAAACCCGTCGATGAAAAGCGGGAAAGCATACCCCTTTTACCTTTTACAGTCAATCACTTAAGCTTACGCTCCGCGCACCGCAGCGTGACGCACTGACGACTCATCACTCCAACCGACCATGCCGGACACCGTTTGCCGCCCGCCGCGGCTGATTCTCGCCTCCAGTTCCCGCTACCGCCGCGCGCTGCTCGAGCGGCTTTGCGTGCCATTCGACGTCGTGTCGCCCGACCTCGACGAAACCCCGTTGCCCGACGAGACGCCTGCCGCG
>NZ_JAHACR010000122.1 GCF_018375725.1 Burkholderia sp. | reverse complement strand
GCGGCGCAGCGCGTCGCCGACCGCGCGCACGATGGCGGCATTCGCCAGCATGCCGATCTTCACCGCATCGACGCGGATGTCGTCGAATACCGCGTCGAGCTGTGCCGTCACGAATGCGGCGTCGGGTGCGAGCACGCCCGTGACGCCCCGCGTGTTCTGCGCGGTCAGCGCGGTGATCACGCTCGCGCCGTAGGCGCCGAGTGCGGAAAAGGTCTTCAGGTCGGCCTGGATCCCTGCGCCGCCGCCGGAGTCGGATCCGGCGATCGTCAGGACGTTGGGTATCGGATGCGTCATGCTGTCAAGGCGCCGGTTCGCGGAACCCGGCGCGGGCGGGATGGAAAGGGAGCGTGTAGCGGGGCGGGCGCGACGGGGCTCAGTGCTTCGATTCGCCGATCAGGGCGACCGAATCGAATTGCCGCTGATTCGCCTGGTGGCGGCGGATCACAAGCCACATCGTCACGCAGACGAACGTGCCGAACAGCACGATGACGACGCCGACCGGCACGTCGAGCCACACGAGCACCGCATACAGGCACAGCATCACGAGCACCGACAGGTTCTCGTTGAAGTTCTGCACCGCGATGGAGTGACCCGCCGACAGCAGCACGTGGCCGCGATGCTGCAGCAGCGCGTTCATCGGCACGACAAAGTAGCCGGACAGCGCGCCGACACACATCAGGAACAGGTAGGCGACCAGCAGGTAGGCCGGCACGCTCATCCCGCCGACATGCAGGACCCAGTTCGACGGGAACAGGTCGCGCGTATAGAAGGCCATCAGCATCACCGCGATGCCCATGATGATGCCGGCCGGCAGCACGGTCAGCGATTTCTTCAGCGGGATCCGGCCGGCGGCGGCGATCGCGCCGGCGGCGACACCGACCGCGACGACCGCCTGCAGCAGCGCGCCTTCGGACAGCGACATGCCGAGCGACACCTCGGCCCACTTCAGCACGATGAACTGCAGCGTCGCGCCCGCGCCCCAGAACAGCGTCGTGACGGCGAGCGAGATCTGGCCGAGCTTGTCGCGCCAGAGCGCCATGAAGCAGTCGGCGAAATCGGTGACGAGCTTGACCGGGCCGTGTTCCTGCTTCGGATAGCGGGCGCCGGTATCCGGGATGCGCAGGTTGAACAGGGCGGCGACCGCGTAGATGGCCATGATGATCGCCATCGCGGCTTCGGCCGGCGTGTTGATCCAGGCGGGGGTGTGCGCGATCACGTGCGACGCGATGTGCGGGCTGATCAGCGCGCCGCCGAGCACCGTGCCGAGGATGATCGAGCTGACGGTCGTGCCTTCGATCCAGCCGTTGGCCGCGACGAGGCGGTCAGCCGGCAGCAGCTCCGTGAGAATGCCGTACTTGGCGGGCGAGTAGGCGGCGGCGCCAAAGCCGACGATCCCGTATGCGATCAGCGGATGCAGGCCGAACAGCATGATCAGGCAGCCGATGACCTTGATCGAATTGGTGATGAACATCACGCGTCCCTTCGGACGCGAATCCGCGAACGCCCCGACGAATGCCGCAAGCACGACATAGGACAACACGAAGAACAGCTTGAGCAGCGGTGTCATCCAGTTGGGAGCGTGAAGATCTTTCAGCAGTGCGATGGCGGCGATGAGAAGCGCATTGTCGGCCAGCGACGAGAAAAACTGCGCGGCCATGATGGTGTAAAAACCTTTTTTCATCTGAAGCGATGCTTTCCTCGCTGCGGCTCGGCCGCGTAGGCCGCCTGATATGCGATCGGCTTATTCCGTTCGAAATGGGTTGTGCGCACGGCTTTATAACACGAAAATACGTCAATTCGGACTAGCAAGATTCCCCGATCGTTCCGCGAACTGTCGGCTTCGGTGCTCAAAAGGCACGGTAAGCTGCTGATTCGCAAGCGTCTTTACGAAAATTTCCCATGCCGCGCCCGATTTCCGCCACGATCCATACCGCCGCCCTCGCGAACAATCTTTCCGTCGCCCGCCGCTACGCCGACCAGTCCAAGGTCTGGGCGGTCGTCAAGGCCAACGCGTACGGGCACGGCCTCGCGCGCGCGTTTCCCGGCCTGCGGGGCACCGACGGCTTCGGCCTGCTCGACCTCGACGAAGCCGTCAAGCTCCGCGAGCTCGGCTGGGCCGGCCCGATCCTGCTGCTGGAAGGATTCTTTCGTTCGACCGACATCGACGTCGTCGACAGTTACAGCCTCACCACGACGGTGCACTGCGACGAGCAGCTGCGGATGCTGGAAACGGCGCGGCTGTCGAAGCCGCTCAACATCCAGCTGAAGATGAACAGCGGGATGAACCGGCTCGGCTACACGCCCGAAAAATTCCGCCCTGCGTGGGAGCGCGCCCGTGCGTGTCCGGGCATCGGGCAGATCACGCTGATGACGCATTTTTCGGATGCGGACAGCGATCGCGGCGTCGCCGAGCAACTGGCGACGTTCGAGCGCGGCGCGGAAAATATTGCCGGTGCGCGCAGCCTCGCGAATTCCGCCGCGGTGCTCTGGCATCCGGACACCCATTTCGACTGGGTGCGGCCGGGGATCATGCTGTACGGCGCGTCGCCGTCCGGCCTGTCCGCCGATATCGCCGACACCGGGCTGCAGCCCACGATGACGCTCGCGTCCGAGCTGATCGCCGTGCAGACCGTCGCGAAGGGCCAGTCGATCGGCTATGGCTCGACGTTCTCGGCGCACGCGCCGATGCGCATCGGCGTCGTCGCGTGCGGCTATGCGGACGGTTATCCGCGCGTTGCGCCGGAAGGCACGCCGGTCATCGTCGACGGCATCCGCACGCGGATCGTCGGCCGCGTGTCGATGGACATGCTGACCGTCGACCTGACGCCGTGTCCGCAGGCGAATATCGGCTCGCGCGTCGAACTGTGGGGTGAACAACTCCCGATCGACGATGTCGCGCGCCATTGCGGGACGATCGGCTATGAGCTGATGTGCGCGGTCGCGGCCCGCGTGCCGGTGCGTGCGGAATAAGGGCGCGTCGCGTGGCTAAGCAGAAGACGGTCTACGTTTGCAGCGAGTGCGGCGGCCAGACGCCGAAGTGGCAGGGGCAATGCCCGTCGTGCCAGGCGTGGAACACCCTCGTGGAGTCGGTCGCGGAATCGCCGTCGGCGCACCGCTTCCAGTCGCTCGCGAAGCGCGCGCCCGTGCAGCGCCTCGCGGATATCGAAGCGGCCGACGTGCCGCGTTTCTCGACCGGCATCGGCGAGTTCGACCGCGTGCTCGGCGGCGGCCTGGTCGCAGGTGGCGTGGTGCTGATCGGCGGCGATCCGGGGATCGGCAAGTCGACGCTGCTGCTGCAGTCGCTGGCCGGCATCGCGAGCGAGCGGCGCACGCTCTATATCAGCGGCGAGGAGTCGGCCGCGCAGATCGCCTTGCGCGCGCAACGACTCGCGCTGCTCGATGGCGGCATGCCGGCAGCCGAGCTGAAACTGCTCGCGGAAATCCAGCTCGAGAAGATCCAGGCGACGATCGATGCGGAGCGGCCGGACGTCGCGGTCATCGACTCGATCCAGACCGTCTATTCGGAGGCGCTCACCTCGGCGCCCGGCTCGGTCGCCCAGGTGCGCGAGTGCGCGGCCCAGCTGACGCGCATCGCGAAGCAGTCCGGCACCGCGATCATCATGGTCGGACACGTGACGAAGGAGGGCAATCTGGCCGGCCCGCGCGTGCTCGAGCACATCGTCGATACCGTGCTGTACTTCGAAGGCGACACGCATTCGTCGTTCCGCCTCGTGCGTGCGTTCAAGAACCGTTTCGGCGCGGTCAACGAACTGGGCGTGTTCGCGATGACCGAGCGCGGCCTGCGCGGCGTCGCAAATCCGTCCGCGCTGTTCCTGTCGCAGCACGAGCAGATCGTGCCCGGCTCCTGCGTGCTGGTCACGCAGGAAGGCACGCGGCCGCTGCTGGTCGAAATCCAGGCGCTCGTCGATACCGCGCACGTGCCGAATCCGCGCCGTCTCGCCGTCGGCCTCGAACAGAACCGGCTCGCGATGCTGCTCGCGGTGCTGCATCGCCATGCCGGCATCGCGTGTTTCGATCAGGACGTGTTCCTCAACGCAGTCGGCGGCGTGAAGATCGCCGAGCCGGCCGCCGATCTCGCCGTGCTGCTCGCGATCCATTCGTCAATGCGCAACAAGCCGCTGCCGAAAGGGCTGATCGTGTTCGGCGAAGTGGGGCTGGCCGGCGAAATCCGGCCGTCGCCGCGCGGCCAGGAGCGCTTGCGCGAGGCGGCGAAGCTCGGTTTCACCCTTGCGCTGATCCCGAAGGCCAATGCGCCGAAGCAGCCGGTCGAAGGGCTTGAGGTGATGGCGGTCGAGCGGATCGAACAGGCGATCGACCGCGTGCGCGGGCTGGAATGAGCGTCGCCGGGCCGGTGCGCGTGAAACCGCGCATTCGCGGATCCGCCGCGTACGCTGCGTAATTTGCCGTAAAGAATTTGTAGGGTTGTGTAACCCGCCGGACGTGGCTTTTCCCTATGCTTTGACGGTCTGTCGAACCGCGCAATGGGGATTGATGTTGAAACGGTCTGGACAAGCGCCGGGCGGGCGCCTCTACAATCTGCGCGGCTGCCGCGTATCGGATCCGATTCGGCCGCCGTGGGGCGGCGCTTGCCGCATCGTCGAATGGATCGATGACGAAGGGCGCATCGCGCGCCGCGTGGTCGCGGAAAATGTGACCGAAGCGGAAGTCGTCGCGGCGATGCGGCGGCCGACCGAAGGGCGCCGCCATCTGATGCGCGACGACGAACAGATGCCTCGCGATACGCTGCCGCGGCGCTGAGCGTCGCCGTTGCGGGACGTCATTGCCGCGGCGCCTGCGATCCGGCGTGACGGTGGCAGCGCGGCGGATCATGCCGGCCGCGCTGCCCGACGCT
Organism: Burkholderia sp.; assembly: GCF_018375725.1. GTDB lineage: Bacteria > Pseudomonadota > Gammaproteobacteria > Burkholderiales > Burkholderiaceae > Burkholderia. The sequence goes on along the minus strand of NZ_JAHACR010000122.1, from coordinate 6,453 downwards.
CAGCCGATCTGCTCGAGTGCTTCCTGTGCGCTCAGCCAGTCGGCCTCGATCGTTTCCAGCCGGGCATTGACATCGCCCAGCGTGCGGATCGCCTCGGTCAGTTCCGTCTTGCGCGCGGCCTCGTAACTCGCCGGATCGGCGACAAACGTATCGAGCCGTGCCTTCTCGGCGTGCAGCGCTTCCATGTCCTTTTCGAGTTTCGCGATACGCGTCTGCAGCGGCTTTTTCAGCTGCGACAGACGCTGCCGCTCCTCGGCTTCCTGGCGTTTCTGATCCTTGCGGTTGACGACCGGGCCGGCATCCGGCGCGGCGCCGTTGTCCGCCTTTGCGGCGGCGCGCTGCTCGGCCGCATGCTGCAGCAGCCAGTCGCGATAGTCGTCGAGGTCGCCGTCGAACGGCTGCAGCCGGTGCTTCGCGACGAGCATGAACTGGTCGGTTGTCGCGCGCAGCAGATGGCGGTCGTGCGACACGAGGATCAGCGTCCCTTCGAATTGCGCGAGCGCCATCGTCAGCGCATGGCGTGTCTCGAGGTCGAGGTGGTTGGTCGGCTCGTCGAGCAGCAGCAGGTTCGGCTTCTGCCAGATGATCAGGGCGAGGGCGAGGCGCGCCTTCTCGCCGCCCGAGAACGGCCCGACCGGGCTCGTCGCCATGTCCCCGGAGAAATTGAAGCCGCCGAGGAAATCACGCAACTCCTGTTCGCGCGTGTCGGGCGCCAGCCGCGAGAGGTGCGTGAGCGGCGAATCTTCCTCGCGCAGGGTCTCGAGCTGGTGCTGCGCAAAATAGCCGATCGTCAGGCCGCGGCCTTCGCGGACCTCGCCGGACAGCGACGCGAGCGTGCCGGCGAGCGTCTTGATCAGCGTGGACTTGCCCTGGCCGTTCGCGCCGAGCAGGCCGATGCGCTGGCCGTTCTGGATCGACAGCGACACCTGTTCGACGATCGGGATCTCCGCGCCGTCGTCGGCGTGATAGCCGCACCGGACATCTTCCATCACCATCATCGGGTTCGGTGCCGAGTCGGGCGTGCGGAATTCGAAGGTAAACGGCGACGCGATGTGCGCCGGCGCGATCAGCTCCATCTTTTCGAGCGCCTTCATCCGGCTTTGCGCCTGGCGTGCCTTGGTGGCCTTGGCCTTGAAGCGGTCGATGAAGCTCTGCAGGTGCTCGATCGTCTTCTGCTGCTTTTCGTATGCGCTTTGCTGCAGCGCCAGCTGTTGCGCCCGCAGCACTTCGAACTGCGAGTAATTGCCGCCGTAGCGCTTCACCTGCCGGTTTTCGAGGTGCAGCGTGACGTTGCAGACCGAGTCGAGGAATTCGCGGTCGTGCGAGATCACGACCAGCGTGCCGGGATAACGGTGCAGCCAGTCCTCGAGCCAGACGATCGCGTCGAGGTCGAGGTGGTTGGTCGGCTCGTCGAGCAGCAGCAGGTCGGAGCGGCACATCAGCGCTTGCGCGAGGTTCAGGCGCATCCGCCAGCCGCCGGAGAAGCTCGAGACCGGCTCGCGGGTCTGCGCGAGCGTGAAGCCGAGACCGAGCAGCAACGCCTCGGCGCGCGCGGGCGCGGTATAGCCGTCCGCGTCGGCGAACGCGGCATGCGCTTCCGCCTCGGCGGCGCCGTCGTGCGCGGCGGACGCCGCGGCGATCTGCGCCTCGATCTCGCGCAGCGCGGCGTCGCCGTCGAGCGTGTAGTCGAGCGCCGTCCGGTCGACGGCGGGTGTCTCCTGCGACACGTGGGCGATCCGCCACGACGGCGGCATCGAGAAGTCGCCGGCGTCAGCGTGCAGCTCGTCGCGCAGCACCGCGAACAGCGTCGACTTGCCGGCGCCGTTCGCGCCGATCAGGCCGGCTTTCTCGCCGGGATTGAGCACGAACGACGCTGCGTCGAAAAGCGGCTTGGTGCCGCGCGCAAGACTGAACTGATTGAAACGGATCACGGCGGAAAAGGCTTGGGCAAAAGCGCTATTCTAGACTGCGGCGCGGGCAACCGGCGCGGGCGGTCGGCACGGATCTGTCCGACGAGTCCCCGCCCAAACAGGATTTCGCCTAGACTCCATGCCGACGAGATTCCAAAGGAGGCCAGGATGTCCACACTGTATTCGTTCAACGCGACGTCGCTCGCCGGTGCGCCGGTGTCGCTCGACACGTACCGCGGCAAGGTGCTGCTGATCGTCAATACCGCGAGCGAGTGCGGTTTCACGCCGCAATATGCCGGCTTGCAGAAGCTCTACGACCAGTACGAATCGCGCGGCTTTTCCGTGCTCGGATTCCCGTGCAACCAGTTCGGCAAGCAGGAGCCGGGCGAGGCCGCGCAGATCGGCGCATTCTGCGAGCGCAACTACGGCGTGACGTTCCCGATGTTCGGAAAGATCGACGTGAAGGGCGGCAACGCGCATCCGCTGTATCGCTACCTGACCGATGAGGCGCCCGGCATCTTCGGGTTGAAGGCGATCAAGTGGAATTTCACGAAGTTCCTCGTCGACCGCAACGGCAACATCGTCAAGCGCTACGCGCCGTCGACCAAGCCCGACGAGATCGCGGCCGACATCGAGAAGCTGCTGTAGCGGAGGATGCCGCGCGGCCGGCTCCGACGCTGCGACGCTACAGGATCGGTGCGAACAGCCGCGCGATGTGCATGGCGACCTGCCGCCAGGCGGGGGACCGGCGGTATTCGCTGTCGTCGACCGGGCATGCCTTCTCGAAGTCGGTGACGAGCATCGTCTCGACTTCGTCGGCGAAGGCCCGATCGACGGTGACCACCATGATCTCGAAGTTCAGGCGGAACGACCGGTTGTCGAGGTTGGCGCTGCCGATTGCGGCGGTGTGGCGGTCGATCAGCACCACCTTCTGGTGCAGGAAGCCCGGCTGGTAGCGGAACACCTTGACGCCGGCATTGACGAGGTCGTGCGCATAGAGTTTCGACGCCTCGAACACGACGTAATGGTCGCGCCGGCTCGGGATCAGGATGCGCACGTCGACGCCGCGCATCACCGCGAGCTTGAGCGCCGCGACAACGGCCTCGTCGGGCACGAGATACGGCGTCGTGATCCAGATCCGCTCGCGGGCCGCGTTGATCGCCTCGACGAAGAACAGCGAACCGGTTTCCTGCTTGTCGGCCGGCCCCATCGGAACGGCGAGGCAATGCATGCAGGCGTCGGGCAGCGGGGCGGGCGGCGGCGCGAGCTTCGGCAGCGTCTGCGTCGCCCAGTGCCAGTCCTCGGCAAACACGTACTGGATGCTCGCCACCGCCGGACCGCGCACTTCGATATGCGTGTCGCGCCACGGCGACAGGCGCGGCTTTGCACCGAGGTATTCGACGCCGACATTGTGTCCGCCGACGAATGCGCAGGTGCCGTCGATGACGACGATCTTGCGGTGATTGCGGAAATTCAGCTGGAAGCGGTTGACGAACGTGCGCTTGGTCGCGAACGGATGCACCTCGACGCCGCCTGCGCGCAATGCGTCGACAAAACGATGGGGCAGGTCGAAGCTGCCGATGCTGTCGTACAGCAGGTAGCAGCGCACGCCGGCGGCCGCGCGTGCGAGCAGCGCGTCGCGCAGCATCCGGCCGAGCGCATCGTCGCGGACGATGAAGAACTGGATGATCACGTAGTCGCGCGCGGCGTCGATCGCCGACAGGATCGCCGCGAACGTCGCTTCGCCGTTGACGAGCGTGCGCACCGTGTTGCCCGCGACGAAGGGCATCCCGCCGAGCCGCTTGAGCGCATGCGCGGCGGGACGGCCGAGCGCATCGGCAGGCGCGCCGTCGGTCGAGTCTTGGTCGCGCCACGGCGCGGGGAAGGTATGCGAGCGCAGGGTCTCGGTCTTGTGACGCCGGGCGTCGACGTAACCGGAAAACTTGCTGCGCCCGAGGAACAGATACGGGATGAGCGTCAGGTAGGGCATCGCGGCGAGCGACACCGCCCATGCGATCGCCCCTTGCGAGGTGCGGGTATTCAGGATGGCATGGCACGCCGCCACCACCCCGAGTATGTGAACGACGAGGATGAGGGTGCCAAGGTGTAGCCAGTCGAGGGTCATAGGCGCGTGACGAACTCCTGGAGTCGCGCGGCGCGACCGCCGCTTACGCGCATCTTACCGAACCGCGCGGCGCAGCGCCGCGCGGTTCGGGCCCGCGGGGCAGCGTCAGCTCTTGCGCGGGAGGTCCGACGCCTGGATCAGGAACACGCTGTCCTCGCCGGCGCTGGTCGGCAGCCAGGTCAGCTCGAGGCCGCCGAACGCCGCTTCGACGTGTTCGCGCTCGTTGCCGATCTCGACGACGAGCACGCCGTCGTCCTGCAGCCATTTGTGCGCCTCGCCGATGATGCGGCGGACGATGTCCATGCCGTCCTCGCCGCCGGCGAGCGCCATTTCCGGCTCGTGACGGTATTCCGGCGGCAGCGCGGCCATCGATGTCGCGTTCACGTACGGCGGGTTGGTCAGGATCACGTCGTAGCGCGCGCCGGGATCGGTCGAACGGAACAGCGGCAGCGGCGCGTACAGATCGCCCTGATACAGCGAGATGCGGTCTTCCAGACCGTAATCGCGCACGTTGATGCCCGCGACCTCGAGCGCCTTGTCGGACAGGTCGACCGCGTCGATTTCGGCGTTCGGGAATGCGCTGGCCGCGAGGATCGCGAGGCAGCCGGAGCCGGTGCACAGCTCGAGCACCGCGCCGACCTGTTCGGGATCGGCGACATACGGCTGCAGCCCGTCGTCGAGCAGTTCGCCGATGAACGAACGCGGCACGATCACGCGCTCGTCGACGTAGAAGCGGTGGCCGTGCATCCACGCTTCCTGCGTGATGTACGCGGCCGGCACGCGCTCGGTCGCGCGCCGCTCGATCACTGCGAGCACGGCGTCGATCTCGTCCGGCAGCAGGCGCGCGTCGAAGAACGGTTCGAGCGTGTCGAGCGGCAGGTCGAGCGTGCGCAGTACCAGATAGGCCGCTTCATCATAGGCGTTGTCCGAGCCGTGACCGAATGCGAGCTTCGCTTTCGAGAAGCGTGTCACGGCGTAGCGCAGCAGGTCGCGGACTGTGGCGAAAGGTGTCGTCGTCATGCGGTCTCCGTCAGGCGATCAATTGTTCGAGTACGCGGCGGTACACATTCTTCAGCGGATCGATGAAACGCACGTCGATGTGTTCGTCGATCTTGTGGATGCTGCCGTTCGGCGGTCCGAACTCGATCACCTGCGGGCAGATGCGCGCGATGAAGCGGCCGTCCGACGTGCCGCCGGTCGTCGACAGTTCGGTCGTGAGGCCGGTTTCGGCGTGAATCGCCGCTTCGAGCGCGCTCGACAGCTCGCCGCGCGGCGTCAGGAACGGCAGCCCGCTGACCGACCAGTTCAGCGTGTAATCGAGCTGGTGCTTGTCGAGGATCGCGTGCACGCGCGCCTGCAGGCCTTCGACCGTGCTGGCGGTCGAGAAGCGGAAGTTGAACAGCAGCTCGGCGTGGCCGGGGATCACGTTGGTCGCACCGGTGCCTGCGCGCAGGTTCGATACCTGCCAGGTGGTCGGCGGGAAGTATTCGTTGCCTTCGTCCCATTGCTCGGCGGCGAGTTCGGCGAGCGCCGGCGCGAGCAGGTGGATCGGGTTCTTCGCGAGATGCGGGTAGGCGATGTGGCCTTGCACCCCCTTGATGATCAGCTCGCCGGACATCGAGCCGCGGCGGCCGTTCTTGACGACGTCGCCGAGTTCCTGTGTCGACGTCGGCTCGCCGACGATGCAGTAGTCGAGGCGTTCGCCGCGTGCTTCGAGCAGGTCGACGACCTTCACGGTGCCGTCCGTCGCGGGGCCTTCCTCGTCGCTCGTGATCAGGAATGCGATCGAGCCGCGGTGATCGGGGTGTGCCGCCACGAATTCCTCGGTCGCCACGACGAAACCGGCGAGCGACGTCTTCATGTCGGCGGCGCCGCGGCCGTACAGCTTGCCGTCGCGGTGCGCGGGGACGAACGGCGGCGACGTCCACTGTTCGAGCGGTCCGGTCGGGACGACGTCGGTATGGCCGGCGAATGCGAGCAGCTTGCCGTCGCGGCCGTCGGTGCCGCGCTTGACGGCCCACAGGTTGGTGACGCCGTGCGACGCGATAGTCTCGATGTCGAAGCCGAGCGCGGCGAGGCGCTCGGTCATGATCTGCTGGCAGTGCTGGTCGTCGGGCGTGACGGACGCGCGTGCGATCAGCTGTTCGGTAAGGGCTAGGGTGGCGGACATGGTTCGGACCACTTTCGATAAAAAATGCCGGCGCGGTGGCCGGCAGCGATGGCTTCGGGCGCCGTGCGGCGCTTATGCGGCGAAGAGCGCCGCGTATTGGTCGGCCGCGAAGCCGAGCGACTCGACGCGGCCGTCGACCACGAGCACCGGCCGCTTGATGACGGACGGCTTCTCGGTCATCAGCGCGATCGCGCCGGCTTCGGTTCCGGCCGACGCCTTCACGTCGTCGGCCAGGCCGCGCCACGTCG
>NZ_JAHACR010000121.1 GCF_018375725.1 Burkholderia sp. | reverse complement strand
CGTCATCAGGATCGTGCGCAGGCGCAGCCGGCTCGCTTCGATCGCTGCTTCGAGCGGCGTCTTGCCGTCATGCTCCAGCTCGCGCGCGAATTCGACGATCAGGATCGCGTTCTTCGCCGACAGCCCGACCAGCACCATCAGGCCGATCTGCGTGAAGATGTTGTTGTCGCCCTGCGTGAGCCACACGCCCGTGAGCGCCGACAGAATGCTCATCGGCACGATCAGGATCACCGCGAGCGGCAGCGTCAGGCTTTCATACAGCGCGGCGAGCACGAGGAACACGAGCAGCACGCTGATCGGGAACACCCAGAACGCGGCATTGCCCGCGAGGATCTGCTGATACGTCAGGTCGGTCCATTCGAACTTCACGCCGCGCGGCAACGTCTGTGCCGCGATTCGCTCGATCGCCGCCTGCGCCTGCCCGGACGAGAAGCCCGGCGCCGGTCCGCCGTTGATGTCGGCCGCCGTGTAGCCGTTGTAGCGCACGACCATTTCCGGGCCGAACGTCGGCGTCACGGTGACGAGCGACGACAGCGGCACCATCTCGCCCGCGGCGTTGCGCGTCTTCAGCTGCAGGATGTCGTCGGCACGCTGGCGAAACGGTGCGTCCGCCTGCACGCGCACCTGGTACACGCGGCCGAAGCGGTTGAAGTCGTTGACGTACAGCGAGCCGAGATAGACCTGCATCGTGTTGAACACGTCGGTCACCGGCACGCCGAGCTGCTTCGCCTTCACGCGGTCGAGATCGACGTTCAGCTGCGGCACGTTGATCTGGTAGCTCGTAAACAGCGGCCCCAGCTCGGGCGCCTGTTGCGCGCGCTTGATGAAATCGTTGGTCGCGTCCGCCAGCCGCGCATAGCCGACCGCGCCGCGATCCTCGATCTGCATCTTGAAGCCGCCGAGCGTGCCGAGGCCGAGCACCGGCGGCGGCGGGAACACCGCGACGAACGAATCCTTGATGTTGCCGTACTGCCGGTTCAGCGCACCCGCGATCGCGCCGGCCGACAGCGCCTTGCCGTGACGCTCGGCGAACGGCTTGAGCGTGACGAACACGATGCCCGCACTCGAGCTGTTCGTGAAACCGTTCACCGACAGCCCCGGGAACGCGACCGCGCTCTCGACGCCCGGCTGCTTCAGCGCGATCGAACCCATCTCGCGGATCACCTTCTCGGTGCGATCGAGCGACGCGCCGTTCGGCAGCTGCGCGAATGCGATCAGGTATTCCTTGTCCTGCGCGGGCACGAATCCGCCCGGCACGACCTTCGACACGAGCACGGTCGCCACGACCAGCGCCAGATAGACGCCGAGCATCAGCGCCTTGCGCGACAGCACGCCGCGCACGCCATGCCCGTAGTTTTCCGCGCCGCGCTGGAACACCGTGTTGAAGCGCCGGAAGAAACCGCCGAGCGCGCGGTTCATGATGCGCGTCAGCCAGTCCTCCTTGTCGCCGTGTCCCTTCAGCAGGATCGCGGACAACGCCGGCGACAGCGTCAGCGAGTTGAATGCCGAGATCACCGTCGAGATCGCGATCGTCATCGCGAACTGCTTGTAGAACTGGCCCGTCAGGCCCGACATGAATGCGAGCGGCACGAACACGGCGACAAGCGTGAGCGCGATCGCGATGATCGGCCCGCTCACCTCCTGCATCGCCTTGTACGTCGCCTGCCGCGCGCTCAGCCCGCTTTCGATGTTGCGCTCGACGTTCTCGACGACGACGATCGCATCGTCGACGACGATACCGATCGCCAGCACCATCCCGAACAGCGAGAGCGCATTGATCGAATATCCGAACGCGAGCAGCAGCGAGAACGTGCCGACGATCGACACCGGCACGGCGATCAGCGGAATGATCGACGCACGCCACGTCTGCAGGAAGATGATCACGACGATCACGACGAGGGCGATCGCTTCGAGCAGCGTATGGATCACCGCCTTGATCGACGAGCGCACGAACTGCGTCGGGTCATAGACGATCTTGTAGTCGACGCCCGCCGGGAAATCCTGCTTCAGCTCCGCCATCGTCTTGCGGACTTCATCCGAGATCTGCAGCGAGTTCGCGCCCGGCGACTGGTTGATGGCAATCGCGACCGCCGGCTTGTTGTCGAGCAGCGAACGCAGGCCGTACTCCGACGAGTCGAGCTCGATGCGCGCGATGTCGCGCAGGTGCGTGACGGCGCCGTCCGGCGCGGTCTTCACGACGATATCGCCGAACTCCTCCTCGTTCTGCAGGCGGCCGCGCGCGTTCACCGACAACTGCAGCGGCGTGCCCGGCAGCGACGGCGAGGCGCCGATCACGCCGGCCGCGACCTGCACGTTCTGCTCGCGGATCGCCTGCACGACGTCGTTCGCGGCCAGCCCGCGCTGCGCGACTTTCTGCGGATCGAGCCACACGCGCATCGCGTAGTCGCCCGAGCCCCACAGCTGCACCTGGCCGACGCCCTGGATGCGCGACAGGCGGTCCTTCACGTTGATCACGGCGTAATTGCGCAGATACGTCATGTCGTAGCGGTTGTCCGGCGAGATCAGGTGCACGACCATCGTCAGCGTCGGCGAGCTTTTCACCGTCGTGATGCCGAGCCGCTGCACATCCTCCGGCAGGCGCGGCAGCGCCTGGTTCACGCGGTTCTGCACGAGCTGCGTGGCCTTGTCCGGATCGGTGCCGAGCTTGAACGTGACCGTGATCGTCATGTTGCCGTCGCTGTTCGCCTGCGACTGCATGTACAGCATGTCCTCGACGCCGTTGATCTGCTCCTCGAGCGGCGACGCGACCGTTTCGGCGATCACCTTCGGGTTGGCGCCCGGATACTGCGCCTTGACGATCACCGACGGCGGCACGACTTCCGGATACTCGGAAATCGGCAGCAGGAACATCGCGATCACCCCGCCGAGCAGGACGATGACCGACAGCACCCCCGCGAAGATCGGCCGGTCGATAAAGAATTTGGATATGTTCATGGATGACTCTGTCTGATTGAACGCGAACGCGCAGCGGCCGTGCCGCTTACGAATTCGCCTTCGCCTGCGCAGGCTTCGCGGTGCCGGCGAGCGGCACGGCCGGCGTATCGCTGCCCGTCATCGGCACCATGTGCGGCTTGACCTGCTCGCCCGGCCGCACGCGCTGCGTGCCGTTCACAATGACGCGATCGCCGGCCGACAGGCCGCCGACGATCACGCGGCGCGTGCCGTGCTGCATTCCCGGCTGCACTTCGCGATACGACACGCGGCCCTGCGGGTCGACGACGAACACGAATTTCTTGTCCTGGTCGGTATTGATCGCCGCGTCGTCGACGAGCAGTGCCGGATGCGGCTCGCTGCCGCCGACCCGCACGCGCGCGTAGAGCCCGGGGACGAGCGTGCCGTCCGCGTTGTCGAAGCGCGCGCGCACGCGGATCGTGCCGGACGACGTGTCGAGCCGGTTGTCGAAGGAGTCGATCGTGCCGCTGCGCGAATAGCCCGTTTCGTTCGCAAGACCCAGCTCGACCGGCACCTTGCGGCCATCGCGCGCACCGTTGATGTATTGCAGATAGGTCTGCTCGTCCGCATCGAACGATGCGTAGATCGGCGACACCGACACGAGCGTCGTCAGCGGTGCAGCGCTCGCGCCGGCCGACACGACGTTGCCGAGCGTGATTTCCGCGCGCGACACGCGGCCCGCGACCGGCGCGACGATGCGCGTATAGCCGAGGTTGATGCGCGCGGTCTCGAGCGCGGCTTCGGCCGCCTTCAGGTTCGCGGTCGCTTCGCGCGCCGCGTTCTGCTTCTCGTCGTAGTCGCGTTTCGCGATCGCGTTGTCGCCGATCAGGCGCTGCGCGCGCTGCCAGTCGCTCTGCGCGTAGCCGTTGCGCGCCTGCGCGGCCGCGAGCTGTGCGGCCGCGCGATCGACTTCGGCCTGATACGGGCGCGGATCGATCACGAACAGCACGTCGCCTTTCCTGACGAGCGCGCCGTCCTTGAAGTTGACCGACACGATGGTGCCCGGCACCTGCGGCCGCACGTCGACTTTCTCGACCGCTTCGAGGCGGCCGGAATAGGTTTGCCAGTCCGTGACGGTCTGCGGCGTGACGGCCGCGACGTCGACTTCGGGAAGCGGCGCCGCCGCCTTCTCCGGTGCGCTCGCGCTGACGCGGATCGCGCCGAACGTGCCCAGGCCGGCGATGGCGAGCGCCGCGATCGCGGCGACCGTGATCCGGGAACGAGAGGTGCGCAGAAGGGTCATGAAGATCTCCGGTAAGCGTGGTTATTCAGATCGAATGGGGGCGCGTGCCTGGAAACGGCACTGGAGGAAGCGCACGGCCTCGTCGAATGCCGGCGCGTGGGTCGCGAGCGCCGCGTGCGTCATGTCCGGATAGCGAATCACCTGCGTGAGCACGCCGGACTCGATCAGGCAGCCCGCGTACTTCTCCGCTTCGACGTGCAGCACGTCGTTCTGCGCGGTGACGATCAGCGTCGGCGGGAGGCCCGCGAGGCGCACCGACTCGAGCGGCGCCGCATACGGATGCATGCGTTGCGCCGCCCGCGGCAGGTAGGCGCGATAGCACGCCGCACATTCCTTTGCGGTGATATCGGATGAAAGACGGTCGGCGTCGCCGATGCGCGTCATGCTCGGATCGAGCATCGGCCCGAACAGCGCCTGCGCGGCAATCGGCACGTCGTGGCGGTCGCGCGCGATGAACGCGAGACAGTTCGCGAGCTGTCCGCCCGCATCGTGGCCGGCGACGCCGATCTTCTTCGGGTTGCCGCCGAACGCGCGGGCACGCGTGGCGACCCATACCGCCGCGCGATGCGCGTCCTCGGGCGCGGCCGGAAACGGATAGTCCGGCGCGAGCGAATAATCGACCGACACGACGAGCGCCGGTAAGCGTTCTGCTAAAAAGCGCGCGGCGAAATCCGCATCGTCGAGCGAGCCGCGCACGAATCCGCCGCCATGAAAATACAGCACGACCGGGAGCCCGGTTTTATCGGGGCGGCGATAGAGCCGCAGCGCAATGTCCTGCGCATAGCCGGGTATCTCGACCTCGGTGACGGTCAACGCCGCGCCGGCGATAGGATCGGCCGGTGCCTGGGCTCTCAGGAATGTGCTGAATGCGGATGCGTCCATAGCGAAGTGACGGCCATTTCGGAATGGAACGAATTCTGGCTTCGGCAGACATTGGGATAAATGCCTATAATCCGGCAACACAATTCAACGACCCCGAACAATCACAGGCTGCGTGTGTTCGGGGCCTGTTTACGCGAATAAACAGGCTCCGGGCCCGCGGCCTCTTTGTTCCGTCTTCCAATTCGCGGAGGTTGTGATGGACCGGCTTCAGGCCATGCAGGTGTTTACGCGTGTCGTCGACACGAACAGCTTCACCAAGGCGGCGGAAACGCTCAGCCTGCCGCGCGCCTCCGTCACGACGATCATCCAGAATCTGGAGGCCTTCCTCGGCGTGCGGCTGATGCATCGCACGACGCGCCGGCTGTCGCTGACACCCGACGGCGCCGCGTACTACGAACGCTGCGTGCGGATCCTCGCGGATGTCGAGGAAACCGAGGCGAGCTTCCAGAACAACAATCGCAAGCCGCACGGCAAGCTGCGCATCGACATGCCCGGCTCGATCGGGCGGCTGCTGGTGATTCCTTCGCTGTGCGAATTCCATACGCGCTATCCGGACATCGACCTGCAACTCGGCCTGTCGGACCGGCCGGTCGATCTGCTTCAGGAGGGCGTGGATTGCGTGATCCGGGTCGGCGCGCTGCAGGATTCGTCGCTCGTCGCACGCCGCATCGGGCTGTTCGAAGGCACGTCGGTCGCGTCGCCGGCGTATCTCGAGAAGCACGGCGAGCCGCAAACGATCGAGGACCTGAGTCACCACAAGGCCGTGAACTACTTCTCGAGCCGTACCGGACGCACACTCGACTGGGCATTCCTGATCGACGGCAAGGAAGTCGAGGTCAAGATGAACAGCGTCGTGTCGGTCAACGACGCGGATGCGTACGTGACCTGCGGCCTCGAAGGCTTCGGTCTCATCCAGCCGCCGCGTTTCATGGTGCTGCCGTATCTGAGCGACGGCCGGCTCAAGGAAATCCTGCCCGGTTACAAGCCGCTGCCGTTGCCGATCTCGGTCGTCTATCCGCACAGCCGGCATCTGTCGCCGAAGGTTCGTGTATTCGTCGACTGGATCGCCGAAGTGTTCGACCGTTGCCCGCTGCTGAGCGGCAGGTGTCTCGACGCGACATGCAGCAAGCGCACGTTCGAGGAGGCCGAGCGAGCGCCGGTACTCGATACGCCCGTGCTGAACGAGTGGGCCGGGTGATCCGCTGATCGTCCGATGACAATGCGCCGGCCCTGTAGCCGGCGCGTCGTATCCGCTTCATGCACGCCGCCCGCCCGGCGCATCTTGCGACGTTCCATCCGCCGCAGTACACCGTTGCACCCATCAACACAATCGCGCCGCCGTCCATGACATGCATCATGTCGCGACATCGGCGCGAGCCCACGCGCATCGCGATCGCCGGATAACCCTGCTGCCGTTGCGAAAGCCGATTGTTTCTCTATCGCGACAATTCAATTCGCCGAAGCGGCATTTATCGCGGCTGTCTTCGCTCCTAAAGTAGGTCCTGTCGCGCAGCAGCACGCGCCTCGAATCGATAACGTTGCACGGGACCTGCGTCACGCCACGACGCGAACGCGGGTCGACAGGAGTCACATCATGAATCGCCGCGGTCTTCTTTCCGCTCTCGCACTGGTGCTCACGGTATCCGCGCCTGCATTCGCCGACACCGCCACACGACATGCAGGCGACTACGGCAATACGTCGTGGTACGGCCAAAGCACCCGGACCCGCGCGGAAGTGCGGGCGGAACTGGAAGCGGCGCGCCGCAGCAGCACGGTCGACGCCATGCCGCACGCGTACCGGCCGACGCTCGAAGGCGGCCAGCTCGGCGGGGGCGGCCGGTAAACGCCATACGCCGCGCGTCGGGCTGCCCCGCGCGCGGCGTATGGTGATTCGATGCAATCAGAGACAGTCAACCCATTCAGGAATAGATGATGAACGATCCACTGCCATCGCCGCTCGATCACTGGAACAGCGACACGCCGGTCTGGACGCCGTTCCGTTCTCCTCTGCGATCGCACTGACGCCGAATGGGAACGGGTGCGCCAACCTGCACCACCGAATAGAGACCGGAGCACGCGCCGCTCAGAGGCGCGCCAGCCCCACGACGCCATAACCGAGCACGACGAGCGCCGCCGCGACATGACTCGCCGCGAGCAATGCGGGCGATTTGACGAAACGGCCGATCGCGCCGCCACCGAACGCGAACACGAGCTGGCCGGTGAGGCTGCCCGCGAATACGCATGCGGCGCCGAGCAGCCAGTGCCGGTGCGCGCCGGCGGCCGCCGTCGCATAGCCGTAGAACAGCAGAATCGTGAGGGGATTCGCGAGCGTGACGAAGAACATCGACGCGAACGGCCGGCTGCCGGGCGGCGGCGCCTCGCCGTCGAGCGTGCGGCGCCGGTCGCGCAGCGCCTGCCACATCATCCGCGCGCCCATCGCGAGCAGCACCAGTGCGCCGACCAGACGAAACGTCGACAGGTGCGACGCAAGCGTGCTCGCCAGCATCGCGCCGATCGTGAAGGCGACGACCGCATAGCAGCCGTCCGCCGTCGCGACGCCGACCGCCGCACGCACACCGCTCGATGTGCCGGCGCGCATGCCGTAGTTCGCGATCATCAGGGCGACGGGCCCGACCGACAGCGCGATCATCAGCCCAAACAGGAAATCGTTCATGCGGAATCGACGTCTTCGACAGAAAACGTCGATTCTATCGACTGCCGCGCGCGCGGCAAGCATGTCAAATTACGTCGACGCGCGGCGCACCGTCCGTCATTTCGCCGATCACCGCCGCACGGTCGAAGCCGTCCGCGCGGAAGCAGGCGAGCACCTCGTCGACCGCTTCCGGCGCGCATGCGACGAGCAGGCCGCCGGAGGTTTGCGGATCGGTCAGCAGCGCCTGTGCGACGGACGGCAGACCGTCGGCGAGACGCACGTCCGCGCCGTAGGCTGCCCAGTTGCGGCCCGACGCGCCGGTAAACACGCCCGCCTCCGCGAACGCCTCGACACCCGCGAGCCACGGCAGCGCCGCATACTGCACGCGCGCGGTCAGGCCCGCACCGCGCGCCAGTTCGAGCGTATGGCCGAGCAGCCCGAAGCCCGTCACGTCGGTCAGCGCGTGCACGCCCGGCAGCGCCGCCAGTGCGGTGCCCGGCCGGTTCAGCTTGGTGGTCGTCGCGATCATCTGCGCATAACCGTCCGCATCGAGCTGGTTCTTCTTCAGCGCCGCCGACAGCACGCCGACGCCGAGCGGCTTGCCGAGCACCAGCACGTCGCCCGCGCGCGCGGCCGCGTTGCGCTTCACGCGCGACGGATGCACGACGCCGATCGCCGCCAGCCCGTAGATCGGCTCGACCGAGTCGATCGAATGACCGCCCGCGACCGGAATCCCGGCGTCCGCGCAGACCGACTCGCCGCCGCGCAGCACCGCCGCGATCGTCTCGTGCGGCAGCACGTTGATCGGCATGCCGACCAGCGCGAGCGCGAAGAGCGGCTTGCCGCCCATCGCGTACACGTCCGACAGCGCGTTGGTCGCCGCGATGCGCCCGAAGTCGAACGGATCGTCGACGATCGGCATGAAGAAATCGGTGGTCGCGACGATCGCCTGCTCGTCGTTCAGGCGATAGACCGCCGCGTCGTCGGCGGTTTCGGTGCCGACGAGCAGATCCGGGAACAGCGCCGGCGGCGTCGCGCGCTTCAGCAGTTCGGACAGCACGCCCGGTGCGATCTTGCAGCCGCACCCGCCGCCGTGCGACAGGCTCGTGAGACGCGGAACAGCGGGAGAGGTTTGGGTGAGGTCGGTCATGGTCGGCATCCGGAGAAATAGCAACGTTCTATTATCGGCAATTCCGTACCAACGCGCGCAGCGGCACGGCGTCACCCCAATACGGAGGCCGGCGCGAACACCTGCTCGTCGATCGCTTCCGCGAGCGTCTCGAACGCGGGCACGATCTCCTCCTCCGGCACGCACGCATAACCGAGCAGCAAGCCCGGCACTGCCCGCGCACGCTCCGCGTAATAGCCGGACAGCGGCCGCACGACGATATTGCGCGCCAGTGCCGCCTGCGCGGCCGCGCGATCGTCGGCGCCGTCCGGCAGGCGCGTCACGAGATGCAGGCCGGCATCGCCGCCCGCCGCCGGCAACGCGCCGCCATAGCGGCGCGCGACCGCGTCGAGCAGTATTTCGCGGCGCTGCCCGTACAACGTGCGCATCTTGCGGATGTGCGAGACGAAGTGTCCTTCCGCGATGAATTCGGCGAGCACGGCCTGCTGCAGCAATTGCCCTTCGCGATACAGCTCCGCGCTGGCGGTCGCGAAGCTTTCCGCGAGCGGCTCGGGCGCGACCAGATAGCCGACCCGCAGCCCCGGAAACAGCGTCTTGCCGAAGCTGCCGACATAGATCACCTGCCCCGCCGTGTCGAGGCCCTGCAGCGACGCGAGCGGCCGGCTGCCGTAGCGAAACTCGCTGTCGTAGTCGTCCTCGATGATCCAGCAGCGGTGCTGGCGCGCATATTCGAGCAGCATGCGCCGCCGTGCGAGGCTCATCACCATGCCGAGCGGGTACTGGTGCGACGGCGTGACGAGCATCAGCTTCGGCGGCTGGGCGAGATCGGCGGCCGACGGCGCGATCCCTTCGTCGTCGACCGGAATCGGCCGCGTCGTCAGTCCGGACACGTTGAGCACGCTGCGCACGCCCCAGTAGCATGGATCCTCGGTCCAGATCGCATCGCCCGGATCGGTCAGCAGGCGCACCGCGAGGTCGATCGACTGGTGGATCCCGGTCGTGATGACGATCTGCTCCGGCGTGCAGCGCACCGAACGCGACGTGCGCAGGTAGTCGGCGAGCGCCTCGCGCAGCAGCGCGAGGCCGCCGCCCGGAGCATAGGTCAGCAGATCGGGGCGCAACCGGCGCCAATACTTGTTGTGCAGGCGCGTCCACACGCGCGCGGGAAACCGGGACACGTCGGGCACGCCCGGTATGAAGGCGCCGCCTTGCCGCTTCGATACGCCTGCGCCTTCGACGAGCCGCGCGCCGCGCGCGGACAACGGCAGCGCCGCGGTCGGCCGGACGGCGGACGGCCGCGCGACATCCGGCGGCGCCCCGACGATCTCGTCCGGCGCACTGTCGGCAACGAACGTGCCGCGCCCGGTCGCCGAACTGACGTACCCCTCGAGCGCGAGCTGCTCGTAGACCTGCGTGACGGTATTGCGCGCAATGCCGAGCTCCGCCGCCAGCAGCCGCGACGACGGCACGCGCGTGCCGGCCGGCAATTCGCGCGACAGGATCGCCTGCTGCAGCAGCCGGTGCAGCTGACGGTAGATCGGTTGCGCGCCGCCACGCACGAGGCGCTGCGCCAGCCAGTCCGACAACACGCTTGCCCGCATCAATGGCTCCTATATATTTATTGAAATGGCTCTGATTGCCAGAGCCAAATCTGATTATAGTCGCCGGCATGGGTTGCCGGAGCGCAGCCGAGATTCAGTTCCAACCGGATTCGAACATCAAGGAGATGAAGATGACCGTGAAGAATGCCGACCTGCAGGCCCGCAAGAACGCCGCCACCCCGCGCGGCGTCGGCGTGATGTGCGATTTCTATGCGGCGCGTGCCGAGAACGCCGAGCTGTGGGACGTCGAGGGCCGCCGTTTCATCGATTTCGCCGCCGGCATCGCGGTGCTCAACACGGGCCATCGCCATCCGAAGATCGTCAAGGCGATCGCCGATCAGCTGAACAGCTTCACGCACACCGCCTATCAGATCGTCCCGTACGCGTCGTACGTCGAGCTGGCGGAAAAGATCAACGCGCGCGCGCCGGGCGACTTCCCGAAAAAGACCGCGTTCTTCACGACCGGCGCCGAAGCCGTCGAAAACGCGATCAAGATCGCGCGCGCCGCCACCGGCCGTCCGGGCGTCATCGCGTTCTCGGGAGGCTTCCACGGCCGCACGATGATGGGCATGGCGCTGACCGGCAAGGTCGCGCCGTACAAGCTGAACTTCGGCCCGTTCCCGGGCGACGTGTTCCACGCGCCGTACCCGAACGCGCTGCACGGCGTGACGACCGCCGACTCGATCAAGGCGATCGAGATGCTGTTCAAGGCCGACATCGATCCGAAGCGCGTCGCCGCGATCATCTTCGAACCGGTCCAGGGCGAAGGCGGCTTCAATCCGGCGCCGGCCGAGTTCGTGCGCGCGCTGCGCCGGATCTGTGACGAGCACGGCATCCTGCTGATCGCCGACGAAGTGCAGACCGGCTTCGCGCGCACCGGCAAGCTGTTCGCGATGCAGCACT
>NZ_JAHACR010000528.1 GCF_018375725.1 Burkholderia sp. | reverse complement strand
AAGCCTCGATCGAATTCGAGATCGAGCGCCGCGACGATGACGAAGTCGCGTATCGAGAGATGGCGGAGCATGGTGTCGGGCGGAGTGGTCGTCAGAACGCCGTGTCGTCGTCTTCGTTTGAAGGGTGTTCGTTCCAGTGCAGCTTCTTGCGCAGCGTCGCGTAATAGCTGTAGCCGACCGGATGCAGGAACGGCACCGTGTATTTCGAGCGGCGCACCTCGATCGTGTCGTTCAGTTCAAGCGATGTGAACGACTGCATGTCGAAATTCACGTTGACGTCGCGGCCGCCGACGATCTGGATCGCGATCTTCGAATCGTCGGGCAGCACGATCGGCCGGTTCGACAGCGCGTGCGGTGCGATCGGCACAAGCACGATGCCCTGCAATTGCGGATGCAGGATCGGCCCGGCCGACGACAGCGCATAGGCGGTCGAGCCGGTCGGCGTCGCGACGATCAGGCCGTCCGAGCGCTGGTTGTACATGAACCGGCCGTCGACCGACGCGCGCAGCTCGACCATGCCGGAAAAGCCGCTGCGGTTCACGACGACGTCGTTGAATGCGAGCGCGTGGTAGATCGGTTCGCCGTTGCGCACGATCCGGGCTTCGAGCAGCGAGCGCTCCTCGCGCTCGAACTTGCCCGCGAGCATCACCGGCACGAGCGCCTGCATGTCGGCGGCCGCGATATCGGTGATGAAGCCGAGCCGCCCGTGGTTGATCCCGATCAGCGGCGTCTTGTACGGGGCGAGCTGGCGACCAATGCCGAGCATCGTGCCGTCGCCGCCGAGCACGACCGCCACATCGGCGCGCGCCCCGATTTCCGCCGGGGTGAGCGCCGGGTAGCCGGAGATGCCGATCTCGCGTGCGGTCTCGGCTTCGAATACCACGTCGAATCCGCGCTTCGCGATGCAATCGGCCAGTGCGGCAAGCGGCTCGGCGATGCCGGGCGTATGGCTGCGGCCGACGAGCGCGACAGTATGGAACTGATTACCGGTTTTCATGCCGGCATTACACCATAGCTCGTTGATGAAAAGAACCGCCTTCGGTGACGGGAGTCGCCGGCGGTCGCGGGCGTGCCCTCCGGGCTGCCCGCGCGATGCCGACCGGGCCACTCGCCGGGACCGCGCGGTTGAGCTAAAATTTTCTTCCATGCTAGACCCACGCGCACGAACCCTCCTGAAAACCCTGATCGAACGGTATATTGCCGACGGTCAGCCGGTCGGATCCCGCACGTTGTCTCGTTTTTCCGGGCTGGAGCTGAGCCCGGCGACGATCCGCAACGTGA
>NZ_JAHACR010000120.1 GCF_018375725.1 Burkholderia sp. | reverse complement strand
CAGCAAGGTGCCAGGCGTCGAGCTGATCGTCCGCACGCAAGACAAGCGCTTGCTTACGGTCGTTCAGACCGCCGACGACGGCAAACGGATACGGGAACAGGAACTCGACGGCGTCGAAGCCGGCGTCGGCAGCCGCCCCGAAGCGATCGAGAAACGGCACTTCGTTGAACAGCATGGTCAGGTTTGCGGCAAACTTCGGCATGGGTGAAACCTCTCGCGTCGGTGAGTCAAAAGCGGATGCGGGTCAGTCGAGCAGCGCGATCGCGGTCGGCGCATGTTCCGGCTTCGTGGCCAGTTCCTCGAACTCGTTGATCGCGTCGATCTCCGCGCCCATCGCGATGTTCGTCACGCGCTCGAGAATCACTTCGACGATCACGGGGACGTTGAACTCGGACAGCATCGACTGCGCTTTCTTCAGCGCCGGCGCGATGTCTTCCGGCCGGAACACCCGCAGCGCCTTGCAGCCGAGGCCTTCGGCAACCGCGACGTGGTCGACGCCATAGCCGTTCAGCTCGGGCGCATTCACGTTGTCGAACGACAGCTGTACGCAGTAGTCCATGTCGAATGCGCGCTGTGCCTGGCGGATCAGGCCAAGGTATGAATTGTTCACGACGACATGCACGTAAGGCAGCTTGAATTGCGCGCCCGCCGCGAGTTCCTCGATCATGAACTGGAAGTCGTAGTCGCCGGACAGCGCGACGATCGGCCGCTGCGGATCGGCCGCCCGCACGCCGAGCGCGGCGGGAATCGTCCAGCCGAGCGGGCCGGCCTGACCGCAGTTGATCCAGTTGCGCGCGTGGAACACATGCAGGAATTGCGCGGCCGCGATCTGCGACAGACCGATCGTGCTGACGTAGCAGGTGTCGCGGCCGAACACCCGGTTCATCTCCTCGTACACGCGCTGCGGTTTGACGGGCACGTTGTCGAAGTGCGTCCTGCGCTGCATCGTGCGCTTGCGTTCCTGGCATTCGGCCGCCCACGCGCCGCGGTCCTTCAGCTTGCCCGCCGCTTTCCATTCCTTCGCGACGGCGACGAACAGTTCGAGCGCGGCTTTCGCATCCGACACGATGCCGAGATCCGGGCCGAACACGCGGCCGATCTGCGTCGGCTCGATATCGACGTGAACGAAGGTGCGGCCCTTCGTGTAGACGTCGATGCTGCCGGTGTGGCGATTCGCCCAGCGGTTGCCGATGCCGAGCACGAAATCGGCGGCGAGCATCGTCGCGTTGCCGTACCGGTGCGAGGTCTGCAGGCCGACCATGCCGGCCATCAGCGGGTGGTCGTCAGGGATCGCGCCCCACGACATCAGCGTCGGGATCACCGGCACGCCGACCGTTTCCGCGAATGCGACGAGCAAGTCTTCCGCCGCCGCGTTGATCACGCCGCCGCCTGACACGATCAGCGGGCGTTCGGCGGCGTCGAGCATCGTCAGCGCGGCCTCGATCTGCGCGCGCGTGGCGGCGGGCTTGTAGACGGGCAGCGGTTCGTAGGTGGCGATGTCGAATTCGATCTCCGCGAGCTGCACGTCGATCGGCAGGTCGATCAGCACCGGGCCGGGACGCCCCGAGCGCATCAGGTGGAAGGCCTGCTGGAACACGCGCGGAACCAGCGCCGGCTCGCGTACGGTCACCGCCCATTTGGTGACGGGCTTCGCGATCGACTCGATGTCGACGGCCTGGAAATCTTCCTTGTCAAGACGCGCGCGCGGCGCCTGGCCGGTGATCGCGAGGATCGGAACCGAATCGGCCGAGGCCGAATAGAGGCCCGTGATCATGTCGGTGCCGGCCGGCCCCGACGTGCCGATGCAGACGCCGATATTGCCGGGCGCGGCGCGCGTATAGCCTTCGGCCATATGCGACGCGCCCTCGACGTGGCGGGCCAGCACGTGGCTGATGCCGCCCGAGCGGCGCATCGCGGCATAGAACGGGTTGATCGCGGCGCCTGGCACGCCGAATGCGGTCTGGATGCCTTCCTTTTCGAGCACGAGCACGGCGGCGTCGACGGCGCTCATCTTGGCCATGAATGTCTCCTTGAGTGTCGCGAATCATGCGATCCGGTCTGTTGGAGACACTCTAGGGATGCGTGATGGGTTTGATAAGATCAGCGCCAGTCGCTTATTCCGAAACTAAAAGTATTGAATGACGGCTGGGCGCGTCCCGGCCCGCCGTCGGATGCTTGGCATGGATCAGCGCGCGCGCTGGCCGAAAGGAGGCGAGAAATGGATCGTTTCAAGCAGATCGAGACGTTCGTGCGCGTCGCGGACGCCGGCAGCCTGGCGGCCGCCGCGCTCGCGGAAGGCGTGTCGCCGGTCGTACTCGGCCGGCGTATCGACGCGCTCGAAAAACGTCTCGGCGTGAAGCTGATGTATCGCTCGACGCGGCGGCTCGTCGTCAGCGAGGCGGGCGCGGCCTTTCTCGAGCGCTGCCGCGGCCTGCTCGCCGAATGGGAGCAGGCGGAGAACGAACTGGCGGCCGGGCGGCAGGCGGTGAGCGGGCACCTGATCGTGTCCGCGCCCTCCGCATTCGGGCGCATGCATGTCGCGCCGCACGCGCCGGGTTTTCTGGCCGACAAGCCGGATCTGCAGGTGTCGTTCAATCTGACCGACCGCGTCGTCGACCTGGTGCGCGAAGGCTACGATCTGTCGATCCGGATCGGCGGCACGGTCGATCCGAATTTTGTCGCAGTGAAGCTCGCGACCAACCGGCGCGTCGTATGCGGTACGCCGGACTACTTCCGCAAGCACGGCCGCCCGCGGACGCTCGACGATCTGCTCGAGCACAACTGTCTCGCGTTCAACCTGCAGGGCGGCCAGAACCGCGGCTGGTATTTCCGGCGCGGCGGCAAGATCATCACGATGCGCGTGGGCGGCAACCTCGACTGCAACGACGGCGAGTTGCTGCATCGCTGGGCATCGGAAGGGCTCGGGCTCGGCTGGCGCTCGACCTGGGAGATCGCCGGGCAACTCGAGACGGGCGCGCTCGAAACCGTGCTCGACGACTACGCGCTGCCCGATTACGACATCCTTGCCGTCTATCCGCAGCAGCGCTTCGTGCCGACGCGCGTGCGCCATTTCATCGACTACCTGCGCGATGCGTATGCGCGCCCCGGCTACTGGAGCAGCATGCCGTAAGCGGCCATGCGCGGGGCGGGCGGCCGCGGCGGTCAAGCCACGACGAGCACGCCGTTCATCGTTTCGTGTCCGGAGCCGCAGAAAATGTCGCACAGGAACATGACCGTGCCGGCGTCGCCCGCCTGCGCGGGCAGCCGCACGACCGCGCCGGGCGGGACATCCGCGCGCACGCCGTAGGCGGGGATCGAGAATCCCATCACGGTGTCTTGCGCGGTCAGTTCGAACACGACCGCTTCGTGCGGTGCGAGCGGGATGCGGTCGGGCGTAAATACGAAGCGCCGCGCATGAACCTTGATGACGCGCGGCGATGCCGCGCGCGCCTGCCATCCGGCGAGCGCGGCGACGACCACGCCGCTTGCGGCAAGCAGCCAGCGGCGCCGCGCGGGTGCGGGCGGCGCCGGGCGATCGGCATGAGCCATGGCGGTCTCCTCAGTGCGTGCCCGAGGGCACGACAGGCAATTCGCTCAGCAGATAGGCGCCGGGGGCATCCGCCGTGCGCACCTCGCGCCAGCCGAGCCCGCGATACGGCGCGGCGGCATTCCACGGCACCGGCAGGCGCTTGTCCTGCGAGCCCGGCGCGGGCAGCGGAAACATCAGCGAGCGGGCCGCATGGTGCGCGATATGGCCCGTCATCGTGTGATGTTCCTGATGGATGTGGCCGTAGAACACCGTGACGTTCGGATAGGGCATCAGCACGTCGATGACCTTCGCGCCGTCGCGCGTCGCCCAGTCCCATTGCGGCGCGAGATCGAACAGCGGACGGTGCGTGAACACGACGATCGGCGTGTCGCGCGGCCGCCCGGCGAGATCCGCGGCGAGCCATTCGAGCTGTGCGTCGCCGACGCGCCCGGCCGGATCCGAGACGTTGTCGACCGTGACGAAATGCACGCCCTTGTGATCGAACGCGTAGTGCGTCGGCCCGAAGTGCTCGCGGTACGCGGCGCCGCCGTCGAGTGCGGCGTCGTGCTCGCCGGGCATCAGGTAGAGCGGCTTCGCGCGCAATTGCGACACGATCGACCGGAACTGCTGCATGCGTGCATGGCGTTCGGCGACGTCGTCGGTCGTGTGCGTCAGGTCGCCGGTGAACATCACGAAATCGGGCTGCGCCGGCAGCGCGTTGACCGCGGCGATCGCCTTCGGCAGCGTGCCGCCCGCATCCGGATTGATTGCCGGGCCGGCGAAGCCCCAGTGCGCGTCGGAGAGCTGGACGAAGAAGAAGTCGGCGTCGCGCGCGAAGCCGAAGCCGGGCAGCGCGGAGGCGAACGCGGCGCCGCCGTACGCGGCGAGGCGCAGGAAATCGCGGCGCGTCAGGGACAGGGGAGAGGTCGGCATGGCGGCTCCTTCGCGGTGAGGGGACTTGCCTGTGATACCGCCGTCGCGTGGCCGATATTCCCGGTGCATCGCGGTTTATTTTTCATCTCCGTCGCACCGTGCCGGGAATAAACTCGATTCACGGGCGGTAACGATCCTTGACCGCATGGCGTGCCGCCATTTCCGGTGGCGCACGCGAAACCGACGCGGCCGGTGGCCGCGCGCACGAAAGGGGGCGACGTGGGGCAATCCGGCCGGATGGCCGACGAACGCGCGACGGACGGCATGGCGGCGCGCAGCGCGCGATTCCAGGCGCTGGCGCTGCCGCACCTGGACGCGGCGTACAACCTCGCGCGCTGGCTGTGCGGCAATGCGAGCGACGCGGACGACATTGTCCAGGAAGCCTGCATGCGTGCGCTGCGCTTCGTCGATTCATGCCGCGGCGACAATGCGCGGCCGTGGCTGCTGACGATCGTTCGCCATACCTGGTACACCGAGTGGCGGCGCCGTGCGAACGCGCACGAGGTCGCGTCGCCGGAGGCGCTCGACGCGGCGGAGGGGCCGGACGACTGGCAGCCGGCCGGCGAAGATCCGCTGGCGCTGCTGATGCGCGGTGACGATATGCGTCGGGTGAACGCGGCGCTCGTGCAGTTGCCGGCCGAGTATCGGGAAGTGCTGGTGCTGCGTGAAATGGAGGAGTTGAGTTACCGCGAAATCGCGGCGATCACGGATGTGCCGGTCGGGACGGTGATGTCGCGGCTGTCGCGTGCGCGCCGGCGGCTCGCCATGCTGCTCGGCAGCCCGCGTCCGGTGCCGGCGCAGGCTGTCGGGGCACAGTCGGCAGCGGCGACGGCGACGGGCGCGCGCGGCACGCCGCCGGCCGGAACGGCATCGGAGGCCATCGATGGACTGTAACGAAAGGCGGCCGCTGCTCGGCGCGGACGTCGACCGAGAGCTTTCCGCGAACGATGCTTGGCGGATCCAGCAGCATCTCGAAGGCTGCGGCGCATGCCGTTCCGAACGCGAGCGGCTTGTCGCGCTCGGCCGTGCGGTCCGGCTGGCGGAATATCATCGCGCGCCGGATGCGCTGCGCGCGCGTCTCGTCGCGGGTTTGCCGGCAACGGCTGGAGAACCGCCGGACACGCACGGCCCTCGCTGGTTCGAACGTCTTGGCCTGCGTGGCGCGGCTGCCGGCTGGCCGCGTCCGCCCGCGGTCGCGCTGCCCGGCCTCGGCTGGATCGTCGCGCTCGGGATCGCGCTCGCCGCAGCGGCCGGACTGACGATGACGGCCCATCGCGCAGCGATCGACCGCACCGTCGACGAGCTGGTTGCGAGCCACGTGCGGGCCGGGCTGGCGTCACGCGATATCGATGTGCCGTCGAGCGACCGGCATACGGTCAAGCCGTGGTTCAACGGACGTCTCGACTATGCGCCCCCGGTCGCGGATCTGAGCGCGAGCGGCTTCACGCTCGCGGGCGGCCGCCTCGACTTTGTCGGGCAGCGGCGTATCGCGGTACTCGTGTACCGCTACCGGCAGCATGTGATCGACGTCTATGTCTGGCCGGCGGCCGAAGGCGGCCCGACGGCGCCGTATGCGACGGTCTCCCGGGGTTATGCGCTCGACCGCTGGGATGCGGCAGGCATGACGTGGTGGGCGGTGACCGACGCCGAGCCGGCCGCGCTTGCGGCGTTCCGGACAGCGCTGGATGGGCGTCTCGGCACGCCGCGCACGGAGTGACGCGGCGCAGCGGGATGTGACCCCTTCGCCGCCGGAACGGGTGCCGATCGCCCCCGCGCGGCGCCGGATCGCCCCAAGTCGTTGAAAACATGACTGAATCGCGCGGCGAATCATGCGGGAACCTTGCGCGCGCGCGGTATCCGGGTTAGAATCGCCGGCTTCTCACTTGCCACACCGGTTCAGACGCCCGGGTGGCTTCAATCCACAAGGAGTGTGTAATGCGTCATTACGAAATCACTTTCATCGTGCACCCCGATCAAAGCGAGCAAGTGCCCGCGATGATCGAGCGTTACAAGTCCACGATCACGTCGCACGGCGGCCAGGTCCACCGTGTTGAAGACTGGGGCCGCCGCCAGCTGGCCTACATGATCGAGAAACTCGCGAAGGCTCACTACGTCTGCATGAACATCGAGTGCGACCAGGCTACGCTCGACGAACTCGAACACGCGTTCAAGTTCAACGACGCCGTCCTGCGCCACCTCGTCGTCAAGATGAAGAAGGCCGAAACCGGCCCGTCGCCGATGATGAAGGAAGTTCAGCGCGAAGAAGCCAAGAAGGCGGCTGCTGCTCAGCCGACCGAAGCGCAGGCTTAAGCTCATAGTCATTAAGCCATCAAGGAGCACGCCACTCACGTGAACAGGTTGCAAATGACGGCAAGCGTCGTCGAGCGCGCAGCGGTGCGATACACGCCCGCCGGCGTTCCGATCGCAAGCGCCACGTTGCATCACCGCACGGAAGTCGTCGAGGCAGGCATTCCCCGTCAGGTCGAAATGACGATCGAGGCGGTGGCGGCCGGCGAGGCGAGCGGCAGGCTGGAGCGTTGTGAAATGGGCGTCGAGACGCTGTTCACGGGCTTCCTGGCGAAAAAAAGCCGCAACGCGCGCACCTTGGTGTTTCACATCACAGCATTGCAGGACATTGGAAAGGACTGAACATGGCCCGCCCCACTGGTAAGAAATTCGACAAGCGTCGTCAGCAGCAAAACCCGCTCTTCAAGCGCAAGAAGTTCTGCCGTTTCACGGCAGCCGGCGTCGAGCAGATCGACTACAAGGACACGGAAACGCTGAAGGACTTCATCGGCGAAAACGGCAAGATCACGCCGGCTCGTCTGACGGGTACGAAGGCGCACTACCAGCGTCAGCTGGATACGGCGATCAAGCGTGCGCGTTTCCTCGCGCTGCTGCCGTACAGCGATCAGCACAAGGCGTAATCAGGCGACGCAATAAGGAGAATTCGAATGCAAATCATTCTGTTGGAAAAAGTCGCCAATCTGGGCAACCTGGGCGATATCGTCAAGGTCAAGGACGGTTACGCACGCAACTTCCTGATCCCGAACCGCAAGGCACGCCGCGCAACGAAGCAGGCGATCGCTGAATTCGAAGTTCGCCGCGCCGAACTCGAAAAGATCGCAGCGGAAAAGCTGGCTGCTTCGCAAGCTGTCGGCGAGAAGCTGGCAGGCCTGTCGTTCGAAATCACGCAGAAGTCGGGCGTGGACGGCCGTCTGTTCGGCTCGGTCACGAACGCTGACATCGCTGAACTGCTGAAGAAGGCAGGCTACGACGTCGAGAAGGCACAGGTTCGCCTGCCGGAAGGCCCGCTGAAGATGATCGGCGAGCACGGCGTTCAGGTCGCGCTGCATACGGACGTCGTCGTCGACGTCACGATCAACGTGATCGGCGACCACGCGTAAGCGACACGCAGTCTTGCCGGGCGGCTCCCGCCGCCCGGATGAAGGGCAGGAGCCCGGGCAACCGGCTCCTGCCTTTTTTGTTTCCGGCCGTCGACGACCGTCTGGCGTCACCGCGCTCAATTCGCGATAATCCCAACCCATGAACGCGCCGCAAGATCCCCAACTCGAATCGCTGAAAGTCCCTCCGCACTCGGTCGAAGCCGAACAGTCGGTGCTGGGCGGCCTGTTGCTCGACAACGCGGCATGGGACCGGATTGCCGACTTCCTGTCGCAGGGCGATTTCTACCGCTACGATCACCGGATCATCTTCGAGCATATCGGCCGCCTGATCGCGTCGACGCGTCCGGCCGATGTGGTGACGGTCTATGAAGCGCTGACGACGTCCGGCAAGGCGGAGGAGGTCGGCGGGCTCGCGTACCTGAATGCGCTTGCGCAGAATACGCCGAGCGCCGCGAACATCCGCCGCTACGCGGAGATCGTGCGCGACCGCGCGGTGCTGCGCCGGCTCGTGTCGGTCGCCGACGAAATTTCCGCCGATGCGTTCAATCCGCAGGGCAAGGAAGTCCGCCAGCTGCTCGACGAAGCCGAATCCAAGGTGTTCTCGATCGCCGAAGAGGGCGCTCGCGGCAACCAGGGCTTCCTCGAGATCGGCCCGCTGCTCACGCAGGTGGTCGAGCGCATCGATACGCTGTATCACACCGCGAACCCGAGCGACGTCACGGGCACGCCGACCGGTTTCGTCGATCTCGACCGGATGACGTCGGGCATGCATGGCGGCGAACTGATCATCGTCGCGGGCCGTCCGTCGATGGGCAAGACCGCGTTCTCGATGAACATCGGCGAATATGTGGCGGTCGAGTATGGCCTGCCGGTCGCCGTGTTCTCGATGGAAATGCCGGGTACGCAGCTCACGATGCGTATGCTCGGCTCGATCGGGCGGCTCGACCAGCACCGGATGCGTACCGGACGCCTGACCGACGAGGATTGGCCGAAACTCACGCACGCGGTGCAGAAGATGAGCGAGGCGCAACTGTTCATCGACGAAACGGGCGGCCTGAATCCGATGGAGCTGCGTTCGCGTGCGCGGCGGCTCGCGCGTCAGTGCGGCAAGCTGGGCCTCATCATCGTCGACTATCTGCAGCTGATGTCGGGCTCGTCGGCCGGCGAGAACCGCGCAACCGAGATTTCCGAAATCTCCCGCTCGCTGAAGAGCCTCGCGAAGGAGCTGGATGTGCCGGTGATCGCGCTGTCGCAGCTCAACCGCGGCCTCGAGCAGCGGCCGAACAAGCGTCCGGTGATGTCGGACCTGCGCGAGTCGGGCGCTATCGAACAGGACGCGGACGTGATCCTGTTTATCTACCGGGACGAAGTCTATAATCCCGACAGCCCGGACAAAGGCACCGCGGAGATCATCATCGGCAAGCAGCGTAATGGTCCGATCGGGCCTGTTCGGCTCACGTTCCTGGGGCAATACACGAAGTTCGATAATTTTGCCGGTGCGCAGAACTTCTACGGCGAGTGACGCCGGATGTAAACCCCTATTTCACGAAACGTTGTATCCCGTCTCGGCACGTGCGCATGCCCACTTCGCGGCGGGACGGGAAACGGTACAATGTCGCCGCTTTTTGTGACAGCCGTTTGACCTTCTTTCAGGAATCCCATGTTCGGTCGATTCATGCCCACCGAGGGCAAGTTCTTCGAAATCTTCAATGCGCACGCGAAGTACATCGTTTCCGGTGGCCGCGAGCTCGAACTGCTGATCGACAATCTCGGTAATGCCGAGGTTCACAAGCAAAACGTGCAGTCGGCCGAGAAAGCGGCTGACAAGCTGACGCACGAAGCGATCGATTTGCTCCACAAGACTTTCATTACGCCGCTCGATCGGGACGAGATCCACAAGCTGATCACGACGATGGACGACATCCTCGACCTGATGGAGGACGTCGCGACCGCCGTGTCGCTGTACGACGTGCGGTCGGTCACGTCGGAGGCAAGCCAGCTCGCGCATATCGTGACGCAGGCGGCGCAGCATGTGCAGCAGGCGGTCGCGCTGCTGTCGGACATGAAGCAGTCGAGCCAGATCCTCAAGGCATGCGAGGAGATCGACCGCTGGGAGTCCGAGGCCGATCGCGTGCTCCGCTCGGCGATGTCGAAGCTGTTCCGCGAAGAGGACGACGTCAAGACGCTCATCAAGCTGAAGGCGATCTACGAGCTGCTCGAAGAGATCACCGACAAGTGCGAGGACGTCGCCAACATCATCGAAGGCATCGTGCTGGAAAACGCCTGAGCGGAACACGATGCATTCGATACAACTCGCCATTTGGACGGTCGCGGCACTCGTGCTCGTCGCGCTCGTATTCGACTTCATGAACGGTTTCCACGACGCGGCGAACTCGATCGCCACCGTCGTGTCCACCGGCGTACTGAAGCCGCAGCAGGCGGTGGCATTTGCCGCCGCATTCAACGTCATCGCGTATTTCATCTTTCACCTGAAGGTCGCGCAGACGGTCGGCAAAGGGACGATCGATCCCGAGATCGTCGACCATTACGTCGTGTTCGGTGCGCTGATCGGCGCGATCGGCTGGAACGTGATCACCTGGCACTACGGGATTCCGTCGAGCTCGTCGCACGCGCTGATCGGTGGTCTCGTCGGCGCGGCGGTCGCGAAATCGGGTTGGGGCTCGCTCAATATCGACGGCCTGATGAAGACGGTTGCGTTCATCTTCATCTCGCCGCTGCTCGGCTTCATCCTCGGTTCGCTGATCATGCTCGGCGTGTCGTGGATGTACTTCCGCACCGCGCCGAGCAAGGTCGATCGCCGGTTCCGCCGCTTGCAGCTGCTGTCGGCCGGGCTGTACAGCCTGGGTCACGGCGGCAACGACGCGCAGAAGACGATCGGCATCATCTGGATGCTGCTGATCGCGAGCGGCTATGCATCCGCGACGTCGAATGCGCCGCCTTCGTGGGTCATCGGCGCGTGCTATCTGTCGATGGGTCTCGGCACGCTGTTCGGCGGCTGGCGGATCGTGCGCACGATGGGCCAGAAGATCACCAAGCTGAAGCCGGTCGGCGGTTTCTGCGCCGAAAGCGGCGGTGCGATCACGCTGTTCATCGCATCGTTCCTCGGTATTCCGGTATCGACCACGCATACGATCACCGGCGCAATCGTCGGCGTCGGCGCGACGCGCAAGCTGTCGGCCGTGCGCTGGGGCGTCGCCGGCAACATCGTGTGGGCGTGGGTGCTGACGATCCCGGCATCCGCGCTGATCGCGGCAGCCGTATGGTGGGTTGGCCACCAGATTTTCTGATCGCATCGAGCACACGTCGCACCACGACGCAAAGCGCCGCATGCCGAAAGGCTGCGGCGCTTTTTCGCTTTTGCGGGGCCATTCGCCCGGTCAGGCAGGAGAACTCAGTCGCTTCCGCTGGCGAACTGCGCGTGAGGATGTGGGCATACCCCTACCTGACGTGGTTCGCGATTGGCGGAATGATCAGCATCCTCGTCGCGATGGCGTTCATTCCGGAA
>NZ_JAHACR010000527.1 GCF_018375725.1 Burkholderia sp. | reverse complement strand
TGACCGGCAAGAGAGGCTTGATCCGCGTGATCGGCGAGCGGCTGCTGCAGGCGCTGCAGAAGGGCTCGTTCAAGACGGCCGACAGTCTGCCGCAACTCGCCGGCGCGCTGTCCTCCGGCACGCTGAATCCCGAGCAGGAAGCGCTGGCGCTGAAAATCCTCGAGGCGTGGTATCTCGGCATCGTCGATAACGTCGTCATCACCTACGAAGAAGCGCTCATGTTCGGCGTTGTCTCGGATACGCTCGTGATCCGTTCGTATTGCCCGAACAAACCCGGCTTCTGGGCCGACAAACCGATCGAGAGGCAAGCCTGATGGCCGATACGCAACAAGCCGATGTCGTTGTTGTCGGGTCGGGCGTCGCCGGTGCGATCGTCGCGCATCAGCTCGCGATGGCGGGCAAGTCCGTGATCCTGCTGGAAGCCGGCCCGCGCATGCCGCGCTGGGAAATCGTCGAGCGATTCCGCAACCAGCCCGACAAGATGGACTTCATGGCGCCCTACCCATCGAGCGCATGGGCGCCGCATCCGGAATACGGACCGCCGAACGACTACCTCATCCTGAAGGGCGAGCACAAGTTCAATTCGCAGTACATCCGTGCGGTCGGCGGCACGACGTGGCACTGGGCCGCGTCCGCGTGGCGCTTCATTCCGAACGACTTCAAGATGAAGACGGTGTATGGCGTCGGTCGCGACTGGCCGCTCCGGTACGACGATCTCGAGCCGTACTACCAGCGCGCGGAGGAGGAACTCGGCGTGTGGGGCCCGGGCGCCGAAGAGGATCTGCTGTCGCCGCGCAAGCAGCCGTATCCGATGCCGCCGCTGCCGCTGTCGTACAACGAACGCACGATCAAGACCGCACTCAACAGCTACGATGCGAAGCTCCATGTCGTGACCGAGCCGGTCGCGCGCAACAGCCGTCCCTACGATGGCCGGCCGACGTGCTGCGGGAACAACAATTGCATGCCGATCTGTCCGATCGGCGCGATGTACAACGGCATCGTCCATGTCGAGAAGGCCGAACAGGCGGGCGCGAAGCTGATCGAGAACGCCGTCGTTCACAAGCTCGAGACCGGCCCGGGCAAGCGCATCGTCGCGGCGATCTACAAGGACCAGCGGGGCGCGGAACACCGCGTCGAAGGCAAGTACTTCGTGCTCGCGGCCAATGGCATCGAAACGCCGAAAATCATGCTGATGTCGGCGAACCGCGATTTCCCGAACGGCGTCGGCAACAGCGCCGACATGGTTGGCCGCAACCTGATGGATCATCCGGGCACCGGCGTGTCGTT
>NZ_JAHACR010000526.1 GCF_018375725.1 Burkholderia sp. | reverse complement strand
ACGCCCCACTGGTCGAACGGGTTGATGTCCCATACCGTCGCCTGCACCAGCACCTTGTGCTCGTAAAGCGCGATCAGCGCGCCGAGCGAGCGGGCCGTGAGGCTGTCGAGGAGCAGCGTCGTGCTCGGGCGGTTGCCGGGGAAGGTCAGATGCGGCGCGAGCGCTTCGTTGCCCGGGCCGGCAATCTTGCGCGCTTCGTCGAGCGTGCGGCCGAGCATCAGCGCCTCGCTCTGCGCGAAGCAGTTCGCGAGCAGCTTCGGATGATGGCTCGCGAACGCATGCTCGGGCGTGAGCACCGCGATGAAGTCGACCGGTACGATCGTTGGCCCCTGATGCAGCATCTGGAAGAACGCGTGCTGGCCGTTGGTGCCCGGCTCGCCCCACGTGACGGCCGACGTCGGGTAATCGACGCACGCGCCGTCGAGGCGTGCGGACTTGCCGTTGCTTTCCATCTCGAGTTGCTGGAGGTACGCGGGCAGGAAGTGCAGCGCTTCCGAATACGGCGCGACGAGATAGCTCTGTGTGCCGAAGAAATTGCGATACCAGATGCCGATCATGCCGAGCAGCACCGGCAGGTTGCGCTCGAGCGGCGCTTCGCGGAAGTGGCGATCCATGTCGTCGGCGCCGGCGAGCAACGCATCGAACTGCTCCGGCCCGATCGCGACCATGATCGACAGGCCGACCGCCGACCACAGCGAATAGCGGCCGCCGACCCAATCCCACATCTGGAAGACGTTGTGCTCGTCGATGCCGAACCTGACGACTTCGGCCGGGTTCGCGGACACGCCGACGAAATGCTTCGACAGCGCGCTTTCCGGGCAGCCGTTCGCGATGAACCAGTCGCGCAGCGAGCGCGCGTTCGTCATCGTCTCGAGTGTCGTGAAGGTCTTCGATACGACGATCGCGAGCGTTTCCTCGGGGTCGGCCTGTTCGAGCACGCGCGCGAGATCCGCGCCGTCCACGTTCGATACGAAGTCACTCGTGATCTCGGGCGTCGCGAGGTGGTGCAGCGCGTGCACGACCATCTTCGGGCCGAGGTCGGAACCGCCGATGCCGATGTTGATCACATGGCGGATGCGCTTGCCGGTATGGCCCGTCCATGCGCCGCTGCGCACGGCGCGGGCGAACGCCGCCATCTTTGCGCGCTCGGCGCTCACTTGTGCGTGGAACGGCGCGTGCGGGTCGGTCGAGCGCAATGCGGTGTGCAGCGCTGCGCGGCCCTCGGTCGGGTTGACGATCTTGCCGGCGAACATCGCATCGCGGCGCGCTTCGACGCCGGCCTCGCGCG
>NZ_JAHACR010000119.1 GCF_018375725.1 Burkholderia sp. | reverse complement strand
GCGGCATGCCCACCGACATGCCGCCAACCCCAACACTGTCCGGCTCCTCGCCTAGAACTTCATCCCGACGCCCACGCCGACAATCAGCGGATCGATGTGCAGCGTGCCGATCGGCTTGTTGCCGAGCGTCGCATCGGTACTCATCCAGACCTTCTTCAGGTCGACGTTGACGAACACGCTTTTCGTCACCTGGACGTCGACACCGAACTGCAACGCCGGGCCGAAGCTGCTCTTGCCGACCGACACGCCTTCGCCGCCCACATTGAGCCCGTTGTTGTAGAAATACGTATAGTTCAGGCCTGCGCCCACGTAGGGACGCACCTTGCCGGCATGATTGAAGTGGTACTGCAGCAGCAGCGTCGGCGGCAGCACGTTGACGCCGCCGAGTTTGCCGAGGCTCGACGTCACCTGATGGCGCGACGTGCCGAGAATCAGCTCGATCCCGAGGTAGTCGCGAATCATGTACGTGAAGTCGAGCTCGGGCACGATGGCGTTGTTCACGCCGACGTTGATCGCGCCGAGCGTATCGCTGCCGCGCTCGTTCGGCTGGATGCTGATCGCGCGCAGGCGGGCGAGGACATCGCCCTGGTAAATGCCGTCGCCCGGCGACGCCGCATGCGACAGCGCCGGCATGCCGGCGAGACCCGCCGCGCACACCGCGGCAGCGACTATGTTTTGAATCCTTTTATCCATGACGGCCCCCAAAGAACGGTCTCCATTCTGTCTTCAGGGTCTTTCCCGCGTCTTGATTTTCGTCAAGCCAGTGTAAACGTGGGGCGGTTTGCCGCAGGCGCTGCCACGCTGCCGGTCAGCAGCAGCTCGAGCAAGTCACGCACGCTGAGGATCGCCTCGCCGAACGGCAGCGCCTCGCGGCCGCGGAAGAACAGCCCGTTCGCCACGTCGCCGCGCAACGCGGCGGCAAGACGCGTATCGATGCAGAAATGGCCGAATTTTTCGATCCCGTCGCGCAGCCCGCAGACGCTCAGGCATTCGAGCGCCGTCGGGCAACGTTGCCTGAACGCGCCGAGCTTGGCGCGAATGCGCGTCTCGTGACGCAGGTAGCGTTCGAGCCACGGCGTTCTCACCGCGCGCGCCGGCAGCCCCGTCACGCTGACGAATTCGACGATGTCGTCCGGTTGTGCACCCGCCAGCACGCGCTTGAAATCCGGATGCGCATCGCCCTCCTCGGTCACCGCGAACGGCGTGCCGACCTGCACGCCATTGGCGCCCGCGGCAAGCGCGGCGCGCACCGCGCCGTGGCTGTTGATTCCGCCCGCGACGATCAGCGGAATACGCTCGCGCTCGAGCCCGAGCGACGCCAGGATCCCCGCCGTATCGTCGATCACGCGCGCGAAATCGAAGCGCGCGTCGTGCATGTCGTCGAGCTGCGTGACGCCGAGATGACCGCCCGCATGCGCGGGATGCTCGATCACGATCGCGTCGGGCAGGCGTCCTTTCTTCATCCACTTTTTCAGCACCAGCGCGATGCCGCGGCTGTCCGACAGGATCGGGATCAGCGCGATGTCATGGCCTTGCGTCAGGTCCGGCAGATCGAGCGGCAGGCCCGCACCCATCACGATCGCGTCGGCGCCCTCGTCGCACGCGACGCGCACGTAGTCCGCGTGCGCGCTGACCGCCTTCATCACGTTCACGGCGATCATCCCGCGCCCCTCGCTGCAGGTTTTCGCGAGCCGGATCTCGCGCGCCAGCGCGTCGAGGTTCGCGGCCTCGAGCGTCGCGCGGTCCGGCCGGGCGCGGCAGCGTTCGAGCAGATCCGCATGGTGGTGCCGCAAATCGATGCTGGCGATCGTGCCGAGCGCGCCTTCGCGCGCGACGCTGCCCGCCAGACGGTGCGCGGAGATGCCGACGCCCATGCCGCCTTGCACGATCGGCAGCAATGAACGGCCGCGGATCGTCAGCGGCGGGAAGGAAGTGCGTGCGGTCATCGAAACCTCGTCGATACATCGGAAAACGCCGATGATCGGTGATTCGCCGCGGCGCGCCTTGAGCGGTGTCAACAAAAAACCCCAAGGGTCGGATCGATGTCCAACGCCTGGGGTTCAGTTCGCGCGTGCCGTTTCCTCCGGCGACGCGTCAAGCGGGCAATCAGCCCTGCTTCGGCAGCTTCAGTTGCATCGATTTGTATTCGAGATACTCTTCGAGGCCGTACACGCCGTTCTCGCGGCCGTGGCCGGATTGCTTGTAGCCACCGAACGGCGCAGCCATGTTCCACACGCCGCCGTTGATGTCGACCTGCCCGGTGCGGATGCGCCGTGCAACGCGCAGCGCATGCTCGTCACTGCCTGCCCAGACCGCGCCGCCGAGCCCGTAGGGCGAATCGTTCGCGATACGGATCGCCTCGTCCTCGTCGCGATACGTGATGATCGACAGAACCGGCCCGAAAATCTCCTCCTGCGCGATCGTCGACTTCGGATCGACACGGCCGAACACGGTCGGCTTCACGAAGAAGCCCTGGCCGATGCCGTCCGGCAAGCCGACGCCGCCCGTGACCAGTTCCGCGCCCTCGTCGATCCCGCACTGGATGTACGACTGCACGCGTTGCTGCTGCGCCTG
The DNA here is from genome assembly GCF_018375725.1 of Burkholderia sp. Classification (GTDB taxonomy): domain Bacteria; phylum Pseudomonadota; class Gammaproteobacteria; order Burkholderiales; family Burkholderiaceae; genus Burkholderia. The sequence continues at coordinate 8,867 of NZ_JAHACR010000119.1, read as the reverse complement.
CGATGCCAGCGCCCCAAGACGCGTCGTCTCCACGCGCGTGTCGCCCGCGACATACGCTTCGGCCGCCGCCTTCGCGAGTGCGCGCGCCTCGTCGTAGCGCGCTTCGGGCACGAGCATCCGCGTGTGTGCCGAACAGGTCTGGCCGGCGTTCAGAAAACAGGCGTTGACCGTGCCCTTCACCGCGGCGGCGAGATCGGCGTCGTCGAGGATCACCGATGCCGACTTGCCGCCCAGTTCGAGCGCGACGCGCTTGACGGTGGCGGCCGCCAGCTCAGACACGCGCTTGCCGGCGCGCGTCGAGCCCGTAAACGACACCATGTCGACGTCCGGATCGCTCGCCAGCACTTCGCCGACGACCGGCCCATAGCCGCAGACCAGATTGAATACGCCGGCCGGCAGCCCGGCTTCGTGAATCGCCTCGGCGAGCATGAAGGCATTGATCGGCGCGATTTCGGACGGCTTGAGAACGACCGTGCAGCCGGCCGCGAGCGCGGGCGCGACTTTCAGCGTGATCTGGTTCAGCGGGTAGTTCCACGGCGTGATCGCGGCGACGACACCGACCGGTTCGCGCACGACGAGCGAATTGCCGACTTTCGCCTCGAATTCGAACGACTCGGCGAGTTTTGCATAGGCATTCCAGTTGTAGAGCGGACCGCCGACCTGGATCGCGCGCGACAGCTTGATCGGCATGCCGACCTCGCCCGTGATGGACTGCGCGAGCGCCTCGCTGCGCGCCTGCAGGCGCTCGGCGATCTTGCGCAGATAAGCGGCACGCGTGGCGGGCGGCGTGGCCGCCCAGCCGTCGAACGCCGCGCGCGCGGCGCGGATCGCGTCTTGCGCATCGGCGGCCTGGCCCTCCGGAATCCGGCCGATCACGGCCTCGGTGCCCGAATCGATCACGTCGATCGTGCCGGTGCCCGCCGGTTTGCGCCATTCGCCGCCGATATAGAACTGGTCGTAGGTTTTCATGTCGATTTCCGTCTCCTTGGAACCGGACATTCTAGCGAGTGCGGAGCCAGGCGTGGCGCCACGGCGACGGCTGCGCCCGGTCGCGGCGCGCCCGCATGCAGACCGGGCGCACATCCCCGCCGCATCGCCGTATCCGCACCTGTCCGGGTGCGCGCCCGGGCCCGCATCGTGCTATGTTTTTACCATCGGCGCCGGCTTCGCTTGCCGGCCGCCCGGAATCGATGCCTTTCGTGAGTGCCGCCATGTCCGACGCACACCCGACCCTCAGCTCACGCGACCGCGTGGAACTGCTCTGCTGGCTCACCTGCGGCAATCTCGGTGCGTACTACCTGAATGAAGCGTGGCCCGACGCATCGTTCCAGGTGCAGGCGGCGCATCGCTGGCTGGATCGCCACCACCGGCACGCCGACTGGCTGACGACCGCCAAACTGTCCGCGCTCGCGCAGGACATCGCGAAGCGGCACGCCGGATTCGTCGATGCCGCGTGGGCCCGCGAGGCGGTCGAGGAGATCGTCGACACCGACGACCTGAACTATCAGGCCAAGCTCGTGCAGTGGGTGTTCGACGATTGCTGCCGGGCGCTGTCGGACAACCGGCTGGCGGACTGATGTGACGCGCGGCGCACGCGCCGTCGTCTGGACGCAAAAAAACCCATCCGGCGGCTCCGGATGGGTTTTTTCGTTGGCTGGGCCGCGAACGGCGCGCTGACGCTTACGCCTGTCCCTGGCTCGCGAGGAAGTCCTCGTAGTTGCCGCCGAAGTCGAGCAGCGTACCGTCCGTCTTCACCTCGATCACGCGGTTCGCGAGGCCGCTGACGAATTCACGGTCGTGCGACACGAAGATCAGCGTGCCTTCGAATTTCTCGAGCGCGATCTGCAGCGACTCGATCGATTCCATGTCCATGTGGTTGGTCGGCTCGTCCATCAGCAGCACGTTGTGACGGCCCAGCATCAGCTTGCCCCAGATCATGCGGCCCTTCTCGCCGCCCGACAGCACCTTCACCGACTTCTTGATGTCGTCCGCCGAAAACAGCAGGCGGCCGAGCGTGCCGCGCACCATCGTCTCGTCGTCGCCGTCCTTGCGGTACTGGTCGATCCAGTCCATCAGCGTGATGTCGTTCGGGAACTCCTCGTAGGTGTCCTGCGGCATGTAGCCGACGTTCGCGTTCTCGGCCCACTTCACCGTGCCGTGATCGAGTTCGAGGCTGCCCAGCAGCGAACGCAGGAGCGTCGTCTTGCCCGCGCCGTTCTCGCCGATGATCGCGATGCGCTCGCCCGGCTGCACCGACAGGTTGAAATTCTGGAAGATCGTCCGCTCGTACTTCTTCGTGATCGTGTCGGCGACGACCGCGATGTTGTGCAGCTTCTTCTCGAACTCGAAGCGGATGAACGGGTTCTGGCGCGACGACGGCTTGAATTCCTCGATCTTGATCTTGTCGATCTGCTTCGCACGGCTCGTCGCCTGGCGGGCCTTCGACTTGTTCGCCGAGAAGCGGCGCACGAAGTCCTGCAGTTCGGCGACGCGCTCCTTCGCGCGCGCGTTCGCCGCCGCCTGACGCTCGCGGGCCTGCGCCGACGCGAGCATGTAGTCGTCGTAGTTGCCCGGATAGACCTTCAGCGTGCCGTAGTCCATGTCGGCCATGTGCGTGCACACCGAGTTCAGGAAGTGACGATCGTGCGAGATGATGATCATCGTCGAGTTGTACTCGTTGAGCGTGTTTTCGAGCCAACGGATCGAGTTGATGTCGAGGTTGTTGGTCGGCTCGTCGAGCAGCAGCACGTCCGGCTTCGAGAACAGCGCCTGCGCGAGCAGCACGCGCAGTTTCCAGCCCGGCGCGACTTCGCTCATCGTGCCGTTGTGGAACTTCTCGTCGATACCGATGCCGAGCAGCAGCGCACCTGCGCGCGCTTCGGCGTCGTAGCCGCCGTATTCGGCGAACTTCGCCTCGAGTTCGGCCGCGTGCATGTAGTCGTCGTCGGTCGCGTCCGGGTTGGCGTAGATCGCGTCACGCTCGGTCATCGCGGCCCACATTTCGGTGTGGCCCATCATCACGACGTCGAGCACGCGCACGTCTTCGTACGCGAACTGGTCCTGGCGGAGCTTGCCCAGACGGACGTTCGGCTCGAGCGCGACGTTGCCGCCGCTCGCCTCGAGGTCGCCGCCGAGGATCTTCATGAACGTCGACTTGCCGCAGCCGTTCGCCCCGATCAGGCCGTAGCGGTTGCCCTCCCCGAACTTGACCGAGATGTTCTCGAAGAGGGGCTTCGGCCCGAATTGCATCGTGATGTTGGCAGTAGAAAGCACGGCAGATCCCGTTAAGAGGTAGATCGACGGAAAACCGGGCATTTTAACAGGAGTCGGCGAATCGCTGCTTGACACCGCCTTCGCACGCACAGGAAACGGGGGCGCATCCCTGCCGGTTCATGCGGCAGGCCGCTTCGGGCGGCGGGCGCCGCGCCCTCGGGCCGGACGGGAACGTCGGCCGGCGGCACGATATGCCGGCGCCGGGCAACGGCAGGACCGACACGTCGCCCGATCGCGACGCCATGCCGCACGCGCCGGACGCTCGCGGCTGATCGCCGCGACGCTTCATTCAGTCAGACGACTTACTTGCCAGCGGCCGTGACGCCGGCCGGTTTTGCCGGCGCCCTCATCTGCGCGAACAGCTCCGGACACGGCACGCCCTTGTTGTTGCTCGGCGCGATCAGCGGGATCAGCGCCGCGAACGGATTGATCAGACCGAGACCGACCATGGCGCCGGCGCGCAGCGCGAGCGCGCCCGCATCGACGCCCACGTTCGGATGCTGGAACGTGCCTTTCACATACAGCGGCGAGCGCAGCGAGAACACCCTGAAGCCCTTTGTGTGCGGATGGATCTTCAGATCCATCGATTCGTCGCGCAGGTCGATCGGGCCGTCGATGTTGATCAACGCGTCCTCGGTGTCGAGCGCGAACACCTTCGGGTCGAGCACGCCGCGCGTCGCGACAAAATCGACCGCCGCGCAATTGATCCTGACGTCGCGCCCGCTGAACAGCTTCTCGTAGACGACGTTCGCGACGTTCAGCCCCGCCGCCTCCATCAGCAGGCGGCTGATGGCGCCGTCGGTGACGAGCGCCTTCACTTCCCCGTTTGCCGTGGACGCGAGCGCGGCCGGCGAATTGCCTGTCGCGGACAGCGACGCGTCGCCGTTGATCTCGCCGAATGCCGACTGCATGACCTTCTGCGCCGGGAACAGCTGCTTGAGCTTCAGATGACGCGCGGCAACCGTGAAGCGCCCCTTGAGCGGCGCTGCGCTGCCGTCGAGATGCGCGGTCGTCGCGAGCGACCCGCCCGCCACGCCGAATTTCAGCGGCTCGAGCGACAACACGCCGCCCTGCATCACGATATGCGTGTACAGATCGGTGATCGGCAGGTCCGTACGCTTGATCAGCTTGCGGCCGGTGAACTTGACGTCCGCGTCGAGTGCGCGCCAGCGTTCCGTGCGGAACGTCTCGACCGGCAGCACGCGGCCCGCCGGCTGACGCGTCGTGTCGCCGCGCTGCGCCTTGCTCGCGGCCGTATCCGCGCCGATCACCGGCGCGAGATCGGAGAACCGCAGCAGGTTCGATACCAATTCGCCGGACAGCAGCGGGCGCGGCTCGCGTTGCGTGTAGACGAGCGTGCCGCTCAGATCGCTGCCGCCGACGCGGCCGTTGAAGTTTTCATAGCGGAACGTGCTCGCGTGCCGCTTGAAATGACCGGTCAGACGTCCGTCGGTCGCATAGGGCGGCGTGTCCGGCAGCGTGATGCCGGTCAGCGCGTACAGATGCGACATCGTCGTGCCCTGCAGCCACAGGCGCAGGTCGAGCGCAGCCAGCTGCCGCGGATCGGTCAAGGTGCCGACGATCGCCAGCCGTGTGTCGCCGGCCTTCACGTCGGCCTGCAGCGGGAACGGCCGTGACGCGTCCTCGAGCGCGAGCACGCCGCCGAGCTTGCCGGTGCCCGAGATCGGCACGTTCTTGTAGCGGCCGTCGACCTTCACGCCGAATGCATAGACGGGATCGGCAGGATTCGCACGAGCGGAAGAGGCCGCCCTCGCGGATGCGCCGGACGCCGCGGCGCTCGCCGATGACGCCGGAGCCGCGGCGACCGACGACGACGCGGCCTGTGCCGCCGCGTCGAGTTGCGCGGCGCCGCGCGCGCCGACGCGCCGCGCCGATTCGGCACGCGATGCCGCCTCCTGCGCCTTGAGCACGTCGCCCAGCGGAATCGGCTGGCCGAGCGTATCGATCGCGATCGTGAGATCGGCCTTCGTCATCGCGTCGCGATAGACGACGGTGCCCTTGCCGAATCCGAAATGATTGAGCCGCACGGTCCACGGCGACGGCTGCGCCGATTGCCTGAACTGGAACGTCCACGTATTGCGTCCGTCGTCGAGCCGCTCGAGATCCACCGCGGGATTGACGACGTCGATCGACGGGATGACGATTTCATGTGCCAGGAGCGGCAGGATGGCGAGATCGAAGTGCGCGACGTCGAGCGTGACCAATTTCGGCGCCTTCGCCCAGTCAGGGTTGCCGATCTCGATCTGCGAGACCGAGAAGCTCGGCCACGGCACCCAGGCGCGCCAGCCGGTCTCGCCGTCGGGCCGGCGCCAGCCGACCTGGATGTCGCCATTGATCGCGAACGGGCGGCCGAGTGCGGTGCTCACCTGTTCGTTGATCCACGGTTTGACGCGATTCCAGTCGAACGTGAAGAGAAAGACGCCGGACGCCGCGATCACGACCGCGACGATGCCGGCGACCCACGCAGCCGATTTGCCGATGGCTCGGGTAAGCGTCATGGCGGTTCCGTTGTTGTTCTGAATTCAATGCCGCGCCATGCCGGGCCGCTTGCGGGGACAACGGCGCACGACACCCGCGCGAGCTTTTCACTCGTTATTATGGCGCACGCTGCCTGACCGCCTTGTTCCGTTAACGCTTTTTTTCATTTGTGACATGACAGCCACCTGCATCATCGACGCGCAGGGTGTGACCCGGCAAGACCCCGCAAACGGCAAACTGCTGCTCGCGCCGACCCATTTCAGTCTTTGCGCGGGCACACGTCTCGCGATCATGGGACCGTCCGGGTCGGGAAAAAGCGTGCTGCTGCGCGCGCTCGCACTGCTCGACCCGCTCGACGGCGGTCGCGTGCTGTGGCACGGACGGACGATCCGACGGCATGCCATTCCGCGCTACCGGCGCAGCGTCGCCTACCTGCGCCAACGTCCGGCCCACGCGGAAGGCACCGTCGAATCGATGCTGCGCTATCCCTATTCCCTCGCCGTCTATCGCGACCGTCAATTCGACCGCGCGCGAGTCGCGCAACTCGCCCTGCATGCGGGCCGCAGCCCCGACTTCCTCGACAAGCGCGCCAGCGAACTGTCCGGCGGCGAGGCGCAGATCGCGGCGTTGCTGCGTGTGCTGCAGCTCGATCCCGACGTGCTGCTGCTCGACGAACCGACGTCCGCGCTCGATCCGGACGCGACGCGCGCGATCGAAGCGCTTGTCGGCGCATGGTTCGACGCGGCGCCCGAGACACGCGCCTATATGTGGATATCGCATGACCCCGCCCAGGCCGCGCGGATCGGCGCTGCGCGGATGACGATGCATGCCGGCGTGCTGCGCGCCGCGGACACGGCGGAGGTTCGGCGATGAATTCGGTACTGCACGACCTCGGCCCGCTCGACGTCGGCATCGCGGCGGCACTCGTGGCCGTGAACGGCGCGATTTCGGCCGCGCTCTCGCTCGGACTCGGCCGCCAGCTCGCGCTCGCCGCGCTGCGCACCGTCGTGCAACTGCTCGCGATCGGCTACGTGCTCGGCTGGGTGTTCGGTCACGCGCACTGGTACGTGGTGCTGCCGCTCACGGTGCTGATGACGCTGATCGCCGGCTTCGCCGGCGCCGGACGCGGCAGGCATACGTATGCCGGGCAGCGCATCGACAGCATCCTGTCGATCTGGTTGTCCAGCTGGATCGTCGCGGCGGTCGGCCTGTTCGTCGTGATTCGCATCCATCCGTGGTATGCGCCGCAGTATGCGATCCCGATCCTCGGGATGATTCTCGGCAACACGCTGACCGGCGTATCGCTCGGCGTCGAGCGGATGACCGAGGAGCTGACCGCGCGCCGCGACCGCGTCGAGACGGCGCTCGCACTCGGTGCGACACGCTGGGAAGCCGCGCAGGATGCCGCCCGCCAGGCGGTGCGCGCGGGCATGCTGCCGACGCTCAACCAGATGGCGGTCGTCGGCGTCGTCAGCCTGCCGGGGATGATGACCGGCCAGGTGCTGGCCGGTCAGTCGCCGCTGCAAGCCGTGCGCTATCAGATCGTCATCATGTTTCTGATCGCTGCGGCGTCCGCGCTCGGCACGGTCGGCGCCGTGCTGCTGACCTACACGCGGCTGTTCTCCGCCGAGCACCGTTTCCTCGCGTCGCGCCTCGAAGAACGCGCCCGTTGACGCGGTGCGGGCCGGCAGCGCGGCGAAGGCTAGCGCTTGATCGACACCGACACCCGGGTGCCGTCGCTCAGCGTAAAGGACTTCGATCCGCCGTTGGACTGGATCGTCAGCCACTTGACCTGGCTGACTTTCACCACTTTCGGGCACTGCATCGTCTTGCCCCCGACCGACACGCTCTGCGTCCCGTTCGGCGCGGCGGCCTGGAAGCTGATCTGCACGTTCGCGACGCCCTTCGCATCGATCGACGGCGCCAGGCGGACCTGCGTCTGCCGGACCATCGCGCCGTTCGCATCGCGGGGCAGCATGTCCGCTTCCGGACACGCGTCCGGCATCGCGACCGCGCCGGCGGGCGGCACGGACTTCCAGTTGAAGTCGTCCGTCTCGCCGGAGCGGATCTTGCGGGTTTCCTGCGCGTTGCCGAACTGCTTCGAGTCGACCTTGACGGTGTAGTCGAACTGCCCCGTGCCGCCGCCCTTCAGGCTGCCCTTGACCGGCGGCGCCGCCGCGGTGCTCAAGCTGACGCACATCGCCGCGAATGCGACGGACCACGATGCGACGACCGACAGACTGCGTTGGCCCATGCTGACCTCCTTGTGATGCGGCCGCGTTGTCGCATGCCGCGCGGTTTTCGATGCATGATGCGTTGCCAGTCTACCGCCAAGCGACGCGCAATGCGTCGCCAACGCATCGGGTGTTACCCCGCTTGCGTTCGCAATGCCGCGCACGCCGGTTCGCCGACGGCCATGCGCAGCCGCCGCTCAGGATCCGCTCCAGTCCGTACCGGAAGCCGGGCCGCTTCTCGCAACCGATGCGCACCATCGGATCGCGCCCCGGCGGCGAGCGGCTACAATGTCGCGTTCGCCGCCCGGCAGCCTGCGACCCGCAGCGCGCGGCCCGCGGCCTCTCATTCGCCTTCATCCTTTCCGCCATGATTACGAATCTCGTCATCCAGAGCGTCGCGCCGCTGTCGGACGCACACCACAAACCGCTGCTCGCGCTCGCGCGCGGCGCCCGCATCGTGCCGATCGACGAATACGCGCTGCGCATCGAAGACGCCGCCCCGGCGCAGCGGCCCGACATCGCCGTCTATTGCGGCACGCATGCGCTCGACTACGCGTTCGTCGAGGCCGGCCGCACGCTGGCCGATTTCGGGCTCGTCGTCATGGACATGGATTCGACGCTGATCACGATCGAGTGCATCGACGAGATCGCGGATTTCTGCGGACTGAAGGCGGAGGTCGCCGCGATCACCGAAGCGTCGATGCGTGGCGAGATCCGCGATTTCAACGAAAGCCTCACCCGCCGTGTCGCGCTGCTCGCCGGGCTCGACGCGCAGGCACTCGAACAGGTCTATGAAGAGCGGCTGCGGTTGTCGCCGGGCGCCGAGACGATGCTCGCCGGCGCGAAGGCGGCCGGCCTGAA
>NZ_JAHACR010000118.1 GCF_018375725.1 Burkholderia sp. | reverse complement strand
TCTGGCCCGGGTTGACGTTCTGCAGGTTGACGAGTTGTTCCTTGCGCATCGCGCGCTCCTTTATTCGTGATGGGTGTCCGGTATCGCGGGGCGCTTAGGCGTTCGTGCCGCCCGGCAGGTACGGGCCGATCACCGGGATCGGGAACACCGACTTCTGGATGAAGGCGCAAAGGGCAACCGTGCCGAGCACGACGATGGCGGTCTTAACGTGCGGGTTTTTCATGGGGACCTCAGTTGGTGGAGAAGTCAGATTGCGACGTGGACCAGACCGTGTTGCCATCGACCAGCCTCTTCGCGGCTGGCCACTTGGAAATGATCCAGGCGGCAACCAGGACACCCACCGTCGTCGCGATGATTTCCTGGGCGAGCCGGTGTTTCGTAGGCAGGTAGGCAGAGAGGGACACGTAGCGCTCTATGGGGTGAAAGAGCCCTCATCGTGCGGACGGACGCCGAAAATGACAAAAGCCGGGAATCCCTTGTCAGCTCTGGGATTCCCGGCTTTTCAGCCAGGCAAAAAACGTTGTTTCTGTGCTATTCGTACGACACGACGCCCTCGGTGATCTTCCCTTTCTCCGCGTCGCGGTGGATGTAGTGGAATTTCTCCAGGCCAAGGATCCGATCCTTGTCGACGAACAGCACGTCGGCCATCACCTTCGCATCGGCCACGTTCGACACGGCGTAGCAGTGGATCTCGGTGCAGTTGCCCAGGAAGTCCTTATCGACCTGGGCGGGCCGCTGCGCAACGCCGACCAGCGTTAGCTCGCGCGAGTGGGCGTCGCCCGTCGTCAGGTTCTTCCAGGCCGTCGGTGCCTTGTGCGGTTTTGTGACGCGCGTCAGCTCTTCGACGACCACGGTCCACCGGGTGAACCCGGGATTCTCAAGGATCCGGCAGAAGCGATCGAACTGCGCGTCACGCTCCGCGTCGTCAGGCGACGGGACGAACACCAGGCGCGTCTTGCCGGCCGCGAGCGCCTTGGTCAGCTCCTGGATCGTATAGACCCGCTCGCCCTTGATCTCGCCGGCATAGTCGTCTGGCCGGGAGATCTCCAGCGGCGACCAGACCAGGATCGGGCCGCGCACCTTGGCGAGCAGGTAGCGCTTGATCCACACGCCCTTGCCCGATCGCGAGCGGCCGATCACGCCGATGATGCCGCCGCGCCGCGTCATGCCGCCTCCAGCTGATCAGCCATCAGCGCACCGGGATCGCTGCCGAAGGCGGGTTCCTTGCTCGGCGCCGCGTCTTCCGGGGCGGCCGCGCTCGCCGGCAGCGGCTCGACGTTCTGCCCTGGTGCCGCGGCAGCCGGCGCGACGGCGCGCACGACATGATGCTTGCCCGCGGCCGCCGCTTCCAGCTGCGCCCGAATCCGGCGATTGCGCAGCGCGAAGCCGAGGCTCATTGCGAGCGGGCCGACCGCGACGACCAGTTTCAGCAGCGGATGCTTGATGACGTTCGCGACGCCGCCCCAGCCGTAATACGCGTCGCAGTCCGCGAGCGCGTTGGCGATCTCGCGCGTGACGTCGTCCGTCCAGTCGTCCGCGCACTCCGGCAGCATCTTCAGTACGACGCCACGCGCCTTGTTCAGGCCGAAGTGATACTGATCCGACAGCGACGCGGTTTCCTTCTCCACCTCGGCCTGTTGCTCTTGCTGCTGTTCCTCGGCGAGCGCCGCGCGCTCCGCCGCCTCTTCCTGCCCGATTTGCTCGAGCGCATTGACGTCCATCATGGTCAGAGTCCTGCGAAGGGAGTGCCGTCGAGCAGCCCGCGCCGCTTCGGTTTCTCCGGGGTTTTCAGGGGATCAGCGGCCGGGTTTGGGCCGCCAGCGGGCGTGTTTTCCCCGGGATTCCCGGGGTTTTCATCGTACGGGTCGGCCTGAAGCGTGACTTCGTCGCGCACGAAGCGCTGGGAATGCGCGAGGCCCTCGTACTCAAAACGGCAGGCGCAACGATCGCACTTGCCATAGGCGCGTCCGCCCCTGTTCAGCTTGACCCTCACGACTTCCGAGCAGCCCTTCGTCTTGCAGGGAACCGTGCCGATGTACTTTCCGGGTGCGGACATGGGCGCGCCCTCCCCTTACGCCGTCGCGCTGCTGCTGGCCGACGTGGCTTTCAGCGCTTCGACGCCGGCGTTCGCGCTGTCGGCCAGCGTGACCGCCTGCTGGATCTGCGACATGTGGCTCTGCAGCGTCGCCGTGACGCCCTGGGCGAACGTGTCGATCTTGCCGTCGACGAGCGCCGTCAGCTTGTCGGTCAGAGCCTGTTCGATCGACGCCAGATCGGCCTTGGCCGCCGCCTCGATCGCGGCGACGCGGCCGTCGATATCGGACAGCGCGCTGTGCACGGCGTCCGCCAGCTCGGACAGCGTCGTGTTGTGCGGCAGGTTGCCGGCGATCAGCTCGGCGAGCGATTCGGCCTTGGCTTTCACGGCCGCGATCAGGGATTGCAGTTCGGACATGGTCTTCCTCTCGGTGGTATGCGGCCGCGATCGGCCGGCCGCGTGCCGTTACAGCTTTTCGACTGCGTCGACGAGGCGCTTGATGGGGGCGATCTGCTTTGCCGCCAGGCCGCGCTCAAACGGCGTCAGCGCGTCGTGCATCGCGCGCAGCTCGCGCGCGGCGTCCCGGGCCTCGTTCAGTTTGGTGGCCTGGACACTCACGAAAGCGACTTCACTGGTGCTGGACATGGGTTTCTTTCTCCGGGTCATAGAACTTGCGGGTGCGGGCACTCCAGTACGGCGCACTGATTGCGCCGCTCGCCCTGCGCTCGTGCTCGCGCGCGAACGCCATGAAGTCGTCGATATCGGCCTGTGCCGTGGCGGGGTCGTAGCAGTACTCCGACACGAAGGCGAGGAAGCGGCCGAGCATGCTCCGCGCGGTGAGGACGGACAGATCCTCGGCCGAGATCGCGCCGACGACTTCCTCTTCGGGCAGCTGCGCGGCCGCGGCTTCCTCATCGGACTGCTCCAGCTCGTCCAGGCCGAGCGCGGCTTTCAGGCCGGGCGTCCAGGTCAGCATGCGGCGGCCGGTGAACGCTGCGACATACTCGCGGAACTGCGCGGCGGACTGGCCGTCGCCGGCCGCGGCCCACTCGAGCAGCTGGAACGGATGCGCGCCCTTCTGGCCGCCGCCCGTCTTGGCCGCGTTCATCGTCAGCTCGCGCGACAGGCCCCACTTCGTGTCGCGGCCGAACTTCGCGACATATTCCGCGGCGTACTGCCCGCCGCGCACGTCCAGGCCGTGGTCGATCACGTCGGACATCTGCGACGGCTCGCACAGGCCGACCTTCAGCAGCGCCTCGTACCAGGCGCGCTTCAGCTCGTCGATAAGGCGCGACGACATGCGGCCGGTGTCGCCTTCCTTCACGTCGCCGAACGCGTCGGGCGTCGCGAACACCAGCGAGTGCGTGTGGGGATGCCAGCCGTGCGTGCCGAGCGTGATTTCGAGCGCCTTGATGGAGCCGGTGCGCACGCCCTTGCCGAGGATCCGCTTGTAGGTGCGGCAATTCTGGAATTTCTGCATGGCCTTGGCCTGCAGCGCGAGCATGTCGGCCAGCGGGCGCTCGCCCGATTCGTGCGGGAAGGTGTTGGTCATCAGCCAGACATAGCCGCCGTTGCCGACGTGCGCCTTCATGCCGTCGGCGACTTCCGCCTGGCGCTGCATGCAGACCTTGAGCGAACAGACGGGGCAGGCCCAGACCGAGCCGCACGTCGACACGCCGGCCAGGCTGGCGCCGGAACCGTCGACGTTGCGGCGCACGCCGAGCGTTTCGCCCGGCGACGTGAGCGCGCGCTGGCACCAGCAGGTGCGGTGCTGCGCTTCCTTCGCGGCGGTCGGATCGTAGATGACCGACTGCGAGACACGCAGGAGATCGTGCAGACGACCCTTCGCCTTCGCCCGGGAAACCGCGTCGGTATTGGGCGTGCGGGCTGCGTGTATCGATTTCGCGTTTATACCAAGAAAACCAGACGGCTCTTTTGCGGGGTGGGTCATCCGATCGCCCTCGCGTAGACCTAGGCGAGATACGCCCAGTCGCGCGCCCATGCGCGATACGCTTCCGCCGGCGTGCGGCCGATGCCCGACGCCCGGCCGTCGACGCAGTACCACTCGCGCCGGATCATTCGCAGACGTGGCTTCATCGGCCGGCCTCCGGCACTTCCACGGCACCCGTGTATGCGCGGGCCGTTGGCACGCCCAGGTCGGCCGCGAACGTGTTGTAGAGGAACAGCGCTGTGCGCAGCTGCTCGTACGCGAGCTCGAGCTGGCGACGCGCGAACGGATCGTCGCCCGGCCGCACGCCCTGATCGGACGGCAAAAAGCCCTTCCGGGCGTCGATCGACCGGCGCATATCGCGCAGCGCGGTCGCGGCCGGTGAACGATCGCCGACTGCTTGCGGGTGGTAGACGGGGGTGGGATCGGCTCCGCGCGAACGGCGGGGCGTGTCGGGTTGGGAATAGCCCAGGTCAAGGAAAGCGGCGGAGGATCGTGTCATCGCTTCTTGCTCTCGCTTCGAGCAACAGCGTAGCCCGCGAGCACGCAGCCCGCTCCGACAACCATGCCGATGAAGAAAACGAGCATGGCCATGTCATTCGCCCTCGATCTTGCGGACGGTCGCACGGTACGCGATGCGTCGGCGCGAAAACACCACGAACGATTTGCCGCAGCCACTTACCTGCACGTATTGCGTCCCGAGAGGCGACTCATAGACCGGTTCCAGCCGGCAAGTTTCGACCCACGTCCCCACTCGTTCGCCCAGGTCGATGCGCTTGCCGCAATACGGGCATTCCACCGCGTTTCGCATTTGGTACATGTCACGCCCCCGAGCGGAAGAATTTTCCGAGCAGGCGGCGCAGCCAGCCGGCGCGTCCTTCCCGTACGTACGGGCCTTCGATCGTGTAGCAGTGAGTTTGTAACGGCTTGTTTCGCATGACCTGCCCCTACCTGACCCGACTTGACATGAAATCGCCCGGTGCGCGCCCCCGTCAGGGCGCTCCAGTGGGGTCAGGTCACTGGGCCGGGCGATGGTCAGGAGAATAGTTCCGCGTCACCTGACATGTCAAGTTACACGTTACGTCTTGAAATACGGATCGTTGCGACTCGCTTGTCGTTCGACTACGCTTGACGTCGGGTCAGCAAATTTGTAAGGGGTCTGTCATGAAAACCACCATCGAATGGCTGGACGCGGTGAAAGCGCGTCTAGATCTTCCTTCCGACTACGCGGCAGCAAAGGTGCTCGGCGTGACGCGCCAGTCCGCGAGCGGCTGGCGCAACGGCCGGCAAACCTTCGACGACGAGGTATGCCTGCGAGTCGCTGAGATTCTGGAAGTGGATCCGTTCGAAGTTCTTGCGAACATCAAGATCGAGCGGATCAAAGATGAGGAGCGCCGCGCCGTATGGACGCGTGCTTTGGAAAAATTTTCCGAGGGTTTTCGCACGCTGGTACTTCGCGCTAACGCTTGCGGGGCAATGCTCCCGCAGGTGTAGTACCAGCTTCAGTTAGCGATTTAACTTCTTCTTAATTATCAACATCAAATTTATAGCCGCTAAGTTGTCATATCAGCTTCGCGTTCCGTCATAAACCGGCTCGTCGCTGAGAACGCCACGGCATCCGGCTAACGAAGCAAACGATCCGCCGGCCAGTGATCACAGATTGGTTTCGCCGATCACTGGTAAAATCGGCGGCTTCCTGCCAAAGCCTGGCATCCGTTTTTCGAACCGGATCGTGATTTCATGCAGTCGTCCGCGCCGATCGCAACGAGCCGATTTGTGGAACGCGGTACGATTTTCCCGCGAACGTTTCCTGTCCAGAAGCCTGGCCTTCGACGAGACCGCCACGAAGCAACGAAAAGTTCCGGATCGCCGCGGCAGGCTTCGCGCTGCCGGCCGCATACCCAGCAATCCGCCCGCGAACCGCAACATCAACCCCGTTTGACGGTTGCGTATCCCGGTCGCACTGCGCCGAAGGCGCATGCGCAAGAAATTCCCCAAGGTTTGAGGAGCATACGATGGCCCGCATTGGAGCCTTTTGCATCGCCAGCTGGCTAGCGGCGGCGATCCTTTATTTCGGCCAGCACTCGGTGGCGATGATCGTGTTGAGCGGCGTGGTCGCGTTTGGCGGCTTCGATCTGCTGCGTCCCTGAACACGGCATTGCCCGAGGTCGCGCCAATCGCGAGCCGATTATCGTCAGGTTCCCTCGCCTCCAGCGCCAACGACGCTTGTCCAGCTGTCTGGCCGCTAGGCTAACGCATTGCGCATTTCGGCAATGGGAAGCCGCTCAATCAGATCGAGCAGTCTCGTCTCGCCGGCATTCGGCCGGGCGATGGCATTCACCTGTGCGCGCGCCTTGACGACGTTGCTGCCGAATGCACCCAGCATCCCGTCGAGCTCGCGTGTTGCGCCGGCTCTCGTCATCCCGAGCTGTTCGCCGAACATCACGACATCTTCGCGGGCGAGATCTGCAAAGTGAGTGGCATGGCCGATTTGCATCGTCAACTGGCAAGCCGGCCACCGCTCGCCTTCCGGCCGGTACGTCGGTGTGTTGTAGATCACGGTGCTGACGAGATCGTAGAACGGCGCAAGCTCATATCCGCCAGGCGTGGAAAAGAACGAAAGGTTCTTCAAATGGGCATCGGCGTTTCCGATCAGGATGTTGAAGATCGACCATCGGAAGATCGCAAGACGCGCCCGCGCCTTTGCCCCGAGCGTCTCGATGCAGCGTCGCAGCGATTCCACCGTCGCATTGTGGTATTTGAACGCCTTGTCCTTGTTGAGCAGCTGCATGGCATCCAGCGTATGGAGACGCCGCGCCGGATCCGTTGACGTATCGCGGTCGAACCGGTCGACCACGTAGCATGCCGACGGCACGCGCACGAAGTGGGTGTGCGGCACCGGCAAACCCGTCATGCCTGCCAGCCGCATGCAGAAGAACTCGTTGATGGCCGAATGCGGGTAGTTGTCGACTCGCATATCCGGCTTCAGAAGATGCATCGACGGCTCCGCACCCGCTGGCTCGAACAGCGCGTAATGCGGTGCGCTCCCGGTCAGGATCACGAGGAGTTTCTGCTGGGCACCCGCCGCCGACATACGTTTGGGCGAAAGCGCGGTCAGCGACTGTTGAGGCATCGCCCGGATACGCGCCTCCAGCTCCGGAAATGAAAGCGGCACCCTGCCGCCCGGCGCCTCGTGCACGCCCTCGGGCAGCAATGTCAGCGCGCCGGCCGATTCTCGGCCGTAATAGTCCAGAAGCCCCCACGCGTCGCTGGCGTCCAGTTTTGCTTCGCGCGCGAGCGCGTCGCGCATGCGTTCCTCGGGCAGAAGATTGTCGAAAAACCACTGGACGGGACGATCCGAAGACCCGTCGACCACCGGCCCCGCTTCAGCGAGCGGAAACGCCGGCGAGACAGCAAATGCACCGGGCAACGCAATCCACTGCGGATCGTATTCAAACGACCAGATCCCGTTCCGGTCTGTCAATGCACCGACACGGAGACCATTCGAGTATGCGATCAGGGTTCTTGTCGACATTGATCCGGTCCATCCATCAAAGCTTCGATTCGCCGGTGCGCGGGCTCCGGCGGCGAGCGGCCTTCTCGAAAGCCTCTGCTGAAATGGGCAGTGAGGTGTCCGCACTCAACTTGATGCCGAGCTCACTCACAAGCATCAGAACCTTGCCGATCTGCGCCGTCGGCTTTCCGGCTTCGACCTGGGAAATGAATTTCGGGGAAAGTCCGGTCGCGCTGGCGAGCTCGTCTCGCGTGAAGCCCTGCGCCATGCGTGCCGCGCGGACGTAGTGCCCCAACCTTTCCGGACTGTTGATGACCATTGGCATCGCGCACCCATTTCGTTCCCGAACGGGAACATTCTGCCACATCTTTAATACGCATGGTCATTTTCGTATCCGGATGGAAACGAAACGAGCAAAACAGCTGCGGGAATCAATCTTCGATCCCGACCGGATACGAAACATTAAGAATCTCGCTCGGGCGAGCGGTTCGTTTCCATTCGGAGTCGAATCTGCATTCGGCAATCGGATCTGTTGTATTCGACGCTCGCGGGCGGAGGTAATCGACGAACCGGCAGAAAAAATCCCGATCCGTACGCGCCGCCACACGCCGCAATGGATAAAAGCGTCGCCAAACACGATGGTGAGCAAAGTGGCGGGCCAAGCACGCGAAGCGTGTCTGCTCCTCTCCCCGATCCAGGCGCGCGGATGCCTGCGCGCCTGGATGCCGGCCCCTACCATGCAGCGTTGGGTTTTCGAGATCGCACTTTTCGAATCGCGTCATGACTATTTGGATAACTTTTCTTATCAAAATACCATGATGATGATGAAAAACTGGCAACTTCGAAAACGCGTCAGACAACGCGACCCCATGCACGCCCGGCGGCATGAACCCCCATTCGGTCGTATACTTCCGGCCCCCTCACTCAATGACAGTTTCATGCGGAAATATCTCGCCGCCTTGCTGATCGCAGTCGCGCCGCACGCCTTCGCGGCCGACCATTGCTCGCAATTCAGTCCGCAGGGCATATCCCCGGTCGTGGTCAACGCCAGGATGGCTGCCAAGACCCGTTTGCTGTGCTATTCGGATTTCGAGGTGCTGCACTCCGGCATCACGCATGGCCCGCTGTGGTCCGCGGAACATTTGACCCGCGCGCATCTCCAGGCCGCGAGGGACGAAGTCCGCACCAACCGCTTCTTCGAAGAGTCGCGCCTGCCGGACGGCGAAGGCGCGCGGCTCGCGGACTACCGCAAGAGCGGTTACGATCGCGGGCATATGAGCCCGGCGGGCGATCGGTGGAACGACGAGGCGATGGCCGAATCCTTTTCGCTCGCGAACATGGTTCCGCAAAATCCGGCGAACAACCGTCAGCAGTGGGCGCGCGTCGAGGAGGCGGTGCGCCGGATCGGCATGCGCGCCGACGACACGTACGTCGTCACCGGCCCGATGTTCAAGGGCGCGGAACTGAAAACGATCGGCGCAACCGGCGTGATCGTCCCGACACAGGTTTTCAAGGTAGTCTATGTACCCACGCGCCGCCTGGCATTTGCCGTCGTTATCGACAATACGGCGTCGGGCCGTTACCAGATCGCGACGGTGCACGAACTCGAGGCACAAAGCGGTTTGCGATTCCCGGGCATCCCGGAGTCGTTGAAAGACACACGTATCGGAGGTCTGAATGGTGTTTAAAGCGTTCGAGGACGATTCGTCCATCCTGAATATCCACGGCGACGCATTCACCGTGACCAACGATCCGGAGCGCGTGGTGCTGTCCGGCATGCTGGAAGTGACCCGAGACAAGGCAGGCCTCGCTGTCGCGCTCGTCTTGCAGCAGGCAATCGCGAGCATCGTCGATGCGCTGCAACACGACCCCGCGCTGCCTGAGCATGTCGCCGACGCGCCGCCTGCGCCGACCGGCACGATCAAGAACCCGTTCGCGGGGTAAGCGGCAGTTCTGCCCACGCTGAAGCATTGGCCGTCCCGATGCGCGTCCGCGCACACGCGCCGCCGATCTATTGCGGCGCAGCGATCGCGCATCCGGGACGGCCTCGGCGCAAGGCAACGCAATCGTGCGCGCGATCCTGCGCCGCTTCGATTGCCGCATTGGCCGAGCGGCCAATTTTCGCCAATAATGGCCAAACATCCACTACTGGACGAAGGCGGCCATGGATTACAGTCCCCAAGCCATCCGCACTATCGCTCTGGTCGGCCACGCCGGATGCGGAAAGACGTCGCTCGCGGAAGCGCTGTTGCATCAGGGCGGCGCATTGCATGCGCCAGGCAGCGTGAACCGTGGCACCGCCCTGTGCGACTCCGATCCGCTCGAACGCAAGTATCGCCATTCGCTCAATTCCGCCGTCGCCCACTTTCACTACCGCGACACGCGCGTCTACCTGCTCGATACGCCGGGCTACCCCGACTTCGCCGGCTTGTCGATCAGCACGCTGCCCGCCGTCGAAACCGCTGCCATCGTGATCAATGCGCGCACCGGCATCGAAATGACCGCCCGCCGAATGATGGCGTACGCGGAGGAGCGCAAACTCTGCCGGATGATCATCGTCAATGGCATCGACGGAGAAAAGGTCGACCTTCCCGCGCTGCTGGCGCAGATTCAGGAGATGTTCGGCAAAACCTGCCTGCCGATCAATCTGCCCGCGATGGGCGGCCGCGAGGTCGTCGACTGTTTTTTCAATCCGTCAGGCGAAGCTGACTTTCATTCGGTCGAAGCGGCACACAATGCACTCATCGACCAGGTGATCGAACTGGATCCCGCGCTGATGGAGCTGTATCTCGAGCAAGGGCAAGCCATCCGGCCGGAACAGCTGCACGCGCCGTTCGAGCGCGCATTGCGTGAAGGTCATCTGGTACCGGTCTGTTTCACGTCGGCCGCTACCGGCGCCGGCATCGACCAGTTGCTCGACGTATTCGTGCGGTTGCTGCCCAACGTCACCGAGGGCAACCCGCCGCTTTTCTATCGCGACGTCGACGGACAGAAGGACGCCGTCCATGCGGAGCCTGTCGCCGACAAGCATGTGCTCGCGCACGTATTCAAGATCGTGATGGATCCCTACATCGGCAAGATGGCCGTGTTTCGGATCCATCAAGGCACGGTCATGCGCGACAGCCAGCTCTATATCGGCAACGGCCGCCAGCCGTTCAAGGTCGCCCATCTGCTGAGGCTGCAGGGCAAGGAGCACACGGATATCCAGCATGCCGGCCCCGGCGACATCTGCGCCGTTGCGAAGGCCGACGATATCGGCTTCGATGCCGTGCTGCACGATGCCCCCGAAGACGGCAACATCCATCTCGCGCCGCTCGACTTCCCCACCCCGATCTATGGGCTCGCGATCGAACCGGCTCGCCGCGGCAACGAACAGCGTTTGTGGGAGGTCCTGCAACGGCTCGCGGCCGAAGACCCTTGCCTGTCGATCGGGCGTCCGGCCGGCACCAACGAGACCGTCGTGCGCGGTCTCGGTGAACTGCATTTGCGCTACATGCTGGAGCGGCTGACCGACCAGTACAAGCTGGAGGTGGTGACCCGCCCGCCCACGATCGCGTGGCGGGAAACCATTGGCGGCAAGGCGGAAGGCCATTACCGGCACAAGAAGCAAACCGGCGGCGCCGGCCAGTTCGGGGAAGTCATGCTGCGCGTGGAGCCGCTGCCGCGCGGCGCGGGCTTCGAGTTCGTCGATGCCGTCAAGGGCGGCGCCATTCCTTCGCAGTTCATTCCCGCCGTCGAAAAAGGCATCCTTCAGGTCATCGAGAACGGGCCGCTCGCGGGCTTCCCGATGCAGGACGTGCGGGTGACCGTGTTCGACGGCAAGAGCCATCCGGTCGACTCGAAGGAAGTGGCATTCGTCACGGCGGGACGCAAAGCCTTTATCGACGCGGTACTGCAGGCCCAGCCGATCGTGCTCGAACCCATTGTCGACATCGAGGTCATGACGCCGGAAGCGGTCATGGGCGACAT
>NZ_JAHACR010000117.1 GCF_018375725.1 Burkholderia sp. | reverse complement strand
TGGCGGTCGAGGGCGTCGGTTTCGAGTTCGTTCGCGACGTGCACCCGGGCGAAGCCATCTTCATCGACCAGGCCGGCAATTTCCACAGCCAGCAATGCGCGGAGCACGCGAGCCTCAACCCGTGCATGTTCGAATATGTGTACCTCGCGCGTCCGGATTCGTGCATCGACGGCGTGCCGGTCTACAACGTGCGTCTGCGCATGGGCGACTACCTCGCGGAGAAGATCAAGCGCGAACTGCCCAACGTGCCGATCGACGTCGTGATGCCGATTCCCGATTCGTCGCGGCCGGCTGCGATGCAGGTTGCGGCAAAGCTTGGCGTCGAGTTCCGCGAGGGCTTCTTCAAGAACCGCTATGTCGGCCGCACGTTCATCATGCCGGGCCAGGCTGTGCGCAAGAAATCGGTGCGCCAGAAGCTCAACGCGATGAGCATCGAGTTCAAGGACAAGCACGTGCTGATCGTCGACGATTCGATCGTGCGCGGCACGACGTCGCACGAAATCGTGCAGATGGCGCGCGACGCCGGCGCGAAGTCGGTGATCTTCGCGTCGGCGGCGCCGCCCGTGAAGTTCCCGAACGTGTACGGCATCGACATGCCGACGCGCGGCGAACTCGTGGCGCACGGTCGCACCGACGAAGAGGTCGCGAAGATCATCGGCGCCGATTACCTGATCTATCAGGACGTCGACGATCTGCGCCGCGCGATGCGCGACATCAACCCGAAGCTCGAGGGCTTCGAGGCTTCGTGCTTCGACGGCCACTACATCACCGGCGACGTCACGCCGGAGTATCTCGATTCGATCGAACGGGCGCGCCTCGCGCCGGCAGCGCAGGATGATCGCGACATGGGCGGCGACGCGTCCGCGCGTTCGCAGATGGATCTCCAGCTGTCGGAGAAATGAGCCGGACGCACATTGACGATCGTGCGTGATACGATGTGGCCTTGCGTCGATTTGATTTCAGCTTGCGGACGCGGGGCCAGCTCCCGAAACAGCTAAAGCGAAGGCCGGCGGCAGCCGGCCCGAGTCGATCGCTGTTGTACCGCACCGAAGCCCGCTGATGCCGACGCATAGCGGGCTTTTTGTTTGGCTTGATCCGTGCGGCCCTGCACGGACATCGGAAACGGAAACACGGAACATGGACGACTCTCTCAATTTCGATACGCTCGCCGTGCGTGCGGGCACGCTGCGCAGTGATTTCAACGAGCATTCCGAAGCGCTGTTCCTCACGTCGAGCTTCTGCTTCAAGAGTGCGGCAGATGCCGCCGAACGCTTCGCGAATGCGGAAGAGTTTTTCACTTATTCGCGCTTCACGAACCCGACCGTGACGATGTTCCAGGAGCGTCTCGCGGCACTCGAAGGCGGCGAGGCGTGCATCGCGACCGCGTCCGGCATGGCGGCGATCATGTCGGTCGTGATGTCCGCGCTGCAGGCGGGCGATCATCTCGTCAGCTCGCGCAGCCTGTTCGGCTCGACGCTCGGCATGTTCTCGCAGATCTTCAGCAAGTTCGGCATCGCGACGACCTTCGTCGATCCGACCGACCTGAATGCGTGGAAGGAAGCGATTCGTCCGGAAACGAAGATGTTTTTCCTGGAGACGCCGTCGAATCCGCTGACCGAACTGGCCGACATCGAGGCGATCGGCAAGATCGCGAAATCGGCAAACGCGCTGTTCGTCGTCGACAACTGTTTCTGCAGCCCGGTGCTCCAGCAGCCGTTGAAGCTCGGTGCGGACGTCGTGATGCACTCGGCGACGAAATTCCTCGACGGGCAGGGCCGCGTGCTTGGCGGCGCGCTGGTCGGCTCGAAGGATTTCATCATGGGCAAGGTGTTCCCGTTCGTCCGCAGCGCGGGGCCGACGCTGTCCGCGTTCAACGCGTGGGTGCTGCTGAAGGGCCTGGAGACGCTGTCGCTGCGCGTCGAGCGCCAGTCGGCGAACGCGCTCGACATCGCGCGCTGGCTCGAACAGCATCCGGCCGTCGCGCGCGTCTTTTATCCGGGGCTTGAATCGCATCCGCAGTACGCGCTCGCGAAGCGTCAGCAGAAGGCGGGCGGCGCGATCGTGTCGTTCGAAGTGAAGGGCGACACGCCGGAAGCGCAGCGTGCGAATGCATGGCGCGTGATCGACAGCACCAGGCTGATCTCGATCACCGGCAACCTCGGCGACACGCGCACGACGATCACCCATCCGGCCACGACGACGCACGGCCGCATCACCCCGGAAGCGCGTGCAGCGGCCGGCATTACCGAGGGGCTGATCCGTCTTGCCGTGGGGCTCGAGGATCCGGCTGACTTGCGCGGCGACCTGGCGCGCGGCCTCGACGCCTGAACCGGACCGGTGGCGGGGGCGATGCGCTCAGGCGTGCGCGTCGCCTGCGCGCGGCGCGCGGCGCATCGCTTCCACCATCCACCGCAACGTGTCGTCGAGCGGCGTGACAGGCAGTTCACCCACCGCGCGCCGCAGCTTCTCGCGCGAGCCGCGCAAGCGCTTGACCTCGTGGTGCCGGACAAAGCCGGGATCGACCGTGACGTCGATCACATAGCCCGCGATGCGCGACAGCATCGCCAGCACTTCCTTCAGCGAATAGGCGCGCTCCGAACAGACGTTGAATGTCTCGCCCGCGGGCGCCGTTTCCAGCAGCCGCAGATACGTGGCCGTCACGTCACGCACGTCGGAGAAATCGCGGCTCACGTCGAGATTGCCGAGTGAAATACGCGGCGCGTGGCGCGCGACATGCGCGGCCAGTTTCGGCAGCAGATACGCTTCGCTCTGGCCGACGCCCGTGTAGTTGAACGGACGGGCGATCACGATCGGCAACCGGTCGAACCAGAGCCTGGCCATGTGTTCCATCGCGAGCTTGCTGACCGCGTAGTCGTTTGCCGGCTCGGGCGGAACCGCCTCATCGAGCACGCCGCGCGTCGAATTGCCGTATACATTTGCGCTGCTCGCGAGCAGCACCGCCGCCGGGCGGCGGTCGAGCCCCGCGAGTGCCGCCAGCAGGTTGCGTGTCCCGACGACGTTGACCTGATAGGTCGGCCCCGGCGCATCGTTTGCGACGTGCGCGCGCGCGGCAAGATGAACGACCGCATCGGGGCGCGCATCGGCGGCGGCGGCGCGCAATCCTTCCGCGTCGAGCAGGTCGACGGGCAGCAGCGTGCAGTTCGCGAGCGACGGATCGTCGGGGCGCGGCGTGCCGGGCGCCACCGTGCCCCACACGTCGTAGCCGGCTGCCGTCAGCTGCCGGGCCATGTAATGGCCTGTGAATCCCGCGAGTCCGGTGACGAACGCGCGGCGCGACGAGCGTTCAGAACGTGTCATGGCGCTGGTTCCGCGTCAGATCCGCTTCGACCATCATCTGGCAGAGTTGCTCGAGCGTCGTTTCGGGCGACCAGCCGAGCTTGCGCCTCGCCTTGTCCGCGCAGCCGATCAGCAGGTCGACCTCGGCCGGGCGGTAGAACTTCGGATTCACTTCGACGAGCACGTTACCCGTCGCCGCGTCGAGGCCGCGCTCCTGTTCACCCATGCCGCTCCATTCGATCTGGTAGCCCGCCGCCGCGAAGGCCATGCGCACGAAGTCGCGCACAGTCTCGGTGCGGTTGGTCGCGAGCACGTACGTGTCGGGCTCGTCGGCCTGCAGCATCCGCCACATCCCTTCGACATATTCCAGTGCAAAGCCCCAGTCGCGTTTCGCGTCGAGATTGCCGAGTTCGAGGCGAGCGGCTTTGCCGAGTTTGATCTTCGCGACCGTGTCGGTGATCTTGCGCGTGACGAATTCGCGGCCGCGCAGTGGCGACTCGTGGTTGAACAGGATGCCGCTGCTGCCGAACAGTCCGTATGACTCGCGGTAATTGACGGTCGTCCAGTGCGCGAACAGTTTCGCGACGCCATACGGGCTGCGCGGATAGAACGCCGTGGTTTCTGTCTGTGGAATCGCCTGCACCTTGCCGAACATTTCGGATGTCGAAGCCTGGTAGAAGCGCGTCCTCGGACTGACGACACGAATCGCTTCGAGCAGGTTCAGCGTGCCGAGGCCCGTCACTTCGGCAGTCGTCGACGGCTGGTCGAACGACACGCCAACGAAGCTCTGTGCGGCGAGGTTGTACAGCTCGTCCGGCTGAATGCGCTCGAGCAGGCGCAGGCTCGAACCCGCATCGGTCAGGTCGTGCTCGACGAGCGTGAGATTAGGATGCGACTCGACGCCGAGTTCGGCGATGCGCCAGAAATTGACCGAGCTGGTGCGCCGGTAGGTGCCCGTGACCTGATAGCCCTTGTCGAGCAGCAGCTTGGTCAGGTAGGCGCCGTCTTGCCCCGATACCCCGGTGATGACGGCCTTGCGAGTTTGGCTCATGGCAATGTCCTGGTCGAAACGATGGATAGAAATCAGGCGGTCGTGCGCGTTGCCGAGGTCGGCATCGCCTGGTGCATGCCGCCGCGCGTGAGTCGCCGTTCGAAGCCGTACCACGTGGCGGTGGCGCAGGCGACGGTGATCGCGAAGGCGAGCGCGGCGGTCGCATAGCGGTTCAGGTGCAGCGGCCAGAGTGCATACAGCACGCTGAGATGGATCAGGTACACGGTGTAGCTGACCGTGCCGAGATAGACGAGCGCAGGGTGCGTGAGCACGCGCTGCACGACGCCGCGGCCGCGCAGCGCGATCACGACGATCGACGTGCACAGCAGCATCGAGATGCTGTAGAGCATCGCATTCGACAGCGGCGTATTCGCTGCGCGAAAGCGCGGCGTCGTGTGATGCAGCCAGCCGAGGATCGCAAGCGACGCGAGCGCGACGGCGATCGCAAGCGGATAGAGCCGCTCCGGCGCGCGCCGGTCGCGGCGCAGCACGATGGCGAGCAGCGCGCCTGCGGCAAGCAGATCCATGCGAAACGGTGTCAGGTAATAAATCGGCCAAAACGCATCGAACCACGGCGTCGCGATCGCGCGCAGCAGCGGCGCGGCGATGATCAATGCAGCGGCGACCCACGCGAGCATGCGTTCCGGACACCACAGGACGACGAACGGCCAGAAGATATAGAACTGTTCTTCGACCGCCAGCGACCACAGCACATTGAGGCTGTCGTGGCCGATGCTGCCGAGCGACAGGCCGATATTGGTCGCGAAGAATGCGAACCACGGCCAGTGCGGCAGCCAGCCGGCGCCGAACAGCAGTGTCGACACGGCAAGCAGCAGCACGTAGGGCGGCAGGATGCGGCGTACGCGCCGGCTGTAGAAATGACCGAAGTACGACTGTCCCCGCGTCTTGCTATCGAGCAGGATGCCGGTGATCAACAGGCCGCTCAGCACGAAGAACAGATCGACGCCCATCCAGAGCGGTGCCTTCAGCGCGTGCTGCAAAAACACGGCGCCCACCGCGATCGCGCGCAATCCGTCGAGCTGGACGATGCGGCCGTGATGCGGCGAAGGCGGCCCGGCCGGACGCGGGCGCGCCGTCATCGCGACGCCCCGCTGCGGCCTGCTGTGCGCGCGGCGGCCGGACGCGTATTCGATGCGTATACGTAATGCATGCCTTTCAATGGAATGTCGAATCGAAATCGATTCTAGGGAAAAGAAATCGGAAAAAAACGCACGCGGTTTAACTGATGGAACGCATGCGGTTTCATTTATTTTTATCGCGCGGGGCAATGTTCCGGAGCGACGCGACGGGATGCCGGATTGGCGGGCCCGGCAGTTTCTACGGTATCGACGAGGCGATGCGGTCGTTCTTGCCGCCTTGTTCCGTCATTGACGATCCGTTCCTGATCGGCATCCGGAACGGAAATATCCCCAAATATTTCCAAATTTCTTGTGATTATTTTTGCTTGTAACCTGCATCGCGTCGTTTGAAACCCATTTGGCGATGTCACGTTCGCGCGGTGTGCCGCGCCTTCGTTCGAAAACCTGCGCATGGCATGTCGCCGATGCGCCGGATCGCTGAAGCATCGAATGTGGAGAAGCGCATTGCGACGTCTGATACTGGCCGGCATGACACTCAGCGCGTCGCTGTTCACGAGTGCCGCGATAGCCGAAACAGTGTTGCCCGCGACGACGTCGTGGATCGGCAACACCTATGGTTTCGGCGACGGCGCATGGACGCAGATCGACATCCGTGCGATCGCGGTGACGCCCGACGGCAAGGTCTATACGAACGCGCCGTGGGATGAGAGCGGTGCGGAAGCGAGCGTCTATCAGGACGGCCGGATGCTCGGCTTCGCCGGCGGCACGCATGGCTGGGGCAATCTCGGCGGCAATGCGGTCGCGGTGAACGGCAAGTATGCGTACATCGCGATCGGCGTCGGCAACGAGCGGGGCCGCCTCGTGTCGCCCGGCATATGGCCGGAGAAAGGGCGCCAATGGTTCGGCATCTCGCGGCGCGCGCTCGGTGACACGAAGCAGGCCGCGCCGTTTCGCGCCGCGCCCGCGCTCGCCGGCAACGGCCGTGCGGACGGCGGCCGCGCAAGAATGGCCGCCAGCTTCCTGACGGTCAACGATGTACCGACCGGCACGAAGGCGGAAGTGGGCGGTCTCGCGGCCGACGAGCGGACACTGTTCTCGACCAATCCGACGCGCGACGCCGTCGACGTGTTCGATGCCGAGACGATGGAAAAGAAAGGGACGTGGAGCGTGCACGAGCCGGGCCGCATCGCGCTCGCCGGGGACGGCACGCTGTGGCTGCTTGCCGATACGCTCGCCGGGCCGGCGCGGCTCGCGCACTATCGCGCGGACGGCCGCAAGCTCGACGATGCGCCGGCATTGCCCGCGAACAGCGAGGCGGTCGATGTCGCGGTCGATGCGAAAGGCCGCGTGCTCGTGGCCGACAACGGCCCGCGCCAGCAGATCCTGATCTATTCGAAAGGTACTGAAGGTTATGCGCTGTCCGGCTCACTCGGCGAGCGCGGCGGCATTTTCTCCGGTATCGCCGGACGGCCCGGCCCGCAGCGCTTCAACGGATTGACCGGCGTCGGCGCCGATCGGGCCGGCAACATCTATGTGTCGATGAACGGCATCGGTCCGCGTCACGACACGATCGGCGCGGGCCTCGGCGCGGTGCTCGAGAGCTACGCGCCGGACGGCCGCCTGCGCTGGCAGGTGCAGGGGCTGTTGTTCGTCGATGGCGCATGGATCGATCCTGCGCGGCCGAACAGCGTCTACACGGGGAACAAGCGCTTTGAACTCGATCTGTCGAAGCCCGCGGGCAGGGAATGGACGTATGCGGGCTTCCTGTCGAACCGCTTCAGGTATCCCGACGATCCGGTATTCCGCACCGATCAATGGCCGGGCATGCCGATGGCGCGCCGGCTCGACGGCCGCACGTTCCTGTACCTGACCGACATGTACGCCGATCACCTGAAGATCTACCGCTTCGATCCGAAGCGCGACGGCGAAATCGCGATTCCGTCGGGTCTGCTCGCGGGGCGCGCGCGTCCGGTCGACAAGGTGCCGAACAAGCCGCCCGGGGGCGAATGGATCTGGCGCGACGCCAACGGCAACGGCCGCTTCGACGACGGCGAGTTCGAGATGAACACGACCGGCAAGGGCAAGGCGGGCGGCTGGGGCTGGTGGGTCGACACGAACGGCGACATCTGGCGCACGAGCGATGTGCGCGGCATTCACCGCTTCCGCTACGGCGGCCTCGACAAGGCCGGCAACCCGATCTACGCGTATTCGAAGCTGACGACCTATCCGGTGCCGCAGCCGTTCACAGCGCTGCGCCGCTCGATGTACGAGCCGCAGACCGACACGCTGTATGTGAGCGGTTATACCGCCGACGCGATGCCGCAGGCGGGCATCAACAAGGAAGTCGGCCGCGTGCTGGTGCGCTACGACAAATGGTCGACCGGCGCGCCGGTCGTGCGCTACACGATCGCACTGCCGTGGCAGCCGGACGCGAAACCGATCCTGACGCTGATCGGCATCACGGTCGAGGGCCGCTACCTCTTCGCGGTGGAGCCGGTCGGCAAGATCCACGTGTACGACAAGGAAACCGGCAGGGAAGTCGGCGTGATGAGCCCGGGCCCGGAAGTGGGCCGGGCGTCCGGCTGGGTCGACGTGCCGTTCGGCATCAGTGCGGCGAAGCGGGCGAACGGCGAGTACCTCGTGTTCGTCGAGGAAGACGCGCGCGGCAAGGTGCTGATGTATCGCTGGAAGCCGTGACGGGCGCCACGCGCATCGTCGTCGCGCAGCACAGGGCGGGAGCATGGATAAAGGAATACTGAAGAACATCGCGATCAATTTTCTCGGGCTGATCCTGCCGACCTTCGTGTCGCTGGTGACGGTGCCGGCCTACATTCACGCGCTGGGCGTCGAGCGTTATGGCGTCATCAGCCTCGTGTGGACGCTGATCGGCTATTTCGGGATTCTCGATCTCGGCATGAGCATGGCCGCGCAGAACCATATCTCGAAGGCGCTGGCGAGCGGCGACGACGCGGAAAGCGCACGTGTGTTCTGGAGTGCGTTCTGGCTGAATCTCGGGACGGGGATCGCGGGCGGATTGCTGATCTATTTCGGCGCGTTCGTGTACACCGCGTATTTCACGAAGGTGTCGGCCGAGTTGCAGCACGAGGTTTATCTGGCACTCCCGTGGCTTGCGCTGGCGATTCCGCTGGCGAACGTGTCGTGGGTGTTTGCCGGCGCGATCAACGGCGCGGAACGTTTCGGCGTGTTCAACACGAATCAGACGATCGGCACGTTCCTGTTTCAGTTGCTGCCGCTCGCGGCGGCATGGTGGATCGCGCCGAACCTGCAGACGGTGCTCGCCGCGGCGGTCGCCGCGCGCTTCATCGCCGCGGTGCTGCTCGGGCACGCGAGCCTCCGGGTGCTCGGCATCCGGCGCATCGCGCCGCCTCGGCTGGGCACCGCGAAGGGACTGTTCAGCTTCGGCGGATGGATGCTGATCGCGAGCATGACCGGCATGATCGCCGACACGCTCGACCGCGTGATGCTCGGCGCCGGCCTCGGCGCGAAGTCCGTCACGTACTACACGGTGCCGCAGAATCTCGTCGCGCGGCTGAACATGCTGCCGAACGCGCTGGTGCGCACACTGTTTCCGCGTCTGTCGGCGGTCGGGCGCGATCATGCCGATTCGCTCGCGCACCAGTCGCTCGAATTCCTGAACGGCGTATTCACGCCGGCCGCGATCGTCGCGATCTTCGCGCTCGGGCCGTTCCTGACATGGTGGGTCGGCGCCGATCTCGCCGCGCATGCCGCGCCGGTCGGCCGTGTGCTCGTGATCGGCGTATGGCTCGTCGGTCAGGCGAGCGTCACGCGGATCCTGATCCAGTCGCAGGTCAATCCGGCGCGTGCGGCGATGGCCGGGCTCGTCGTGATGCCGTTTTTCGTCGGCGGCCTGTGGGCCGGCATCCATCACTTCGGTCTGCTCGGGGCGGCGGTGGCGGTCGCGGCGCGCGCGCTCGTCGATTACGGCGTCCTGCTTCATCTGTCGGCGATCCGGATGCGCCGGATCGTGCTCGACATGGCCGCGCATCTCGCCTTCCTGCTCGCGAGCCTTTTTCTCGCGCACGCATGGCCGGAGCTGGCCGGGTCGATCGGTCTGGGCGCGGTCGCGCTGACACTCAACGCCGCATGGTCGATCACGATGACACCCGGCATCCGCGCGCTCGCGCGCGACCTGCTGATGCGTTTCAATGCGAGGAAAACCACATGAATCGGGATCTGGCGGATGACGCCGTATCGGATATCGAGGCGGTCGGCACCGCGGACGTTGCCGCTGCGGGTGAAGGACCTGCGCCGCATGCCCGCCCTTGCGCGGATCGTGGCTACGCCGCGCGCCCGCCGGCGCGGCCGCTGCGCGTAGCGATCATCCACGACTGGCTTGTCACGTACGCGGGCGCCGAGCGCGTGCTCGAGCAAATCGTCGCGTGCTTTCCCGACGCGGACCTGTTCAGCCTCGTCGATTTTCTCGGCGATGATCGCGCGTTCGTGCGCGGCAAGCCGGTTCGGACATCGTTCATCCAGAAGCTGCCGTTTGCGCGCACCCAATACCGCAGCTACCTGCCGTTGATGCCGCTCGCGATCGAGCAACTCGACGTGTCGGGCTACGACCTCGTGATATCGAGCAGTCACGCGGTCGCGAAAGGCGTGTTGACCGGGCCGGATCAGGTGCATATCAGCTACGTGCATTCGCCGATCCGCTACGCCTGGGATCTTCAGCATCAGTACCTGGCACAGTCGAATCTGACGCACGGGCCGAAATCGCTGCTCGCGCGGATGATCCTGCATTACATCCGCAACTGGGATACGCGTACCGCGAATTCAGTGGACGGCTTCGTCGCGAATTCCGCCTTCATCGCGCGGCGGGTCAGGAAGGTCTATCAGCGCGACGCCGCGGTGATCTTTCCGCCGGTCGACGTCGACGCGTTTTCGCTGAATCCGGTCAAGGAAGATTTCTACCTGACTGCGTCGCGGATGGTGCCGTACAAGAAGATCGACCTGATCGTCGAGGCGTTCTCGCAGATGCCGCAGCGCAAGCTCGTCGTGATCGGCGATGGCCCGGACATGCAGAAGGTCCGCGCGAAGGCCGGCCCGAATGTCGAGATCATGGGTTATCAGCCGTTCGCGGTGCTGCGCGACCGGATGCGGCGCGCGAAGGCCTTCGTGTTCGCCGCCGAAGAGGATTTCGGCATTTCGGTGGTCGAGGCGCAGGCGTGCGGCACGCCGGTCATCGCATACGGCAAGGGCGGCGCGCTCGAAACCGTGTGCGATCCGCGATCGCATGCGCAGCCGACCGGGTTGTTTTTCGACGCGCAGTCCGTGCAGTCGATCATGGCGGCCGTCGACGATTTCGAGCACGATCCGTCGCGCTTCACGGCCGAGGCATGCCGCGCGAACGCGGAACGGTTTTCCGCCGACACATTCCGGCGGCGCTTTCTCGACTATGTCGAAGCGGCGCTGCCCGGCGCGAGCGCGTCGCGGGGTTCGGGCGATAGGCCGCCGCCGGTCGCCGTGCATGCGCCGCCGGCCGTCGTGCACGCGCCGGCGACGCTGGTTCTCGACCAGAGCGGCGTGCTCGGCGGCGCGGAGCTGTCGCTGCTCGAACTCATGAAGCACATGCGTTCGAATGCCGATGTGCTGCTGTTCGAAGACGGGCCGTTCCGCGCGGCGCTCGACGAGATCGGCGCACGCGTGGAGGTCGCCGAGCAGGGCGCGCTGGCCCGCGTGCGCAAACGGGGCGGCGTATCGCCGGGCGCGCTGGCGGGGCTCGCCAGGCTGGTGCGCGACGTCGCGCAGCATGCGCGTCACGCCGACGTGATCTATGCCAACACGCAGCGCGCCATGGTGGTCGGCGCGCTGGCCGGGCGTCTCGCGCGCAAGCCCGTGGTCTGGCATTTGCGCGACATCGTCAGCGACGCGCATTTCGGCCGCAAGCAATTGTTCGCGATCAGGCAGTGCGCGCGTCTCGGCGTGACGAAGGTGATCGCGAATTCCGGTGCATCCGCACAGGCGTTTCTCGATCTAAGCGGCTTTGCGCCGGAGCGCGTCGAGGTCGTATTCAACGGGATTTCGGCCGAGCCGTTC
>NZ_JAHACR010000525.1 GCF_018375725.1 Burkholderia sp. | reverse complement strand
GTTGATGTTGCGGTCGCCGATCGCGTAAACACTGCCGCCGCGGCCGCCGTCGCCGCCGTCCGGGCCGCCGAACGGAACGAACTTTTCGCGCCGCATTGACGCGCTTCCATTGCCGCCGTCTCCGGCGATGACTTCGATTCGCGCTTCGTCAATGAACTTCATTCGCTCCTCCGCCCAGTAATTCCCGCTATTGTGCCGCGCGGCGCGGCGCTTGAACAATCGATCGCACGACCGATTACCGCGACCCACCGCCACAGCCGACGCGCATGCGCGCGCCCGGTGACAAAATAAAAAAGGCCCCGCGACATATGCGGGGCCTTTCGGCTACGAAGCCCGTGCGTACCTGAACTTAGGCAGCAGCCGGAACCACGATAACCATATGCTTCTTGTCCGCACCCTTCGTCGCGAACTTCACGTGGCCGTCGACCAGCGCGAACAGCGTGTGGTCCTTGCCCATGCCGACGTTCTCGCCAGCATGCATGCGGGTGCCGCGCTGACGCACGATGATGCCGCCGGCATTGATTGCCTGGCCGCCGTACACCTTCACGCCGAGACGTTTCGACTCGGAGTCGCGGCCGTTCCGGGACGATCCGCCTGCCTTTTTGTGTGCCATCTGATTGCTCCTTTACCGAGGCGCTTACGCGTTGATCGCGTCGATGCGCAGCTCAGTGTAGTTCTGGCGGTGGCCGCCATGCTTTTGGTAGTGCTTCCGGCGACGCATCTTGAAGATGGTGACCTTGGCATGACGACCGTGCGACACAACGGTGGCCTTGACGGAAGCCCCACTGACCAGCGGCGTACCGAACTTAATCGATTCGCCTTCGCCCACTGCGAGAACCTGGTCGAGCGTGATTTCAGCGTCAATGTCAGCCGGTATCTGTTCTACTTTGAGTTTTTCGCCAACGGCAACCTTGTACTGCTTGCCGCCGGTTTTTATGACCGCGTACATTGAGAACCTCACTCTGGATCTATTTTTCCGCACACCACGCACGGAAAACGCGTGATTATACAGAGAGTTAGCTTCGCCGTCAAAAGCGATTGACGATCACGCCGCCCGCGCCCGGCCGAATGGCCAAAAACCCCGGCCCGCGTACGCAACAGCCCCGGCGCCTGTCGGATTCGACTTATAATCCGCGGCATCACCCAATTCCATGATCATGTCGTCCACCGCCTCCCCCACCCTCAGCGCCGCCCGTCTGCTCGCTCCGATCGCCAGCGATATGGAGCAGGTGAATCGCGTCATCCGGCAAAGCCTCGCGTCCGATGTCCTGCTGATCAACCAGATCGCCGAATACATCATCGG
>NZ_JAHACR010000524.1 GCF_018375725.1 Burkholderia sp. | reverse complement strand
CTGCTGTGCCCGGCGACGCTGCTGTGCGTGACGCTCTACTGCGTCAACTTCATCGGCGACGGCTTGCGCGACGCACTGGACCCGAAGGACCGCTGACATGGCCATTCTCGAAGTCAACAACCTCGGCGTGCGTTTCACGCGCAAGGATGCACCGCCGATCGACGCCGTAAGCGGCGTCTCGTTCACCCTCGAAGCGGGCAAGACGCTCGGCATCGTTGGCGAATCCGGCTCGGGCAAGAGCCAGACCGTGATGGCGATGCTCGGCCTGCTGGCCGCGAATGGCTCGACGAGCGGCGCCGCGCGCTATCGCGGACAGGATCTGCTCGCGATGGACGCGCATGCGTTGAACGCCGTGCGCGGCGATCGCATCGCGATGATCTTCCAGGATCCGATGACGTCGCTCAATCCGTTCCTGACGATCGAGCGGCAGATGACCGAAAGCCTGCAGCTGCATCGCAAGATGTCGCGCAAGGCGGCCGTCGCGCGTGCGATCGAGGCGCTCGAATCGGTGCGCATTCCCGACGCGGCACGGCGCATCCGCATGTATCCGCACGAGTTTTCCGGCGGCATGCGGCAGCGCGTGATGATCGCGATGGCGTTGCTGTCCGAACCGGAAATCCTGATTGCCGACGAACCGACGACCGCGCTCGACGTGACCGTTCAGGCACAGATCATCGACCTGCTGCGCGAGCTGAACCGCGAACGCGGCACCGCGATCGTGCTGATCACGCACGATATGGGCGTCGTCGCGGGCCTCGCGGACGACGTGATGGTGATGTATGCGGGCCGTACCGTCGAATACGCACCGGCCGCGTCGATCTTCGCCTCGCCGTCGCATCCGTACACGGTCGGGCTGCTCAACGCGCTGCCGCGGCTGACCGATGCCGACGACGCGCCGCTCGTCGCGATCCCGGGCAACCCGCCGCTGCCGGGCATGGCGCCGGCAGGCTGCGCGTTCGCGCAGCGTTGCGCCTATGTGGAAAACGCGTGCAATATCTCGCGCCCGGCGCTCGAAGCGTATGGTGCGGCCGGCGCGGTGCGCGCATGCCACCGGCCGGTGGCTGATCTGACGGGAGGACTGCGATGAGCGTCATCGATCTGAAGCAGGATGGATCGGCGGACACGCTGTTGTCCGTCCAGGACCTGAAGGTGCATTTCCGCGTGCCGCTCGGCGGTTATCCGTGGTCGCCGAAGGGCACGCTGCGGGCGGTCGACGGCGTGTCGTTCGATGTCAGGCGGGGCGAGACGGTCGGGCTCGTCGGCGAATCGGGCTGCGGGAAATCGACGCTCGCGCGGGCGCTGAT
>NZ_JAHACR010000116.1 GCF_018375725.1 Burkholderia sp. | reverse complement strand
CTTGATGCCCGCGCCCTCCCGCTCGCGCGCGGCGAACGCTGGTACGCCCGCTATGGGCGCTGGTCGCTGCTGCTCAGCTGGGCGCCCGTGATCGGCGACCCGCTGACGATGATCGCGGGCGTGCTGCGCGAGCCGCTTCCGACCTTTCTGGCGATCGTCACGTTCGCGAAGGTCGCGCGCTATCTGGTGATCGCGTGGCTCGTCCCGTATTGATATCCGCGGGAACGCGCCACGCGCGGCGGCTTACTTCGTGTCGGCGCCGCCCGCCGGCTGCCCGGCCAGATCGATGGCCTTGTCCGATCCGACCGCATGGCGCAGCTGGAACTTCTGGATCTTGCCGGTCGAGGTTTTCGGCAGCTCGCCAAAACGCACGACCTTCGGCACCTTGAAGCCCGCGAGCAGCGTCCGGCAATGCGCGACGATCTCCGCCTCCGTCGCATGCATGCCGTCGCGCAATTCGACGAACGCGCACGGCACCTCGCCCCACTTCGGATCGGGCATCGCCACCACCGCCGCGACCGCGACCGCCGGATGGCGGTACAGCGCATCCTCGACCTCGATGCTCGAAATGTTCTCGCCGCCCGAGATGATGATGTCCTTGCGGCGATCCTTGATGCGGATATAGCCGTCCGGCGTCAGCACGCCAAGATCGCCGGTATGGAACCAGCCGCCGTGGAACGCCTCGTCGGTCGCATGGGGATTCTTCAGGTAGCCCTTCATGCAGATGTTGCCGCGAAACATGATCTCGCCGAGGGTTTCGCCGTCCGCCGGCACGGGCGTCATCGTGTCCGGGTCGAGCACCGTCGCCCCGGCCTCGAGGTGGTAGCGCACACCCTGCCGCGCATTGAGCCGCGCGCGCTCGTCATCGGACAGCGCATCCCAGTGCGCCTGCTTCGCGCAGACCGTCGCGGGGCCGTACACCTCGGTGAGACCGTACACGTGCAGCAGGTCGAAACCGATTTCCTTCATCTTCGCGATCACGGCCGGGGCGGGCGCGGCGCCCGCGACCATCGCATGGACGGTGTGGTCGATCCCCTCGCGCAGTTCGGCCGGCGCGTTCGCGATCGCGCTTTGCACGATCGGCGCACCGCAGTAGTGCGTGACGCGTTCGCGGCGAATCAGGTCGAACACCGTCTTCGCGTCGAACCTGCGCAGGCAGACGTTGACGCCCGCGCGCGCCGCGATCGCCCACGGGAAGCACCAGCCATTGCAATGGAACATCGGCAGCGTCCACAGGTACACCGCATGCTTCGGCAGATCCCATTCGAGGATGTTGCTGAGCGCGGCGAGATGCGCGCCGCGATGATGGTAGACGACGCCCTTCGGATCGCCGGTCGTGCCGGACGTATAGTTCAGCGCGATCGCATCCCATTCGTCGGCGGGCGGCGTCCACGCGTATTCCGGGTCGCCGCCGGCGACGAATGTCTCGTAATCGGTCGCGCCCGCGAATCGGACCGGATCGGCCGGCATCGCATCGGCGACGCTGACGATCTTCAACTCCGGCAATTCGAGCGCCGCGCGCTGTGCGAGATCGGCGTACTCGGTATCGACGATCAGCACCTTCGCTTCGCCGTGACGCAGCATGAACAGCACCGACGGAATGTCGAGCCGTGTATTGATCGTGTTCAGCACCGCGCCGGCCATCGGCACGCCGAAGTGCGCCTCCACCATGGCCGGGATATTCGGCAGCAGCGCCGCCACCGTGTCGCCGCGGCCGACGCCCGCCTGCGCGAGCGCGCTCGCGAGCTGCCGCGCACGCACGTAGGTTTCGCGCCAGGTGCGGCGCACATCGCCATGCACGATGGCGGGGCGGTCGCCGTAGACCTCCGCCGAGCGCACGAGAAAGTCGATCGGCGTGAGCGGCACGTAATTCGCGTCGCGGCGGTCAAGTCCGGCTTCGAACATCTGCGTCATGGTGCTGTGTCTCCTTTGTCGATCGGATACCGGCCGAACGCTGCGCCTTGGCGCTCAAGTCCGGTTTCGTCCAGTGCACTGAGCGCGGCTTCCGATCCTTTGTCATTCGATCGACGGGCGCCGGCACTTCGCCGCCGGCTCCCGTCCCATGCCATGCCGAGGCACCCGCGCCTCGGATCGTTTTGATGTGGTTCAATTCGGGATAGCCTACCGGGCGTTATTGTGAGCCGTCTGTCATCGAAGCGACAGTGTGTCCCGCGCGTTATCCCTATCCTCGCAAACCCGCATTCATGCACGACGACGTTCTCGCCCCCTTCACCGCCGCCACGCCGGACGCGCCAGACGGACCGGCCGAGCCCGGCCCGCTGCCCGCGCTGTTCGGCCAGTGCGCCTGGTTCCGCGCGCTCGCGCCCGAGCATCAGGCGCGCGTGCTCGCCCACGCGCACGCCGAATGCCGCGACGCGGGCGACACGATCGCACACCGTCTCGCACCGTCCGAATACTGGATCGGCGTACACCGCGGGCTGCTCAAGCTCGCGATCTACAACGCATCGGGGCGCGGCTGCACGTTTTCCGGCGTGCCGTCCGGCGGCTGGTTCGGCGAAGGCAGCGTGATCAAGCGCGAGCCGCGCAAGTACGATGTCGTCGCCATCCAGCGCTCGACCGTGCTGTTCGTGCCCGCCGACACGTTTCATGCACTGCTCGACAGCAGCCTGCCGTTCACGCGCTTCGTGATCCATCAGCTGAACAACCGGATGGGCGAATTCATCGCGTCGATCCAGAACAGTCGCCTGCTCGACGTCGATGCACGCGTCGCGCAATCGCTCGCGCAACTGTTCAATCCTCACCTGTATCCGGATACCGGCCGCGCGCTGTCGATCTCGCAAGAAGAACTCGGGATGCTCGTCGGCGTGTCGCGGCAACGGATCAACCAGGCATTGCAGCAGCTGGAAAAGCTCGGTGTGCTGCGGCTCGCCTACAACCAGATCGAGGTGCTTGATCTCGCGCGGCTGGCGCGCGTCGGGATGGAACAGATCTGACAACGGGCGGCGCCGGGATCTCGCCGCCCTCGCCGCTCTTCCCGCTCTTCCCGCTCTTCCCGCTCTTCCCGCTCTTCCCGCTCGCGCTGGCGAATCGCGCGGAATCGCCTAAGCTTGGAATTCCGGCCGCCGCACCACGCGCGGCGCGCTTTCGTTCATCCCTCGCCCCTTACGCTTATGCACATCGATCTGAATGGCAAGACGGCGGTCATCACCGCTTCGACCGCCGGCATCGGGCTGGCCATCGCCGAAGGACTTGCGCGTGCCGGCGCACGGGTCGTCGTCAACGGACGCAGCGATGCGTCCGTGCAGACCGCGCTCGCGCATTTGCGCAGTGCGGCGCCCGCCGCAGCCGTCGAAGGCGTCGCCGCGGATCTCTCCGACGCGGACGGCGCCACGCGCCTCACGCGGGCTGCGCCGCAGGCCGACATCCTCGTCAACAACGCGGGCATCTACGGCCTGAAGCCGTTCTTCGACGTCGACGACGCCGAATGGATGCATTACTTCCAGATGAACGTGATGTCCGGTGTGCGGCTGGCCCGGCATTACATGCGGGGGATGCTCGAACGCAACTGGGGGCGCGTCGTGTTCATCTCGTCGGAATCGGCGTTGAACATTCCGGTCGACATGATCCATTACAGCTTCACGAAGACCGCGCAGCTGTCGATCGCGCGCGGGCTCGCGAAGCTCGCCGCCGGCAGCCGGGTCACGGTCAATTCGGTGCTGCCGGGGCCGACGCTGTCGGAAGGCGTCCGGTCGATGCTGCAGGAAACAGCCGACGAAACGGGACGCAGCGTGGACGAGGTCGCGACCGACTTTGTGCGCACCCGCCGTTCGAGCTCGATCATCCAGCGTCCGGCAACGCCGGAGGAAGTCGCGAATCTGGTCGTCTACGTCTGTTCGCCGCAATCGTCGGCGACGACGGGCGCCGCGTTGCGCGTCGACGGCGGCGTGGTCGACACGCTCGCCTGACAAGCGGCGGCACGCCGCCGCACGCTATCGCGTGCTGACCTTCTGCGTCTGCAGCAGGCCCATGCGATCGGCATCCATGCAGGATTCGAAGCCGTGGCGCGTCACGACGCCGGCATGGTCGAATACGACGAAATACGGCTTGCCGTGGTCGCCGTGCGCGAGCAGGTAGTTGTAGCAAACGCCGCTGCCGTTGCGCACCATCCACACGCTGCGCGGATTGCCGCCCGCGCGGACGATCTGCGCGCGCGTCGCGCCCTGCTCGGACGCGGCCTTCGGCACGGGCAGGCGGGAATAGGAAAACGGCATGAACGTGTCGAACCACGCGCAACCGCTCAACAGACAACTCGCCGCCAGGGACACCGTGACGGCAGGCCGGGACATCGGGGTCGTTCGCATACGGGGAAGTGTGCAGCGCCATGCCGGCGCGGTCGAAACATCACATGCTAATCGACCTGCGGGTCCGGATCGAAAAGAATTGTAAAGTGCGGGGCCGGCATTTCGCGAGCAAAGCGCCGGGCAATGGCGCGATTGTCGCCCGCTGTCATGCAACGCGCATGACAGCGGGCGACGCGCTTATCCGACCCATTCGCTCCACAACAGTGTCAGCACCGTCATCAGGGCGGGCCCGATGAACAGGCCGATGAGGCCGAACGTCTCCGCCCCGCCGAGGATGCCGAACAGCACAAGCAGAAAAGGCAGCCGCGCCGAACTGCCGATCAGGACGGGACGACACACGTGTTCGGCGATCAACACGACGATGAATCCGAACACGGCCACGCTCGCCGCCGCGACGGTCGCGCCCTGCACGAACAGCCAGAGCGCCGCGCCGCAGAACACGATCGGCGCACAGAACGGCAGCATGGCCGCAATCGCCGTGACGAGCCCGAGCAGAGCCGCATGCGGCACACCCGCGAGCGCATAGGCGACACCGAGCAGCGCGCCTTCGCCGAGCCCGACGACGATGAGGCCCGTCACCGTGCCCTGCACGGCCGCCGCCATTCGTTCGATCAGCTGCGCGCCGTTCGTGCCGAACGCGCGGTTCGCGCCCTGCATCAG
Organism: Burkholderia sp.; assembly: GCF_018375725.1. GTDB lineage: Bacteria > Pseudomonadota > Gammaproteobacteria > Burkholderiales > Burkholderiaceae > Burkholderia. Next base: position 6,596 of record NZ_JAHACR010000116.1, on the reverse strand, counting down.
CACGCAGGACAGACGGCGGCCCGAGCGCAGGATCACGAAGAGCGTGATGAGCATGCAGACGAAGTCGAGCAGCAAATGCGCGAGCTTCGAGCCGACCTGCCGCCCGAACGCGAGGAACGTGTCGCCGTTGAAGCCCTTTACCGCGTTCGTTCCGTGCAGCGGATGCGCCAGATGCGCCTGCCACCATGCATCCACCTGCGATGCGCCGAACGGCAACCGGTGGACGATCTCCGGCAGCGGAATGCCGTTGCTTTGCACGCCGTGCAGCCATTCGCGCAGATCGTGCGCCTGCCCGGCCGCCTGATCGAGGCCGATCGCCACCGGCAGCACGACGAGCAGCGACATCGTCAGGGTGATGGCGATCGCAATGACGGTCGGCCGGTCGCGGAACGGCCGGTACGCGTCGAAACGGTTCAGCAGCGGCCACAGCGCGATCGCGATCACGCAGGCCCATGCAACGGCCGGGATGAATGCGCGGATCACCCACAGCGCGAGTGCCAGCAAACCCGCATAAAGCGCCGCGCGCGCGATTTGCTGCGCGCGCGGCCGGCTGGCGGAATCGGGAGACGGCGGAACGATTGCGCCCATGACACCTCTGTGGAGAACAAAATGAATGGCGGTCCGGCGGGCAGCAAGCCCGCACGAACCGCCATTCTATCGGCGTCGGCGCCGGATCCGGATGTCACATGCAGCCGCAGTGCCGTGCGCGCGGCGATTGCGCCGATCCGCACCGCGCATGGCGCCGGGCGAGGCGCACGGCCGGCGCGATCGCACGACCGCTCAGGCCGCCTTGGCCGCGACCTTGTAGCGCTCCAGCCAGTGCGCATACGGCGCGGGCAGGGTCCACGACGGCCGCTCGACGCCGAGCTGCTTCGCCGCGTAATACGGCCAGTGCGGATCGGCGAGATGGGCACGGCCGACCATCACCAGATCCATCTGCTGCTCGGCGACGACACGCTCGGCGAGTTGCGGCGTGTCGATGCCCCACGCGGACGCGACGGGCAGCCCCGCTTCGCGCCGCACGCGCTCGGCAACCGGCGCGAGGAAGGCCGGCCCCCACGGAATCTGCGCGTCGGGCGTCGAGAATCCCACCGACACGCTCAGCAGATCGAGCCCTTCCTGCTTGAGGCGCTGCGTCAACGCGATCGACTCGGCGAGCGTCTCCTCGTCGCGGCCGTCGTATTCGATCACGCCGAAGCGCGCCGTCAGCGGCAGATGCTCCGGCCACACCTTGCGGACCGCCGCGAGCGTCTCGACCAGGAAGCGGCCGCGATTCTCGGCCGAGCCGCCGTACTCGTCATCGCGCTGGTTCGCATCCACCGAGAAAAAGCTCTGCGCGAGATAGCCATGCGCGAAATGCAGCTCGAGCCATTCGAAGCCGGCGTCGCGCGCACGCTTCGCCGCTGCCACGAAATCCGCCTGCACGCGGGCGATATCGTCGCGCGTCATCGCGCGCGGCACCTTCGGCAGGTGCGCGCCAAACGGCACCGCCGACGGGGCGATCGTCTGCCAGCCGCGCGGATCGCCGTCGGCAATATGATCGTCGCCTTCCCACGGCCGGTTCGCGCTCGCCTTGCGGCCCGCGTGCGCGAGCTGGATGCCCGGCACCGCGCCCGCGGCCTTGATCGCGGCGACCGACGGCGCGAACGCCTCGGCCTGCGCGTCGCTCCACATCCCGGCGCAGCCCGGCGTGATCCGGCCTTCCGGCGACACCGCGGTCGCCTCGGCGATCACGAGACCCGCGCCGCCGCGCGCGATGCCCGCGAGGTGCACCTGATGCCAGTCGTTGATGACGCCGTCCTCGGCGACGTACTGGCACATCGGCGGCACCGCGATCCGGTTGCGCAACGTGACATCTTTCAGTTTGAACGGTTCGAACAATGCGGACATCCACTACTCCTTTGACGAGTCCTGTAAACGGGCTGAACGATCCGCCGGGCGGCGGCGTCGAGCCGTCTGCCCGGCGGCACATGCCGCCGGGCAGCGATGAAAAGGCGCGGCCGCGCGGTCAGGCCTGTCCGAGTTTTTCGAGCAGCGCCTCGGCAACCGGCTCCGACGAGGCCGGATTCTGTCCTGTGATCAGCAGCCCGTCGACTGCGACGTGCGGCGCCCAGTCCGGCGCGCGCTCGAAGCGCCCGCCGTTGGTCTTGAGCATGTCCTCGACGAGGAACGGCACGACCTCCGTCAGCTCGACCGCGGCCTCCTCGCTGTTCGTGAAGCCCGTCACGCGCTTGCCGCGCACGACCGATTCACCGGTCGACGGATCTTTCACATGACGCAACACGCCCGGCGCATGACAGACGGTCGCGACCGGCTTGCCGGCCGACAGCGCGCGCTCGATCAGCGCGATCGAGTGCAGGTCTTCCGCGAGATCCCACAGCGGGCCGTGGCCGCCCGGATAGAACACCGCGTCGTAGTCGTCGACCGACACGTCCGCCAGCACGCGCGTCGCCGCGAGCTGGGCCTTCGCGTCGGCATCCGCTTCGAAGCGGCGGGTCGCGTCGGTCTGCGACGCCGGATCGCTGCTCTTCGGATCGAGCGGCGGCTGGCCGCCCTTCGGCGACGCGAGCGTCAGTTCGGCGCCGGCGTCCTTGAACGCGTAGTACGGCGCGGCCAGCTCTTCGAGCCAGAAGCCGGTCTTCAGGCCGGTATCGCCCAGCTTGTCGTGCGAGGTCAGGACAACCAGAATCTTCATGATCGGGTACTCCTTTGAAAGATTGGAACGGAACCGCGCATGATGCGCGGCACATGCCGGGCCGGGCCCGGCGCAAATCATGCGGCTCAGACGCTCGCTTCGAGCACCCGGCGGCTGATGTCGAGCGTCACGTCGCCGCGCTCGCCGAGCGCGGTCATTCCGTGCGCGCCGAGTTGTGCGACGAGTCCGTCGATCGCCTCCGCGCCGATCCCGTAATCGGCCAGCCGCGTCTTGACGTCGAGACTGTCGAAGAACGCCCGGGTTCGCCCGATCGCCGCGTCGATCCGCGCATCGTCACTGCCGTCCACGATGCCCCACACGCGCGCCGCATACTGGAGCAGCTTGTCACGCTTCGCGTCGCGGCGCACCGCCAGCATCGCCGGCAGCACGATCGCCAGCGTGCGCGCATGGTCGATATCGTAGCGGGCGGTCAGCTCGTGGCCGATCATGTGCGTGGCCCAGTCCTGCGGAACACCCGCGCCGATCAGGCCGTTCAGCGCCAGCGTCGCGACCCACATCAGGTTGGCCCGGGCCGTGTAATCGTCCGGCTGCGCGAGCGCCGTCGGGCCGATCTCGATCAAGGTCTTCAGCAATCCCTCGGCGAGGCGGTCCTGCACCAGACCGCCGGCCGGATATGTCAGATATTGCTCCACGATGTGCGTGAATGCATCCACGATTCCGTTCGCGATCTGGCGCGGCGGCAATGTCGAGGTCTTCACCGGGTCGAGCACCGAAAAGCGCGGGAACGTGTGCGGACTGCGGAACGCGAGCTTCGCGCCCAGCGCCTTGCGCGTAATCACGCCGCCGTTGTTCATCTCGGAGCCGGTCGCGGGCAGGGTCAGCACACTGCCGAACGGCAGCGCGTCGCGGATCTCCGCGCCGTGCGTCTCGAGAATGCGCCACGGCTCGCCGTCGAACCGCACGGCTGCCGCGACGAATTTGGTGCCGTCGATTACCGAGCCGCCGCCGACCGCCAGCAGAAAATTCAGGTCGTCACGACGCACCTGTTCGACCGCCCGCATCAACGTCTCGTACGACGGATTCGGTTCGATGCCGCCGAATTCCGCCAGATGGTGGCCGGCCAAGGCCGTGCGCACCTCGGCCAGCGTGCCGTTCTTCTCCGCGCTCGTGCCGCCGTACAGCACGAGTACGCGGGCGCCGGCCGGCACCAGTTCGGCAAGACGCGCGATCGAGCCTTCGCCGAACACGATGCGTGTCGGGTTCACGTAGTCGAAATTCTGCATATGACTTTTTCCTATTAGACCAGTCGTCTAGACTGCGATCACAAAAAAAACGCGACGATACTGCGTGCTGTCACACGCCGTCGCGCGACGACAATTCGATCATTGCGGCCTGCGTTCCCGCCGTGCCGCGGTCGCCGCCGACACATCGGCGGCCGGGATCGCGTATTCGAGGACGGATGATAAGTCAGAATTAGACCAGTCGTCTCGCGCCCTCGCAGCGACCCTTTCGACGGTATGGGTTTGTGTCCGCCTTCGGCTCGCCGGCGGGCATTCGCCGTGCATGCGCACGTCGCCGGCGGCCCGTCGAGGCAAATGATGCGGCCGCCATTCGTTAGGCATTCCCTTCATTCGGGCACCGCTCATCCCCGACGCGCAACCGGACGCCGCGCCAACCCGCCACCGGATTCGCTTTCATCCGATGTCGATCGATGTCGACGAAAACCCTTCCTTGAAATTAACTAACCCGTCAATTAGCGTTTTCTGCATGAACGCGAAATCCACCGTCGCCAAGCCCCGCGGACGCCGCCCGGCGGTCGAGGATTTCGACGTGCGCGGCCAGATGCTCGACGTCGCGACCCGCCTGTTCGCCGAACGCGGCATCGCCGCGACGACCGTGGCGCAGATCGCCGAGGCGGCCGGTGTCACGTCGGCGATGGTGCACTACTACTTCACGAATCGCGAGCAACTGCTCGATGCGATCGTCGAGGAGCGGCTGATGCAGGTCATCGCGTTCGTCTGGCGGCCGACCGATGCGCACCTCGACAACGATCCGTTCGCACTCGTCGCGGAGCTGGTGTCGCGCTTCTTCGACGTCACCGAGCGGATGCCGTGGCTGCCGCCGTTGTGGCTGCGTGAAATCGTCAACGAAGGCGGCATGCTGCGCGAACGCATGGTCGGGCGCATTCCCGTCGAGCACATCCGGCGCTTCGCCGAGCGTATCCGGCACGCGCAGGAAGCCGGCATCGTGAATCCCGGGCTCGAACCGTTCTTCCTGTTCAACTCGATCATCGCGCTCGTGATGCTGCCGCTTGCCACATCGAAGCTCTGGCATAGCGCCCGCGGGCTGCCGGCCCTCGATCGCGATGCGCTGCATCGGCATGTCGCCGCGCTGCTCGGGTTCGGCATGCAGCCGCCCGCACCCGTGCGTCGCCCGCGCGCCACGAGGAGCAGGCCGTGATGCGGCGCCCTTCATCGCTCACGCTCGCAGGCTTGATCGCAGGTCTCGCCGCCTGCGGGCAGCACCCGGCCGATGCCGGCCACACCTATCAGGGCTACGTCGAAGGCGAGTTCGTGTATTTGTCGTCGTCGCAATCGGGCACGCTGACGCAGCTGGCGGTGCAGCGCGGACAGACCGTCGCCGCCGGCACGCCCGCGTTCGCGCTCGAAGCTGTCAGCGAGACGGCCGAGCTGCGCCAGGCGACGCAGCGGCTCGCCGCTGCCCAGGCGCAGTTCGCCGATCTGCAAACCGGCAAGCGTCTGCCGGAAGTCAATGTCGTGAAGGCGCAACTCGCGCAGGCAGAAGTGCAGGCGAGCAAGGCCGCCGAACAATTGACGCGCGACGAAGCGCAGTTCCGCGCGGGCGGCATCTCGCGGCAACAGCTCGACGACACACGCGCGTCGGCCCGGACGACGGCCGCGCAAGTCCGCGAGCTGCGAAGCCAGGTCGACGTCGCGCGCCTGCCCGGCCGGTCGCATCAGCTCGCTGCGCAGGCCGCGCAGGTCGATGCCGCGCAGGCGGCTGTCGCCGAAGCGCAGTGGAAACTCGACCAGAAACGCGTCGCCGTGCCGTCGGCGGGGCGCGTCTATGACACGCTCTATCGCCCCGGCGAATGGGTGCAAGCGGGCAATCCGGTCGTGCAGATGCTGCCGCCCCAGAACGTCAAGATACGGTTCTTCGTACCGGAAACCGTCGTCGCGACGCTTGCGCCGGGCCGCGCCGTCGGCGTCCAGTGCGACGGCTGCGCGACCGACGTTCCGGCGCGCATCACTTACGTGTCGGACCAGGCCGAGTACACCCCGCCCGTCATCTACAGCAATGAAAGCCGCACCAAGCTCGTGTTCATGGTCGAGGCGCGGCCGGCCGCAGCCGATGCGACGAAGCTGCATCCGGGCCAGCCGGTCGCCGTGAGATTGCCATGAATGCGCCGTCCGTTCCCTATGCGATCGACGTCGACAAGCTGAACAAGCACTTCGGCGAGAAGCATGTCGTGAAAAACGTGTCGCTGCGCGTCGCGCGCGGCGAGATCTTCGGGTTCCTGGGGCCGAACGGCAGCGGCAAGACGACATCGATCCGGATGATGTGCGGCCTGCTGACACCGGATTCAGGCAGCGGCACGTGCCTCGGCTACGACATCGTGCGCGAAAGCGCACAGATCAAGCGCAGCGTCGGCTATATGACGCAGCGCTTTTCGTACTGGGAGGATCTGTCGATCCGCGAAAACCTCGATTTCGTCGCACGCGTGTACCAGATGCCGGACCGTCAGGCGGCCGTCGCGCGCGCACTCGACGCGCTCGGTCTCGCCAGCCGCGCGAACCAGCTGACCGGCGCACTCTCGGGCGGCTGGAAACAGCGTCTCGCGCTTGCCGCGTGCATGCTGCATGAACCCGAACTGCTGCTTCTCGACGAGCCGACCGCCGGCGTCGACGTCGAGTTGCGC
>NZ_JAHACR010000115.1 GCF_018375725.1 Burkholderia sp. | reverse complement strand
AGATTCACGTAGCGCCGCGTGAAATCGGGTGCCTGGGGGTCGAGAAGCGGAATGGCCATCGTGTCGTCCTTGTCTCCGTAGTGAAGTCGCTGCCGTGCGCCGGCAGCGACATTGCCCGGTCACGCGTCGATCAGGTCGTCGAGCCTGAAGCGCGCGATCCGGTAGATCTGGTCGAGGCTTGCGCGCATTTCTTCGGCGCGCGAATGATGCACGCGCGACTCGAAGTTCGCGATGATGCCGCGGCGGTCGTAGCCACGCACCGCGAGAATGAACGGAAAGCCGAATTTCTCGCGATAGGCGCGATTCAGTGCCTGGAGCGTGTCGAATTCGGCCTGCGTGCACTGATCGAGGCCCGCGCCGCTCTGCTCGCGCGTCGATTCCTCGGTCAGTTCGCCGCGCACCGCCGCCCGCCCGGCAAGCTCCGGGTGTGCATTGATCAGCGCAAGCTGGCGCGCTTCGCCGGCCGACTCGACGGCCGCCGACATCGTCCGGTGCAGCGCGTCGAGACTCGCGAACGGCCGCTGTCCGGCCGCCGCCTCCGCCACCCACGGCGAATGTTCGAAGATGCCCGACAACGCCGCGATAAATCCGTCCGGCGTCATCGAGTTCAGTTGATTGAGGGTGTAACGCATCGCCTTCATGCTTGCTCTTCGTTTGGATGATGTGGCTGGTACGGATGATGGTCACGCCAGTGACGCGCGATGTCGACGCGCCGCGCCACCCAGACGCGATCGTGCTGTTCGATGTGATCGAGAAAGCGCTGCAGCGCACGGAAGCGCCCCGGCCGGCCGAGCAGCCGGCAGTGCATGCCGATCGACAGCATCTTCGGCGTCTCGTCGCCTTCTTCGTACAGCACGTCGAACGCGTCGCGCAGATAGTGAAAGAAGTGATCCGCCGTGTTGAAGCCCTGCGGCGTCGCGAAGCGCATGTCGTTGGTATCGAGCGTATACGGCACGATCAGGTGCGGCACGGTGCCGCCGCCCGACACCGGCACGTCCATCCAGAACGGCAGGTCGTCGCCGTAGTAGTCGGCGTCGTACAGAAAACCGCCGTACTCGGCGACGAGCCGGCGCGTGTTCGGGCTGTCGCGCCCGGTATACCAGCCGAGCGGCCGTACGCCCGTCACGCGCTCGATCGCCTCCATGCCGAGCCGCATGTGCTCGGCTTCGAGTTCCGGTGCCATGCCCTGATAATGGATCCAGCGCCAGCCGTGACAGGCGATCTCATGCCCCAGTTCGACGAACGCACGCGCTACATCCGGATGCCGCTCGATCGCCATGCCGACGCCGAATACCGTCAGCGGCAAGCCCCGCTTCTCGAATTCGCGCAGGATCCGCCAGACGCCGGCACGCGAGCCGTATTCGTAGATCGACTCCATGCTCATGTGCCGGTCCGGATAGGCCGCCGCCCCGACGATTTCCGACAGGAACTGCTCGGAACCCGGATCGCCGTGCAGCACGCAGTTCTCGCCGCCCTCCTCGTAATTCAGCACGAATTGCACCGCGACGCGCGCCCGCCCGGGCCAGTTCGCCTGCACCGGATCACGGCCGTAGCCGATCAGATCGCGTGGATAGGAAGTATCGAGTGGCATGGTTCGACGTACGACGAAGACTCGCTGAAGGAATGGGTTTGCATCGGCCGCGCGGCGCCCGGAACCGCGCCGTTCGGGCCGATGCGATGACGGCCCAGTGTAGCGAAAACGCCGATACGCGCCCATATAGCGGCGCAGATAGTGCGGGTCAGACGGAATGTATGTGCGGGGTTGCGGCAAGTCGATGCCAGGCTCCGACGCGCCCCCATCCCGCCAGGAGACGCACTGACCTGCTCGCGGGGAGCGGGTCAGGACGGCACGGCGAACGAGACGATCGGGATCGTCTCCTGAATTCGGCCGTTAGTTGCGCCATCACCAGAAGAAAAAGGCGGGACGCCCGCCTTTTCGACCATCGCGTGTGCGCGTATCAGCCGAGATGCGGATAGTCGGACATGGTCAGCCGGAACCCGTGCGCGTTCGCGACGAGCCGCGCCTGCGCACCGAACGGCAGCGTCACCATGTCGGGCACGTGGCCGAACTGCAAGCCCATGACGACCGGGATGCCGATCACCTCGCGCACCTGCTCGATCATTGCCTGCATGTCGTAGCCGTTGTCGTATTCGAATGGCCGCGCGCCAGTGAACTGGCCGATCACGAGCGCCTGCTGACGCGCGAGCAGGCCAGACAGATGCAACTGATAGATCATCCTTTCGATCCGGAACGGCTGCTCGTTGACGTCCTCGATGAACAGGATGCCGCCGTCGATGTCGGGCATGTACGGCGTACCGACGAGCGAGGTCAGGATCGCGAGGTTGCCGCCCCAAAGCGTGCCGGCCACGTTGACGCTCTGCGCCTGCGGAGCCTCCGCGACGATCGTCGTCTCGGGCTGCGTGATCGTTCGCCAGAAATGGCCCATCGTGAATTCGCTCGGCGTCTGGGCGCCGAAATCGGCGGACAGCATCGGACCGCCGAACGTCTTGACCCGCGCCTTCGCATAGAGCGCGAGCTGAATCGCGGTGAAGTCGCTGTGCCCGACGAGCACGATCGGCCGGTCGCGCAGCCGGTGCTCCAGCCCGCGATAATCGAGCCCGTGCAGAATGCGTGCCGCGCCGTAGCCGCCGCGCACCGCGATCCCGATGTCGGGCAGCGCCCGCTCGGGGTCGGCCAGCCGGTTCAGGTCGCCCGCCCGCTCACCGTCCGTGCCGCCGAACCGCTGGTAGCGACGAAGCGTCGCTTCGACGTTCTCGATGCGATGCCGCGCATCGCTCAGACGCTCGAGCGCGCGATTGATCGCATCGGGATCGTGCGGATAGCCGGATGGCGCCAGCAGGCGGATGGTGAACGGCTCGACGGGATGGAAGGACATGGGCGGAACGGGTCGGGAGATCAAACCTGCTTAGAGGGCCGGAACCGCGCCGGGTTCACGACGTGCCGGATGCCTGCGTGCGGCCGAGCCGGGCTTCGCGCAGCGCGCGGCGGCGTTCGGCAAAAAACGACTTCAGCGCCGCGCCGCATTCGCCGGCGAGCACGCCGCCGACCACGTCGGTGTGATGATTGAACTGCGGATTCGCGAAAGCGTCGATCACGCTGCCGCATGCCCCCGTCTTCGGGTCGGCTGCACCGTAGACGACGCGCGCGATCCGCGCATGCATGATCGCCCCCGCGCACATCAGGCACGGCTCGAGCGTGACATACAGTTCGCAGCCAGGCATCCGGTAGTTCTGCAGGTGCTGGGCCGCCTCACGCAGCGCAGCCATTTCGGCATGTGCGGACGGGTCATGCCCGCCGATCGGATGATTGAAACCGCGCGCGATCACCTCGTCGCCGCGCACCAGCACCGCGCCGACCGGTACTTCGCCGGCTGCACGCGCCTCTTCGGCCGCGGCCTGCGCAAGGCGCATGAAATGCGCGTCGCGCTCCGATACCGGTGCGGCAGCGGGCGCGGCGGATTCGTTCGCAGGATCGGGCGGCGGCACGTCGGGCGTCACATCGCCCCCGCTTGCGCAAGCTCGTCGTTGAGCACGCGTTCGGACACGCGTTCGGCGATCCGCCGGCAGTATTCGCGGGGCATCACCATCGGGCTGCCCCGCAGCGATTCGAGCGCCATGTCGAGCGCGAGCATCTTCGCCTCGAGCTGGCAGCGTGTGACGCGATCGCTGACCGCACGCAATTCCTTCTGCAAGTCGCACAGCGCGCGCAGTTGCTCGACAGCGGGGGGCACGAAGCCTGCATTCTTCAGGATGCGGTTGGCAACCCACACCTCTTCGGGAACGAGCAGGCCGTCGGCCAGCACCTGCTGCGTGTCGGTACCCGGCAAATCGTCGAACTGGCCCCGCGCAGCGGCGGCGGCGATACGCTGTTCGACAAGGGCGTCAAGCAATCTCATCAGTCAATCGAAACAATGCGGCAGCCGAATTCTAACAGGGTGACGCTCAAGCGCCAGTCCCTTTGAGTGAATGCTCGACATTGCCCCGGCGATCACCGACGCCGCGATCGCCGCCCTCTTGCTCGCACCCTTTTTTATGAAGCCGCAACGCGGGTGCCCCCGCGTATTCGTTCCACATCAAGCAACCTGCATGGCATGCGCCTCGATGACGGCCGCGCCGTCCGTCTGTCGTCGTTGCGATATCCGGGTCGCAGCCGCTGCATTGGCTGAACGCCTGCGTTCGACGCGGCCGCCATTGTGCGGCGGCCTCGCCGAATCGCAATCCCGATGTTCATTCGCTGCCGTTGTAGAGTTGGTTGATCCGGCCAAGCTCGCCCGACTTCTGCGCGCGGCTCAGTTCCTGTCTGACCTGGGCGCGTGTCGGTGACGCCGGACCGCCCGCCTGCATGCCGGCGCTCGGCATGCCGCCCACCGCCGTGTTGGTAATGGCTGCATCGGAGGGCGAACTCCCCTGCGCCTGGGCGGCCCCAGCGGCGCCCAGCAGACAGGCAACGGCAAACGCCGTCCTGGACAAAGTCTTCATTGCGGCACCTCATATGAAGAAACCATGCGATACGTTCGACGCGAGCAGCGCTCAAACCCGCCGTCCGCGCCTGTCGACGCCGTCGCCCATGCCGCGGCACGGATCGCCGCGCAAGCCGGCCGCTTGCGCACGAAGCCCGTCGACGGCATGACATGTTCGCTGCGGCGTCGGACAACCCTGGCATTCCTCCTGTCACTCCCCCGGGACAGCGCATCGACATGCGCGACATGCGTGGTGGCCAACTCGCACGCGTATTGTCGTCTTGCGCGCGCACCGCGCCGCCACGCGGATCGGTCATTCCCGCCACATGCGCGCAGGCAACCGGCTCGGCCGCAGGTCAGACATCCGCCGCGGCCGGACCACGGCCGGGCCGCCAAACAATCTCGGACAGAAGCCCTGCATGCCCGTGCGGAATCGCGTCGCGCCTACACCAGGAATGCCGCAATAATAGGAACGCCCTACCCGTTTGACGCCCCCTTGAAAGGGGGCAATTGCCGCGTTTGTCAATTTGACCGCCTACGCTGGACATATCGTGCGAAGGGTACCGACGACCCGCATCGGGATCGAACCCACCGCACGGTCGAGAGGGATACCATGCAGGACAAGCACGTCGCGCTGGCGGGCCACATTCGACGGCTGTGCTCGCTTGGCGTCGATCCGCATCTCGTCATGCCTCATGTGATTCAGGATGCGAGAGAGATCGTCAGCGCCGACTGGGGCATGTTCTTCTACGCCGACGCATACGGCACGCTGACGGATATATACAGCGAAAACGACACGGTCTATCACGTGCTGCCCGTTTATTTCTCGGAAGTCCACAACACCGCCAGACAGGAAGTGCTTGGCGTGACGTTCGCGGACGCGATGCGTCGCGGCCATGGCTTCGACAACAGCGCGCACTATGACGCCGCGCTGCTGGCGAGCCCGATGTACGCGGCGTTGTGGCGACCGGTCCACATGCGGCATTGCCTGGAGCTGACGGCGGCCAACGGCACGCGCGGCCGGGGGAGCCTCCAGCTGTCCCGGCCACCCGGCAGCCGTCCGTTTTCCGAAAAGAACCATCGGGACATCGAGCCCTTCGCGCGGCATCTCGCACATCTGCTGTCACGCCCCGTACAGCCACCGTTGCACGAGGCGGAAGGCGGCCTGTCGGCCATGGTCGTCGCCGACGATACCGGCCGGATCCTGCTGCAGAATCCGGACAGCATCAGGATGCTCGCGCTCGCATCGAATGCGCCGCTCGCGTTCTACCGTCATGACCGGCTGCCCGCGTGGCTCGCGCCACTGCTGACGAGCATCAATCGCCTATGGCGCGGCTTCGCGGCGCCACCCGCCTCACTCGAGCGCCGCAACCACGCGGGCCGCTTCAGTTTCAAGGCTTACCGCTTTGCGGGCGCGCATGCATTGCAGCGTGAATTCGCGATCGTGATTCATATCGAGCATTTCCCGCCGCTCGAACTGGAAATCGAACGCCTCGGCTTTCAGTTCGGCCTGACCGAACGGCAGCGGCAACTGTGTTCGCCGCTCGTCCTCGGACATTCGCACAGCGAGATCGCACGTTGCTTCGCGCTGCGCGACAGCACGGTCGTCGATCATGTGAGGAAGATCTACCGCAAGCTCAACGTCCACAATCACGACGAATTGCGCAACGTGTTTCGGCTGGGTTCGCATGGGTAGCGCCGGGTGACGCGGACGAATATAAAAACCCCAAAGGTCAGACCGAAATCGACTTTTGGGGTGCAGTTCAGATTACCCCCGCAGAAGAATTTCCTCGACCTCCTTCGTGCTCAAACCTGAATAGTCTTTGCTCACATGGTCGGACACGAGTTTTTTAGTCTGCTCGTCCAGATAACTCAGCAACATTCCAAGAAACTTGGGTTCCGCAATAATCTTCATATTGCCGACCTGTTGATGCAATCGCGCATCTTCCAAGTACTTCGCGACTTGAGCCGCGAATTTGTCTCGCTCTTTCTCTTTGCGTTCGCTCTCGGAAAACGACTCCGCCTGCTTGTCCGTGAGCCGGGTCGCGCTTTCATATGCGTTGGAAATATCGTCGACTAACTGCAACGCAGAGGAACCCGTGCCTGATGCGAAGACACGTGCGCGACCTTCCCCTGCCACCACAATCCACGTTGCATTGCTCATAGCCACTCCTCAAAAGGTTTGTCCAAACATATCCTCGGTCAACAGCGATGCGTGCTTGCGGAATCGCACGTTGGACAGCATACATCTTTCGGGGCGCCTCGCGAGGGAGGCGTGCTGTCGCCCAAGGAGTTCCTGTCCTTGGAGAGCTGGTCGGCGGTCGATCGGGTTTTCACCGGGGCATGACAGATGCCATCCCGATCAGCATCAGTGGGTCAATACATAAGGCCGCCGCTTGATGACCTTGATGGTGTTGTTGATGCCTTCGACGACGCTGGTATTGAGCGGATGGCGGCAACGCGCTCACCAAGATCGGCGTTCACGAACAGCGAACTGGCGATTCAGTCGGGGACCGTTGCCGCCCCGAAGCGGACTGTCGAGATCAAAGAAGCGGACGTTCAACGGCAAACTATCTTCGGCCGATGTGCTGGGGCGCTGATCCGCCGCCTCCCGTCCGCCATGTGGCCAACCGCGAAGCGCGCGGCGGTCAGCGCATCGGACAGCGATTGCGCCAGGATCGGGTTGTCCTCGACAACCAGCACACGCATGGGAATTCCGGTCAGTAAGCGCCAGGCAGGTGCATTACATGATCCTTTCCCCCGTGACGCTTCGCGAAAACACCTGCCCGCGCGAAGCAGCTCCCGACTTTGACGTGGCGACCACACCGACCGGCCCGGCTTTCCGACACGCAACGGCAAGCGCTCATCGTTCCGCTGCGCGCCGCTTCCCCGTCGAGATTCGGCCAGCCTCGACGCGGCCCGTGGCGGCGCTGCGCTCGCGCAGGCCAACAATCACGCTTAGAAAAGCGACGCTCGAGCAAACGGTCACTGCGATCATCGGGCGGACGGTGCCGTCCGACAACCAAGCAAGTACGCCGCCGCACGCGGCCGCGATCGCCATCTGGATGAAGAAGAAGAGTCCGGAAGCCGTGCCGGCGATCTTCGTGTAAGGCTGCATCACCGCGAACTGGCAGGCCGGAATTGCGATCCCGACGGCAATCATCACGAAGAACATCGGTACAACGATCGCCGCGGCGGATGCGGGTGCGACCGCGCCGCCCACCCATAGCGCGACGGCCCCGGCCAGGTTGATGCATGCCGCCGACGCGATGACGGAATCGGCTTTCCATCGGCCGCTGGAGCGCCTGAATACACTCGATCCGATCAAATATCCGAGCACGGTCAAACCGAAGATTGCCGCATAGCCCGGGCCGGACACACCCATTTTCCGCTGGAACAGCGTCGACGATTCTGCGATGAACGGAAAATAGGTGCAGTAGACGAAACTGATCGCCAGCGAATAACGCAAAAAGCGGCGCTCGCTGAGCAGTCTTCCGTACGTCCGCAGCAGCCCTGCGCCCGGTTCCGGCCGCGTCGCGCTTTCGCGCGTCTCGGGTAAATGACGCAGCACCATCGCCATCGCGACGATCCCCCCGGCCGCGAGCCAGGCGAACACACCGCGCCACCCGAGCCATTCGGCGACGGCACTCCCGGCCAGCGGCGCGATCACCGGCGACAGCGCCATGCCAGCCGAGATGCGGCTGAGCATCGTGGCCTGCATCGCGGTCGGAAAGCGCTCGCGCACGATGACTCGCCCGATCACCGTTCCGCTGCAACCGCCCAGTGCCTGAAAGATGCGCGCGCAGACGATTGCCGGAATGCTCGTCGCCAACGCACAGGCGACACTCGCGACCACATAGATGCACAGGCCGCCGATGAGGACCGGGCGTCGGCCGTACCGATCGGACAACGGCCCCGACACCAGCATCGAAAGCGCATAGCCGACCATGTACAGGGTCAGCGTGAGCTGAAGCTGGGCGTCGGTGCCATGCAGCGCGTCCGCCATCGCGGGCAGCGACGGCAGGTAAGCATCGATCGTGACACGCGGCAGGCAGACGACGAGCATCAGCAGGAACAACCAGCCCCACTGGGGCAACGATCGAGTCTTCATACGGGGAATGCGTCTCCGGCAAATTCGAACTGCTGCGTGATCGGTCGCAGCGTGATGTCTTCTTCCGCGAACGAGGAAGCGATGTCGGCTGCGATTCGGCGAGCGCGCTTGGCAACCATCTCGAGCGAGCTGACGAAAAAATATGTCCCGGACGTGATGTGGCCGAGCGCGCGGAGCTGATAGTCCGGCTCGCCATCGCTGTCGAGCAGCGCGCCCGTTTCGAAGTCGACACGGATACCACCCCGCCAGTCGCGGCAGGCCAGCCCGTCCTGCAGCATCTGCCAGATCAGGGACGAATCGCCCGGCTCCTGGACGTCCTTGGCAGCGCCCGTCGCGTTGACGACGTAGTCGTAGTGACCAGCGACCGTCGAAGAAATCCGGTGCGGATGCGTTCGGTCGAATGCGATCGGCGTCTTCACGAGTTTCAGACGGCCGTCGGCGAGCATCTTCGCAATCACACGCGCATTCTCCACGGGCATCGGCGCCCGGCACGCAAGCCAATGGCGGGCAAAACGCTTCAGCGCGCAGGCCTGGCTTTCCGTGTCCAGCGCATTCCACGCGAATTCAACCAGATCGTTGGTGGCAACCAGAATCGTCTGCCACGCACGTTCGCGGTCCGCCTCCGCAATCTCGTCGCGCAACAGCGCAATTGCATCGTCATGGTCAACAAACAACTCTCGCCAGTCCGCACCCGCAGCCCTGAATTCCGCGCGAATCAGACGCCCGAGCTGGCGCAGACTGATCTTGCGATGACCATCCGACGTCAGCGCACGCAGCCGCTCTGCCGTCAGGTGACGCGGCGGCTGCGGCAACGTCTGCTTGCCTTTTACGAGCGGAAGCATGCCGGTATTCGACACCATGTGAATCTCGGCCTGACTGTTCATTCTGTACAAGCTGACCGCAATGTCGACCGCCGTGAGACTCGCACCGATGATCGCGATCCGGCTCGCATCCGCCAGCTTCGTAAGCGCTGACGCGAGGGGATACGGACGATGAATGTAACGCTCGTGCCCGGAAAGACCGTAGTAATCGCGTGGCCCCGTATTGCCGACCGCGATGAGGACGCTGTCGGCGTCGTAGGTCTCGTCGTCGGCAGCCAAGCGATAACGGGAGTTCCGCGAGATGGCGCGAATCTCCCGATGCACGACGTCAACCGACAATCCCTTTCGGCGCGCGGTAGACAACGTCTCGTTGAAAAAGTCTTGCAGGTAGCGGCCGAACAGCGATCGGGAAACATAGGTTGACGACAGGTCACGTCGGACAAGATCGTGCAATTCGGGTTCATGGTGGGACTTCCATCGCACCCATGACGTGAACGTCGAAAAATCGGCAGCCGATACCGACATCGTCTCAATCGCGCGATTTAGCAAGGCCGTATCGACGTCAGGCTGGTAAGCGAGCCCAGGACCGATCAGCGACCGTGGTTCAAATACCTTTACCTGAAGTCGCGCCGCAGCCGACGGCGTGATCAGATTGCTCAGGTGATGAAGAAACGCGACGCTTGCCGCCCCGCCGCCGATCACGGCGAGCGTGAATCTCTCAGTGTTCTTTCTTATGGACAACTTTCCCTCGGACGCAATGAATGTCGTTGGCGAGAATTTATGGGTAAAGTGATATAAGCTGAAGGTCCATTAAATCGAACATCTACTAGACCACTATGACGCGAGGCAAAACCGCGATTCCACTTGATCTGCCGCGCCCTCCGGGACTGTCGTCGGGAAGCCCGCAGTCGAAGCAGGAATGCATTGCCGACGCGATTCGCGACGCGATCCTGAAACGTCTGCTCCCCGGCGATAGTCCGTTGCCGTCCAGCCGGACCCTCGCCGCTCGATGGGGCGTGGCGCGGGGAACTGTCGAAGCGGCCTACGATCGGTTGTGCTCCGAGGGTTACATCGCGCGAACACAAGGATCCGGATCGCGGGTGTCCGCGGTGGTTCCAGACAGCTATCTGCGTGCGTCCGCGCAGTCGCGGGAGAACGCTCCCCGCCGTCCCGGCCAGACCCCGGAGCAATCAGGAAAGACGGACGAGGCCGCACCGGAACAAGCTGTGCGCCTGGGCGTCCCGTTCATTGCTCGGCTCGCCGATCCCGACTTGTTGTCAATGCAGCAATGGAAGAAGTACATCGGGATGAGCCTGCTTTCCGCCACCGCGAGCGACCTCTGTTCGACGCCGTCACAAGGCGTCGAAAGTTTGCGCGACGAAATTGCCGGGTACTTGAGGGAATACCGTGGCATCCCTTGCGGAGCCGACGACATCTTCATCACGACCGGTATCCGACATTCAATCGATCTCGTCGCGCGAACTGTGCTTTGCCCTCGCAGCACGGTACTGATGGAAGATCCAGGGTACGCATCCGCATGGCACATTTTCACGATGGCAGGCGCGACTGTGGTCGACGTCCCCGTCGACCGGGAAGGAATCGAGACCTCCACGCTGAACCAGCATTCCGATGCGTGCGCGGCATACGTGACGCCCGCGCATCAATCGCCGCTCGGAGTCACGATGTCGGTTTCCCGACGGCTCGAACTGCTCGACTGGGCGCAGCGCAATCGGGCGTGGATCATCGAAGACGACTACGACGGCGAGTTCAGTTATCAGGCCGCGCCGCTGCCCGCGTTGAAGTCGCTCGATGCATACGACCGCGTAATCTACTGCGGTTCGTTCAACAAAACGCTTTTCTCCGGCTTACGCATCGGCTTCATGGTCGTGCCGGCGGAACTTCGGCCGGCACTGGCGGCCGTGTGGCGCGTAACCGGAGGCTCCGTCGGCATGGCGTCTCAGCTCGCGGTGGCCCGCTTTATCGGACGCGGCGATTTTGCGAAGCACCTGCGCGCCAGCCGTCAGGCGTACCGCCAGCGACGGGACATCGTGCTCGAGCAATTGGCGAAACACGGCAACGGGCATTGCACGGTATCCGGCGAGCAGGCGGGATTTCATTTCGTCCTTTGGCTGCCGCCCCGAATGGACGACGCATCGTTTGTCGAGAGGGCGCTTGCGGCCGGCGTGTCG
>NZ_JAHACR010000114.1 GCF_018375725.1 Burkholderia sp. | reverse complement strand
ACTGCGCCGGCGCTCCGTCAGTTGCTGCCGGCGAGAGCGAGCACTTCGGCGGCGGAGATCATCGCGGCGGCATTCGCGGGGGCCGGACGCTCGGCCGGGCGGAATACTTCGTCGCCACGATGGATGACCTGCCGCGACAGCGCGCAGGTGCCGGTGCGCTGGGCGAAGCGGCGGCGCCAGCGTTGCTCGCCGTAGTGACAGCGGCCGGGTTCGACCCAGCGGACGACGAGCAGTGTTTCGGAACGTTCGAGGATTTCGACGTGGACATCGTCAGAATCGAGCACTGGCAGGGATTTGGAAGAATTCATTTTGCCGGTTCCTAAAGCTCGTGCGGTATCGATCCAGGCAGTGTTTGCAACTGCCCGATGTCGATTCCGTAGCGGTTTCCAATTTGTGGTGCGCTAAATGTAAGCGTCCGCGCGCGGAAAAAACATCCTGCTTTGGTTGAATTACCTTTTGCCGATTTAGAAATAATCGGCGCCCATTTTCGAGAAAGGCGAGGGTAACGATGGGTGTGGCCGGCGCGGCTGCAGCCGTGAAAGCGGGCCGCGATGTCGCGGCCGCTGGCTCGGAACCGCTCGACGCGATGGCGTGCCGAATCGGATTTGACAGATGCGCGCGATGTTCCGGAAATGCATTGTTCCGGTTGGCGTTGCTAAAATCGCCGCATTCCCTTATTCACGCAACTGATGAAAAGCTACCGTTTTCTGCCGGCGCTCATGGCCGCTTCGTTCGCTGTGATGACCGGTCTGGTCTCGATGCACGCGCGGGCCGCGGACGAGGAGGTCGAAACGATCGTCATGGTCCGGCATGGCGAAAAACCGGCCAACGGGCTCGGCCAACTGACGTGCGAAGGGCTGAATAGGGCGCTCGCGCTGCCGCGCGTGATCGAAGCGAAATACGGCAGGCCGGATGTGATCTTCGCCCCGGATCCGGCGCATCAGAAGGACGATCGCGGCACGAAATACGATTATGTGCGGCCGCTGGCGACGATCGAGCCGACCGCCATCTACTTTGGCCTGCCCGTCAACACGTCGATCGGCTTTGCCGACATCGACGGCCTGCACGCAGCGCTGTTATCCCCGTCCTATCGACAAAGCCGCGTGGTCGTCGCGTGGGAGCATACGGTCATCGAACAGTTGTCCCGCCGGATCGTCAAGGAGTTCGGCGGCGATCCGGCCGGTGTCCGGTATTGGCCAAGCGACGATTACGATGCCATCTACGTGCTGCGCATCACGCGTCAGGGTGCGCGCGGATCGGCACTGCTGACCGTCGAGCGCGAAAACCTCGACAATCGCGCGAAGACCTGCCCGGGCGGTTAAGCAGCCCGGGCGGCCGAGGGGAGCATGGCCGCCCGGCGGGCGGCGAGGGTGACTCGCGTGCTTACAGATGCAGGAAGCCGGCGATGGCGACACCGAGGCCGCCCAGCCCGGTGAGTCCTGCCAGCACGAAGAGCTTGCGGCTGCTGGTCAGCGACGTGATGGCGGCCAGCGAGATCGCCACGCTGATCAGCGCGAGCGCCTGCCCGAACATGTGTTGCGGGTGTTGATTGCTCTCCGACTGACGGTTTGCCGCCTCGACCTGTTGCTCCAGGTCGCGCGCCTTGGCCGTCGCTTCCTTCTTCCGCTCTTCGTATTTGCCGATCTGATCGCGGTAATAGGCCTGCTTTTCGGCAGGCGCCGTTTCAGCGGCGAGTTCCATCAGATGCCCTTTGTTCGACTGGGCCTGATAGTAGCTCCATTGATCGCTCGCCTTGCTCTGCAACAGGACCGCGTCGTTCTTGGAGATCAGGGCCCGGGTCTGCAGAACCCCTTCTTCGTAGTGCAGCAGGCCGGAGACGGCAGCCAGGATGGCGGTAAAGACGGCGACCCAACGCGACAGCGGATCGCCGGAGCGAGCGGCATGCTCGACTGCTTGATCGTGGGGGGCGTGTTCGTTCGACATAGAACTTTGGAATCTCGTTAAAAACGGTTGGATTGCAGATGGACCGCCTGACGCCCCGTCGGGCGCGCGAGCCAGTTTATCTCCACGCCTGAACGCCCGGGCGTCTTGGCGCGGCAGAAACGCGCTTGAACCGGCCATCTTCCCTATCAACGTGACGGTGTTTCCGAAACAAAAACGCATCAGGATTCAGGCTTGATACAAGACAAACGCGTGGCGCCGCGGCGGCGCATAAACTGGATGGCATTCTGAGGTTTACGCCGTATTTCGTCTACTCGGGTTCACGCGTCATGCGGCCGCATCTTTCGCGTGCCGGGCGTGGTGTTGGCCGCCGGCGTCGTTTCAGTTTTCCCTGCGCGCGTTACGTTACATCCTTGAATCATTTTGCTGTTCGCGCTGTTTCCCGACAGCCGGGGCGTGTGGTGACACGGTGCGGCACGTCATTGGCCGAGATCGATGCAGGCCGCCTGCCGATGGGCCTGAGCGGCGATCGTCGGGTTCTCTTTCGTGGGTTCCGGCATCGCGGGGCCGGGCGCTGGTACGAATTCTGCAATGCATTGGGCACAAGGACCGCGCCGGTTGATCGGTACGGATACCTACAAACCGTCGAGCGCGTCCATCGGACCGCCTCGCCCAACCGCAGAACGGGGACACGATATTGACGCGCTTCCGAACCAGTCCGACGCGCAATTCCAGGCTTTCCTGGTCAAGCTCCTCGAGCAGCCGAAGTCGACGTGGAGCGCCAAGCAGCAGATGGAACTCGACATGGCGCATACGCTGTCCGCCGAAATGGTCCGCCTCGCGGAGCGTCTGCGCGCCAATACCGAGGATCTCGAGAGTTGCGCCACGTTGCTCAAATACGCACGAGCACTCGACTTCATCCTGACGTCACTCGCGGCGCGACGCGACATCAATCCGCGGACGCTGCGCACGATCTTCAAGCTGGCGAACCTCAAGGTCGACGAGGCGTATCCGGACTGAGCGCCGGCTGGCACGCCGTCGATCCGTCGCGTCTCAGGCTGCGGTTCGGCTGCGTGAAGCCGCGATGTATCGCGCCGGCAACATGCGAAGGGCGACGAGAGAATGGCGACGAGACCGGCCGGGATGCCGGAGCGCAGCGGATTGGCATTATTTTTCGTGGATGACGATTCGCTTTCGATGTTGGCGATTCAGACAGCAAATCGAATGATTTGCCCGGTTCGGGCAGCGCACTGCAACGCGTGTCTGCTTCATCGCTCGCTCGGCTGCCGATCGCGCGCGATGCCGATCGGCCAGCCGAACGCTTCGCCCGCTTCCGACGACCGAATCGCGAAATCCTTGCCAGACAAGGATAAGCGGCGAGGCCTCGGCCCGAATCGCAACCCGATTGCGCCGTTTGTTCGCCACGCGCGCAGGTCGAGGTTGCACCGGAATTGCCACCGCGTCGCACGATCGTTCTCCGTGTTTTCCCTTGGTCGGCCCGCATTTTCGACAGACGATCTCAAAATCCTCATATAATTTCAGTTGCCTTGCCAACAGCTGTCGGACCATCCCTCCGACGAGCGGTTCGGCAAGCGGGGCAGGCGAAACGCTTGCGCAATGCAAGACGCATCACGTTGTCTTTCCGAACCAAAGGTTCCCTCGGGGACTGAAAGAGCCGGGCCCCGCACAAGTCTTATCACGCCGCAGGTCCGTCTTCGCGTCTCGGGCGTGTCCCATGTCCTCGCCCCCGGTGCTGTTCGATTGCGCAAGTCATGCCGCCTTTGCCCGTATGACTAACAACATCGAGGAGCTCCAGATGACGCTGTCCCGTCTTACGTCCATGTCTCTCGCCGCCGTGCTGTTTGCCGTCGGCGCCGCCGCCGCGCAAGCGGAAACCGTGAAGATCGCCATCGCCGGTCCGATGAGCGGCTCGGTCGCCCAGTATGGCGACATGGTCAAGGCCGGCGCGCTGACCGCGATCGAGCAGATCAATGCGGCAGGCGGCGCGGGCGGCAACAAGTTCGAGGCCGTGATGATGGACGACGCGTGCGAGCCGAAGCAGGCGGTCGCCGTTGCGAACAAGATCGTCAGCCAGAAGATCAAGTACGTGATTGGCCACGTGTGCTCGGGCTCGACGATTCCCGCCTCGGACATCTACGAGAACGAGGGCATCGTGATGGTCACGCCGTCGGCGACCGCGCCGCAGCTCACGGAGAACAAGAAGCGCAAGTTCATCTTCCGCACGATCGGCCGCGACGACCAGCAAGGCCCGGCAGCGGCACGGTACATCATCAATCACGTCAAGCCGAAGAAGGTCGCGGTGCTGCACGACAAGCAGTCGTACGGGCAAGGCATCGCGTCGTCGGTGAAAAAGGATCTCGAAGCCGCGAAGATTCCGGTCGTGCTGTTCGAGGGCATCAACGCCGGCGATTCCGACTATTCGGCGATCATCACGAAGCTGAAGTCGCAAGGCGTCGACTTCGTCTACTTCGGCGGCTATCACCCGGAAATGGGCCTGCTGCTGCGCCAGGCGCGCGAGCAGGGCGTGAAGGCCGTGTTCATGGGGCCCGAGGGCGTCGGCAACAAGGACGTGACGGCGATCGCCGGCCCGGCGTCGGACGGCATGCTCGTCACGCTGCCCGCCGACTTCTCGGCCGATCCGGCCAACGCGGCGCTCGTGAAGGCCTTCGCCGACAAGAAGCGCGACGCGAACGGCCCGTTCCAGATGCCGGCGTACGCCGCGGTGAAGATCATCGCCGACGCGATCGCCGGCGCGAAGACGACCGATCCGACGAAGGTCGCCGCCTACATGCACCAGCATACGTTCGACACGCCGATCGGCAAGGTCGCGTATGACCCGCAGGGCGACCTGAAGGCGTTCAAGTTCGTCGTCTACACGTGGCACAAGGACGCCACGAAGACCGCAGCCAACTAAACGGCGTACCCGCCCGTACCACTGTTCCACCCCGCTCGCAGCCCGGGCGGGGCGGTGGCGTATCGGCCGCTCATGCGGCCGCGGGCGCATCGAGACGACAGCGTGCACGGCGCGCGGCCGACCGGTGATCCGGCGGCCGCGCACGGCGTGGCGCAAACGGGGCTTCCCGCACATGACCGACTTCTTTCCCCAATTCTCCCAGCAGCTGGTCAACGGCCTGACGCTGGGCGCGATCTATGCGTTGATCGCCATCGGCTATTCGATGGTCTACGGCATCATCGGCATGATCAACTTCGCCCACGGCGAGATCTACATGATCGGCGCGTACGTGGGCCTCGTCACCCTGACCGCGATCGGCGTATCCGCCGGCTATCCGTTGCCGCTCGTGCTCGGCGCCGCGCTCGTCGTATCCGTGCTGGTCACCGGCGCGTACGGCTATGCGGTCGAGCGCGTCGCGTACCGGCCGCTGCGCGGCGGCCCGCGTCTCGTGCCGCTGATCTCCGCGATCGGCATGTCGATCTTCCTGCAGAACTACGTGCAGATCGGCCAGGGCGCACGCGACGTGTCCGTGCCGGTGCTGATCGCCGGCGCGTTCGACATCCACCTCGGTGGCGACTTCGACGTGACGGTGCCGTATGCGCGCCTGCTGATCGTCTGCGTGACGGTCGTGCTGATGATCGCGCTGACGCTGTTCATCTCCCATTCGCGAATGGGCCGCGCATGCCGCGCGTGCGCGGAAGACATGAAGATGGCGAACCTGCTCGGGATCGACACGAACCGCGTGATTTCCTTCACGTTCGTGCTCGGCGCGATGCTCGCGGCCGTCGGCGGCGTGCTGATCGGCCTCACGATCGGCAAGCTCAATCCGTACATCGGCTTCGTCGCCGGAATCAAGGCATTCACCGCGGCCGTGCTCGGCGGGATCGGCAGCATCCCGGGCGCGATGCTCGGCGGCGTGCTGCTGGGTCTGGCGGAGACCTTCGCGGCGGGCTACATGCCGGCCGAATACAAGGACGTGGTGGCGTTCGGCCTGCTCGTGCTGATCCTCCTCTTCCGCCCGACCGGCCTGCTCGGCAAGTCGGACATCGAAAAAGTCTGAGGGAGACGCAGATGAGTCAAGTCATATCCGTCCGCCAGCCGGCTGCCGACGCATCGGTCGGCGCGACACTGAAAAACGCGTTGACCGCGGCGCTCCTGACCGCGGTTCTCACGATCCCGGTGCTCGGCCTGCAATTGAAGCTCGACGGCTATCAGGTGGTGCTGGAGCCGCACTGGCGTCCGGTGTGGGCCGCAGTCGCGGCCGTGTTCCTGTTCCAGCTCTTCAAGCCGTGGCTCGTGCGCGCGAAAGCCGCCATGCCGCTGCCGGCCATGCCCGCGATGGGCGCGAAGCAGCAGCGCGCGATCCTGTGGGGCCTGCTCGCGGCCGGCCTCGTGTGGCCGTTCTTCGGGTCGCGCGGCGCGGTCGACATCGCGACGCTCGCGCTGATCTACGTGATCCTCGGCCTCGGGCTGAACATCGTCGTCGGCTTCGCGGGCCTGCTCGATCTTGGCTACGTCGGGTTCTACGCGGTCGGCGGCTATACCTACGCCATGCTGAACCAGTATTTCGGGCTGACGTTCTGGGAATGCCTGCCGCTCGCCGCGATCGCGTCGGCCACGTTCGGCTTCCTGCTCGGCTTCCCGGTGCTGCGTCTGCGCGGCGACTATCTCGCGATCGTCACGCTCGGCTTCGGCGAGATCATCCGCCTGCTCGCCAATAACCTGACGAGCCTGACCGGCGGCCCGGACGGCATTTCCGGCATTCCGAAGCCGACCGTGTTCGGCCTGGAGATGGCGCGTTCCGCGAGCGTCGAGGGCGCGAAGACGTTCCACGACCTGATCGGCCTCGAATACAGCGGCGAGCACATGGTGATCTTCCTGTACCTGCTTGCGCTGCTGCTCGTCGGTTTCACGCTGTTCGTGACGAGCCGTCTGATCCGCATGCCGATGGGCCGCGCATGGGAAGCGCTGCGCGACGACGAGATCGCCTGCCGCTCGCTCGGCCTGAACCCGACCCGCATCAAGCTGTCGGCGTTCACGCTCGGCGCGGCGTTCGCGGGCATCGGCGGCGCGTTCTTTGCGGCGCGTCAGGGCCTCGTCAATCCGGAGTCGTTCACGTTCATCGAGTCGGCGCTGATCCTCGCGATCGTCGTGCTCGGCGGCATGGGATCGCAGCTCGGCGTGATCCTCGCCGCGATCCTGCTGACGATCCTGCCCGAAGTCGCGCGCGGCTTTGCAGAGTACCGGATGCTGATTTTCGGCCTGGTGATGGTGTTGATGATGATGTGGCGTCCGCAGGGGCTGCTGCCTGCGAGCCGTCCTCACGTGGAGTTGCCGCAATGAGCGCGAATGCAGAGATGTTGAAGGTGGCCGGGCTGCAGATGCGCTTCGGCGGGCTGCTTGCCGTCGATGGCATCGATTTCGAGGTGCGCCGCGACGAGGTGTTCGCGATCATCGGGCCGAACGGCGCGGGCAAGACCACCGTGTTCAACTGCGTCGGCGGGTTTTATCGGCCGACGGCGGGCGATGTCGTGCTCGACGGTCATCCGATCGCCGGGCTCGCCAGTCACCAGATCGCGCGCAAGGGCCTGGTGCGTACGTTCCAGAACATCCGCCTGTTCAAGTCGCTGACGGTCGTCGAGAACCTGCTCGTCGCACAGCACCGGCAGGTGAAGTCGGGCCTGCTGCACGGCCTGTTCGCGACGTCCGCGTATCGGCACGCCGAGAAGGCGGCGCTTGAACGCGCGGCGATGTGGCTCGAACGGATGAACCTGACGTCGGTGGCCAACCGTCCGGCGGGCACGCTGTCGTACGGCCACCAGCGTCGCCTCGAGATCGCGCGCTGCATGATCACCGGGCCGCGCCTGCTGATGCTCGACGAACCGGCTGCGGGCCTCAATCCTCAGGAAAAGATCGAGCTTCAGCAATTGATCGATGCGCTGCGCCGCGAATTCGGCGTTTCGGTGCTGTTGATCGAGCACGACATGAGCCTCGTGATGGGCGTGTCGGACCGCATTCTCGTGATGGAGCATGGCCGGCCGATCGTGATCGGCACGCCGGAAGCGGTCCGTAACGATCCGCGCGTGATCAAGGCGTATCTGGGGGAAGAGTGATGCTGAAGCTGGAACAGGTTCATACGCATTACGGCGCGGTCGAGGCGCTGTCGGGCGTGTCGATCGAAGTGAACAAGGGCGAGATCGTCACGCTGATCGGCAGCAACGGCGCGGGCAAGACGACCCTGATGATGACGGTGTGCGGCACGCCGCGCGCGTCGTCGGGCCGCGTGACGTTCGAAGGCAAGGACATCACCGGGATGTCGACGCACCAGATCATGCGGCAGGGAATGGCGATCTCGCCGGAAGGGCGGCGCGTGTTCCCGAGCCTCACGGTGCTCGAGAACCTGAAGATGGGCGGCTTCTTCGCGAATCGCGACGAGATCGAGGCGGGCGTCGAGCATGTCTACCGGCTGTTTCCGCGTCTGAAGGAGCGCTCGGCGCAGCGCGCCGGGACGATGTCGGGCGGCGAACAGCAGATGCTCGCGATCGGCCGCGCGCTGATGAGCCGGCCGCGCATGCTGCTGCTGGACGAGCCGACGCTCGGTCTCGCGCCGCTCGTCATTGCGCAGATCTTCGACATCATTCGCACGATCCGCGACGAGGGCGTGACGGTGTTCCTCGTCGAGCAGAACGCGAACAAGGCACTGCAGGTTGCCGATCGCGGATACGTGCTGGAGACCGGGCGCGTGGTGCTGGCGGATACCGGCGCGAACCTGCTGGCCAACGACCGGATCAAGCAGGCTTATCTGGGCGGATGAAGCCGCGCGCCGCCGGCTCGGCTCGAGCGGGCGGCGCACGGCATGCGCGTCAGGTTCAGAACAGCGCGTGCTGCGTCGGGTAGAGCGCGGTTCGCAACGCAAACCCGCCCAGCACGACGAAGATCACCGCCGCGAGAATATGCACGGCCTTCGTCGGCAGCCGGTCGGCGAACCGGTGGCCGAGATAGATGACCGGGACGTTGGCGAGCATCATGCCGAGCGTGGTGCCCGCCACGACGCCGAAGAATTCATGGAAGCGGGCAGCCAGCGCGACGGTCACGATCTGCGTCTTGTCGCCCATCTCGGCAAGAAAGAACGTCAGCGCCGTCGTGCCGAAGATACCCATCGAATGCTTGGTCGCGACGGCGTCTGCTTCGTCGAGCTTGTCCGGGATGAGTATCCATACCGCCATCAGCGCGAACGACGCGACCACCGCCCAGTTCATGATGCCTGGACTGATGACGCTGGCGAGCCACGCACCGAGCGCGCCCGAGAACGCGTGATTGATCAGTGTCGCGGCGAATACGCCAAGCACGATCGGGATCGGCTTGCGAAAGCGGGCGGCGAGAACGAGCGAGAGCAACTGCGTCTTGTCGCCGATTTCTGCGAGCGCGACGATGCTGGTCGAAACAAGGAAGGATTGCATTCGAGATCAATGTTCGCCGGGCCGCACGGTCAATACGCGATGACACGCATTCCCGCGACCCGGCTGGATGGGAACGAATGTCATCGGTCTTGCCAGGCTTGCGCTGCGCACGCCATGCCGCCAGATTGGCCGGCAAGTATGTTGACGTGTGCCCCCGGACATTGCGTCCGGGGCGGCTACTCCCCGAGGAATGGCCCGTATTATAGCGACGTTCCTGGCCGATCGGGAAGCGGCGGGATGGATGTCGCGGGCCGCTCGTGCAGGGCGGCCTCGCGCAGCCGGGCGTCCGGCCGCGCGAGGCCGCATTCCGGACGATCCGTCGCGAGCCGATGCGCCGTCGCATCCGCTCGCGGAGCGTCGCCGGTCGTGCTGTTACGCGTGCGTTGCCAGGTACTTCTGCAGCACCTTCATCTGCGCGTCCCAGCCCTGATCGTTCATCTCGTATGCGCTTGCGCGACGCTCGGGCAGGAGTTCATCGAAACCGGATTCGGTCAACGTCAGCAGCGTGCCGTCCGGCTTCGCTTCGAGCGTGAACGCGACCAGCGTCATCGGCTCGTCCGAGTAGTCGACCTCCGGGTTGATCGCGGCCGGATGCCAGCGGAATGCGAAGCGCCGCTTCGGTTCGACGCTGTCGACGATGATCTCGAAGACCGATCCCGCATAGGGTTCCTGCGCCTTCGCGACGTCGGCGTCGACGGTCGTCGGCGTGATCCGGCCGAACAGCCGCGCATCCGTGTCGAACGGGCCATCGAACGTCACGCCGAACCAGCTGCCGAATTCACCGGAATTGCTGACTGCCTCCCAGACGCGATCCAGCGGTACGGACAACAGGGCCTGCTTTTCGATGCGGTCGTTTTGTTGTGTCATCACGTTCTCCAAAAGTGTGGGCCAACCATAACATGACGTGCCGGGCGGATGCTTTCGGCATCGAGCCCCGATCGTATCCGGCGATCCCGCGACGGGCGGAAAGGACGGAAGAGAATCAGCGCAATGTCGCGTCCGGCACCTCGATGACGACATCCGACGTCGGCACGGCCACGCACGGCAGCGTGTAGCCCTCCGCCTTTTCCTCGCGGCTCAGGCCGGGCCACTCGATCGTATAGCGGACCGTGCCGGCGACGAGCCTGCACAGGCAGGTCCTGCATGTCCCGTTGCGGCACGAGCGCGGCAGCGAGACGTTCGCGAACCCGGCGGCTTCGAGCAGCGTCAGCGAGTCGGGCGCCTCGAAGCTGACGCCGATCGGCTCGATGCGCACGAGAGGAGGGCGTTCGGGGGCGGTCATGTCGTAGGTGCGGCGTCGGGTCGGTTACGGCGAGCCGCCAAGCATACCCGAATCCCGCTGTGCGCCGGCGCGCAGGATGTCCGGATGCCGCATGCCCTGCCGCGCGCCGTCAGCGCCTGCGCAGATGCCGGTATACCGTATTGCGGGCCAGCCCGAGCGCCCGCGCGGTCGCGGACACGTTGCCATCGTGCCGCGCGAGCGCCGCATCGATCACGGCCGACTGATGGTCATGCAGCGTCGCCGCTTCGCGCACCTCGACGGATGGTGCGGCCCGCGACGCGTCGCAATCGAGCCAGAAATCGTCCGGCAGATGCGCCAGCGTGATTTCCGGTTCGTCCTCGGCGAGCATGCCGGCCGTACGCAGCACGTTGGTCAGCTGACGCAGGTTGCCCGGCCAGCGGTGGCGCGCAAACGCGTCGCGGACATCGGGTGCGAGCCGGCACGGCATCGGCTCGCTGCGGCCGAGCCGCTCGAGAATCCGTTCGACGAGCACGGGCAGGTCGGTGCGCGCCGCGAGCGGCGGCAGCGTGACGGAGAGCCCGTTGATCCGATAGAACAGGTCTTCGCGGAACGTGCCTGCGGCGATCATCGCGCGCAGGTCGCGGTGCGTCGCGCACACGACCCGGACATCGACCGGCACTGCGCGGCCGCCGCCGAGCGGCACGACCGCGCGTTCCTGCAAGACGCGCATCAGGCGCACCTGCTGTGCGAGCGGCATGTCGCCGATCTCGTCGAGAAACAGTGTGCCGCCGTCCGCCTGCGCGATCTTGCCGGGACTGCCGCGCTTGCGTGCGCCGGTGAACGCGCCGTCTTCGTAACCGAACAGTTCGGCCTCGATCAGCGAATCGGGCAGTGCCGCGCAATTGACCGCGACGAACGGGCCGTCCGCGCGGGGCGACGCATGATGCAGGGCGCGCGCGAGCCATTCCTTGCCCGTTCCGGTCTGGCCGAGGATCAGCAGCGGCAGGTCGCGCCCGCGGATCTTCGCGACGCGCGCGAGCACGGCCGCCATGCGTGCGTCTCCGGTGTCGAGGGTGGCGAACGTGACCGCGTCGGGATCGGCGGCGCGGGCGCGCTGCGCCGGCAGGGCGG
>NZ_JAHACR010000113.1 GCF_018375725.1 Burkholderia sp. | reverse complement strand
ATCCGCGCCTGCTGCCATCAGCGATTGATACATCGTCTGCAGGTCTGCGTACGGTCCGAGCACCGCCTTGCCAGTCAGCGCCGTGACTTCGTTGCGCACGAGCTGCTGCTCGTAGAAGCCGTCACCAAGTCGCTTCGGAATGTGCGTGAGGTCGACGCCGAGCTGTCCGAAGAAGTAGTCGCTCGAGATGAAGTTTTTCTGGTTCGTGAACGCCGGGTTCGTCTCGATTACGTAGTTCGCATTTGGCGCGGTCGTCGGCCGGTACAGGCCACCTTGCGGAATCGTGAGGTTGTTCAGCACGTTCAGCGCCGTCGCACTGGCGATGATCGGATCGACCGGCGCCGGCGGACCACCATGCACGGACGATGCGCCCGATTTCGCGCCGCTCGCATTGCCGCTCAGGTTGGTGGGCGTGAGACCCGGCACCGACTGCCCCGGCAGCAAGCCGAGCGACGGAATCGATGCGTTGCCCGCCGTGTTGCTGACGCCGACGCCCGTCCCCGAGATCGTGCCGTTGGAACTCAGCGTAGAAAAATAGCCCGGCAGCTTGTAGTCCTTGATCGACGCCGGCGCCACCTGCGTGTAACCGCCCGGGCGCCCCGTCACGAACGGTGCATTGCCGAATGGCAGTTGCCAGTCGTGTTCGGTGTTGTCGTAGTTGTTGTAGTGGTACTGCCCCGAGTAAGAAACTGTCACGCCCGGCAGTTTCTGGCCGGACGCCGCCCAGCCATCGGCGTCGTAGCGAGCCGGCATCTTGACGTCGCCGACCGCCGCGATGTTGCTCCAGTAGTTCTGCAACGTGCGGACCGACGACGCATCGATCCTGCCGCCCGACACGATCTGCGCGGCCGGGCTGATGTCCGTCACGGTCGTCGCCGTCGCGCTATCCGCATAGTAGGTCGTCTTCTGGTAGTTGCTGTTCCACTGCCCGCCATGCGGTGGATCGGTGGGAACCCCACCCACGAAATCCAGGAAAAGTTCACGCACTTCGGGCTTGTTCAGGTCGACCCCGCCCACGTCCCGGCCCGAGCAGGCTTCCATGTGGACTGCCACGCATCCGGACATGCTGATGCCGAACTGCGCGAGCAATGCCGGATCGATCTGACGGGTGGACGTCTTCATCACGCGTCGCGTGCTCGTCACCTTGTCCGCGTGCAATTCCATGTCGCCGCCGGACTGGATCAATGCCGACACGTTGTTGACGAGTCCCGCGTTCGTGTAATTGCCGATCGCATCCTTGCCGCCGGCCAGCACGACCTTGCCCATCCCGAAGATGGCCGTCGTCGCCATCGAGTCGGTGGCCGTCGTGTCGTCGCGGTTCTCGATGTCGCGCGCGAGGATTTCGAGCGTGCCGTTGCTGTCCGACGCTCCGATCAACGCGGTCGGCCCGAGGTTCGAGATCGTGTTTGTCGCGTTTAACGAGGCGCTGGCGCCCACGAGCGCGCCGGTATTGACCAGGTTGGTCGATTGCGTGTGCAGCAGGCCGCCGGCCGTCAAGGCGCCCACGTTGACGATGTTGCCCGCATTGACGCTCAGGTTGCTGACCGATTGCAGGTTCGCATTGTTCGTGAAGGTTCCGGGCGACGTGAAGGCGAGATCGCGACCGACGTTGAACTGCGTGTCGGATGCCGCCGTATAGTCGCCCTGCAGGTTCACGTTCGCGTCGTGCGTTGCACTGTATATGCCGCCGCCCAGCAGCGTGGCCGCCGCGACCGACAGATCGTGCGTCGAGCTGATCTGGCCGTTGGGGTTCGTGATCGCGCCGGTCGTCGTGACGTTTACGTCGCCGTTCGAATTCGTGACGTTGCCAATCGTGCCGCCGCTGTTGTCTAGCGTGTTCGCGTTGACGTGCAAAGATCCGCCGCTGAGCTGACCGCCTTGCGTGTTGCTGATCGACGCTGAGCTGACCATCACATCGCCGTTGCCGGTGATGGCACCCATGCCCGACACACCACCAGCATGGCTGTTGGCGATCCGGCTGTCGCCTTGCACGGTCATCTTGCCCGCGCCGAGGTCGACAATGGCGCCGTCCGCGTTGTCGATCGAGGCCGATTGAATGGCGAGCGTGCTGGCGTCGCCCGCTGTCGATTGCCCGGCCTGGACGTGGCCGCCTCGGTTCGACAACGCACCGCCGTTCGTCAACGACAGCGACGTATCCGATCGCAGCAGGCCCTGCGCGTTGTTCACGTCACCCGCAATCGTGGCGTTGATGCCGCGCTGCGCGGCGAGGATACCGCTCGCGTTGTTCCAGCTGCTCGCATCGACGACCGCTTGTCCCTTCGTCACGACGGTGCCTGATGCGTTGTTCAACGCACTGGCGCCCGCATTGGTTCCGGTACCCGGTGCGATCTTCAGCGTGCCCGTGCCGGCATGCGTAATGGTGCCGCCCGCGTTGTTCAGCTCCGCCGGCTTGAACATCAGGTCGGTGCTGTTGGTCTGGATCACGCCGGCGGCCGAGTTATCGAGCGTGCCGCGGACGTTGATTCCCATTGCCGCCGAGCCGTACTGCGTGATCGTGCCACCGTGATTCGCAAGGTTCATCGCATTCAACGACACCTGGTCGGCCTGCACGGTGCCGGCGCTGTTGTCGAGTGTCGTTGCGCTGACCGTGGCCGTCTGGCCGACAATCGAACCGCCGCGATTCGTCAGGTGCGCGCCGGCATCGACCGCGACGCTCTGCGCAGCCTGCAGCGTGCCGCCGCCGTTGTCGACCGATTGGCCCGCAACGTGGAGATTCGTACTGGACATGATCGCGCCGTGGTTGACAACGTTTGCGCCCTGGACCGACACATCGCCGTTTCCGCCGATGACACCGCCTTGCGCGCCGTTCGCGGTCGTCCCCGTGGCGTTGGTCAATTGGCCGCTCGTCGTCACCGACAGACCGTCGCCGTTGAGCGACGTGATCCGTCCCGCCGTGTTGTCCAGTGACGCACCGGCCACCGTCATGCCGGCCGCGCTTTGGAGGGTGCCTAGGTTGTTCGCGATGGCGCCGCAATTTACGTTCGCCGTGCTCTCGGAGACCAGTTCGCCGGACTGATTGGCGATCTGGCCGGCCATGTTGACCGACAGCGGGCCCTGCGACGAGACCTTGCCGCTTTGGTTCGAGAGGGCGCCACCAGTCAGCGTCGTGCCGCCGCCGCCCGACAGGCTGCCGTGATCGTTGATCAGCGTGCCAGAAGCGTTCGTCTGAATCGCGCCTTGTGCGCTCGTCGTGGCGTTCGACAGGTTCACGTCGCCGGACGTCGCGCTCAGCGACAGATTGCCGTTCGCCGCCGTCTGGCTGCCGGTGAGATTCACGTTGGCGCCGGTCAGCGATGCATTGCCACCCGCCACGTTCTGGCCGGTCGCGCTCAGTTGGCCCGAGGCCGTCAGATCCAAGTCGCCGCTGTGCGCGACGGAACCGTCGTTGCTTATGCCCGCGCCGAGCGTGCCGGTCGAGTTGATGCTTCCGGCGTTGATCGTCGTGTTCTGCTGCGCCGCGAGCGTCCCACTGCTCGTGAGATCGGCGCTCGTACTGGCCGACAACGATTGCTGCGCATACGTCGTGCCGCTGTTCTGGATACCGCCAATGGCCGACATCGCCAGATTGCCGCTCGCCGCGGTCTTGCCGGTGAGCACGAGCTGGCCGTTCGACTGCAACGTCAGGTCACCCGCCTGCGCCGCGATCGTGCCGGCATTGGCCACCCCCACACCGAACTCGTTCGATGCGAGAAAGATCCGATTGCTATACATGCCGCCCAACTGGCTCACGTCGATCGCGATCGATGAGGCGGGGCCGTCGTCGGCGATCAGCGTCGCAGCAAGCGTGCCGCGATTGACCTGGGCCGCGCCTGCGATCACGTTCAGGTTCTTCGCATAGATGGCGGAATTGACCTGTACAGCGCGGGCGATCAGGTCGACCTGGTCAGTGTCGGTTGCGTTCAAGCCGGCGCCCGAGACGGTGACGAGCCCGCGGTCGACGTTGTATCCGGCGAGCGAACCATCGGCGCCGTAGAAAGGCACGCCGGTTGTCAGGGTCGCGCGGCTGGTATTCAGGAAGGTTCCGCCGTCCACGAAAATCCCGGACGGGTTAGCCAGGACGAGCTCCGCACGGGCGCCTGCGATCTCCACGGCGCCGCGGATTTGAGACGGATTCGGACTGTTGACCTGGTTGACGATGATCCGCGCGGCCTGTCCGGCGCCGTAATGCGGGTTGCCGTTGATCCAGCCCGCCTGCTGGGTTTGAACCATCGTGGCCGAGTTGTTCAGGATCGCGCCGGCTTTCTGTACATCGAACTGGTTGTAGGTGTTGACCGAAACGCCCGCGTTCGACGGACGCGTCACGTTGACCTGGGGCAAGCCGTTCGGTGTCTGGATCACCTGCGTGCTGGTGCCCGGCGTCGGAACAATCTGCGCACCGGACAGGGTAGGCAGCATGCCCATCGCGACGACACCCGCCATCACAACGCGAACGCCGGACGTCAACGACCGCCGCCGCACACGCGCCTCACCCGTCGCCGATTTGCCCTCGGCCGCCGCCGTTTCCGCGACAGCCACCATCATCCCCCGAAGCCTGGAATACACCAGACGATGCGTATCCTTGTTCATTCTTGTCGACGCGGCCCGCGCTCATTCGTTGGTGATGGTGCGCAAGCATATCGAAAACCTTACGAATTGCTGTCAGCAATTACTCAGCCGTCGGCGGAAAGATACAAAATCCCAATTTCAGATATGTCCGATTGACTTGTGCTCACACGCAGCACGCGACCAGTTTGTCTGCAGCTCGTGCAATGCATTGAATTGCGATTGGTGGGGAATCGTTGGCTCATCGTCAATCCTCACCAAAGAGCCCTGGCAATCAGAATCGAACAGAAACCTTGCCTATTCATCAACGACAACATATCGAGACCACGGACATCTTTTCCGGAAAACACAATCCGACCGATGTAGGTTCGCAAAAAAGGTGACCTCTACCGTCCATGCAAATCAATGACTTGGTCATCTTTTCTGCGAATTTCCCCGCGAGGAAGTGGCAGAAAAGGTGATCTTTCCCTACAGAATTCGCAGAAAAGTTGACCTCCGAATGGGAGGCGCCCCACAACTCCATAAAAATCAAAGGCTTGCGTTTAGGTTGAGCCCCGCAATCGCAATGCTGCCTGCAAATTGGCCTTCCCCGTTCTCCCGGACACATCAGCTAAGCTGCCGTAGCCAGATCGCGAATCTGCTCGATGGTCAGAGGCGGGAAATCGTTGGAGTGTTTGATGTCGTCCATGCGACGACTATCCCGGCAGCCTCGCAGTTGGCACAACGAGATGCCATGATTGGGCCATTGCGACTAGCGCAAGCCGACCGACCTTGAGCGGTCTCTCGTGCTAGCCGCCGTGCAAGGGTGCTTTGTCAATCACAGCAGTCCTTGCCCAGGTTCATTCAAGGGCTCGTTCAAGTTGCAAATTCAAGCGATGAAATATCGGAGGTGCGATCGGACGCTATGATTCATATGTAACGGAACTCATTCGCGGCGCGGGAGCTATCGGCAATAGCGAAAACTCTCGAGTATCCACATGCATGCACGTCACCGTGAAATCGCAATGAATCCCCCATACTTATTACTAGCCTCTGCTGTACTCGCGCTTTCATTTTCGGGCTGCACAGCACTGCGTCCGGATTATGCAGCCCGTGTCGCCACCGGCACCACCGCGCACGACATCTGCTCGGAAACCTTCGTAAGCGGACAACAACCCGACACGATATTCTCCGAAACCATTGCATCCCGACCGGGCTTCGACTTGATAGCGCCGCTTATCCGTTATCGGGTAGACCGCCAGCAACAGGAAGTCAGTGCCAGTATCACGGGTACATTCACCAGTCGTGCCATCTACCGGGGCTCATGGGGCTGCACAATCGTGAAGGATGCCGCCCCCATGTTGCTGGAATCACCCCAGCCCCTTTCCCCGATACCCCAGACTTCCCTGCCGCTCCAGCTTGACGCATCGCCGAGGCTGTCCCAAGCGATTGACGATGCATTCGCAGAGAAACCCTCCGAAAAGCCGCGCCGAACAAAAGCCGTTGTCGTTTCGTACAAAGGCAGGCTGATTGCCGAGCGATACGCGCATGGTTACGATGCCGATACGCCAATTCTCGGTTTCTCGATCGGCAAGTCCGTGACGAATGCCCTTGTAGGTGTGCTCGTCCGCACGGGGAAATTGCGCAAGGACACTCCGGTGCCACTCGACAACGGCTCGGGCACCTCGATCCCCCTCTCGGATTTCATGCGGATGACGAGCGGTCTTGACCTGGACGAGACCGGTAGCGGCTTCGATCCATCGAATCGGGTAATGTACGTGCGCACGCCCGACATGGCGGCAGCCGCTCGTCAGGCGCGCGCCATTGCGCCGCCGGGAAAGCGTTGGGCGTACAGCAGCGCAAGCATCCATCTCGCAGCGCGCATGGTCCGCGACGCAGTAGGGGGCAACGCCGCCGATGTGCAACGTTTCGCCCACGACGAACTGTTCGCGCCCCTTGGGATGCATGTGACCATGGAAATGGACGAGACCGGTACACCAATCGGCGCGCACTACATGCTGGCGTCGGCCCGCGATTGGGCCCGTTTTGGCGAGCTGTATCTAAATGACGGCGTCGCGCCGAATGGGCAGCGAATATTGCCGGAGGGCTGGGTGCAATGGTCGACTACTCCTACGCTTGCCACCAACTATGGGGCTGGGTGGTGGGTGAACCACCGTGAGCGCACCGACAGCGAGCAACCTGCGGGAATGCCATTGATGCCGGATGCACCCGCTGACACGTTTTACGCGCTCGGCAATCTGGGACAGTACATCATCGTTGTGCCGTCGCAGCAACTGGTCATTGTGCGGCTTGGGAATGCCCAAACTCCTCACTTCGATATTGATGAAGCAGATCGGCTCGTCAAGAAAGTCATCAGCTCTCTGCACGCTTCGGCAGCGTAAGCAGCTAGTTCAATGGCGTTTTGCCATATCGACAATCGTGGAACCGGCGCGCGTCGGATGTGGGCGTCGTCCCATTTCAAGGTAGCCAATTTTCAAGTAGAGAACGATGTTCTTGCTCATCAGGGCATTCGTGTATGCGGACGTTCCTAATTCGCGAAAGCAGTCGTTCACTACCCTGATCGGTTCACGTCTTTGGATAAAATTTAGGGGAAGGATTTCGTTCAGGGAAGGCCTCTTGATGCCAGTACGGGTAGGGACTTCCTGTCGCGCTTGCAGTGTCGAGCCTCCTGATGTGTTCACCAGACAAGCTCCAGCCGATCACCTCGATATTGTGTATAAGCTGCGACTCGCTGCTCACACCTATGATGAGGCTCGCAACTGTGGGCCTCTGAAGCAACCAGTTCAACGCAATCTGCACCTCACTTCTGCCGGTCTCGCTTGCGATTCGGGACAGCTCAGCGATGACTCGGCCCAATACCCCCTCGTCCACCGGCGGAACATAAGGTGGCGTGGCGTCGTGAGACCGACTTCCGCTACTCCGATACGTTTTCGGGCGAAGACGCCCCCACCCAAGTGGGCTCCACACCAACGCTGAGACGCCTTGGTCGATGCCTAATGGCATAAGCTCTCGCTCATAATCTCGTCCAATCAGCGAGTAATACACTTGGTGGGCGATATAGCGCTTCCAGTCATTTTTCTGCGCAACGGCCAGCGACTTCATTAATTGCCAACCAGAAAAATTCGAAACGCCGAGGTACCTGATCTTTCCTGCGCGAACAAGATCGTCCAGTGTTAGCAAAGTCTCCTCAAGGGGCGTAAGCGCATCGAATGTATGTAGTTGAAACAAGTCGATGTAGTCGGTGCCGAGCCGGCGCAATGTCCCGTTGACGGCATCTATCAAATGCCGGCGTGACGCGCCGACGTCATCAGGACCAGACCCGCTGCGCAGGCCAGCCTTGGACGAAATGATTACCTGGCTACGCCGCCCGGCAATGGCACGCCCCAACGCAACTTCTGCATCGCCGTTCGAATAGACGTCGGCGGTATCGAACATATTTAAGCCAGCATCGAGGCAAATGTCTACGAGCCGGCGCGCTTTCGTTCCGTCCTTGTCGGACCACGCGTTGACGGAAGAAAAACTCGCCGTGCCAAGCGTAAGCACCGGCACCAACAATTCATTGTGTCCAAGCCATCTGTGCTGCACAGCCGCTCCCTCCATGTGACGCCCAAAACGGAGATCGCCGCGCTGCCGCGACAGACGATCGATGATCCGGTTGCTTCTTCAAGCTCGGTTGATGCGCGTTGCTGCAATTGCGAGGTCTATCTCGCTTTCCGTCATGCTATGCTCCAATTGACCGTGAAGATACTAGCGCACTCACGCCATCCGCGCATTGAGCGTCACACTGGCCTTAATCCGAGTTCCAGAAAGATAGCCGCACGCGGGCAAGTGTGGATTCAGGTGCCGGTCAATGTGACGTGACGTATTGTGGATAATACGAATGAGCAGATTTCATCAATCGCTCGAGCGGCAGCAACCAATACGGTGAATGGTTGCTTGCGGCTATTCTTGGCAGAGGTCGCATGCAGATTGACTCTCTTCTGACGGATCGGATAGCTCGGCGTCAAAGCATAGCCCTAATACTGGGCTCCATGCTTTGTTTTGCGATCGTCGATGCGCTTGGTAAATTGGTCGCATTGAGCTACCCGGCAAACGAAGTCACCTTCTTTCGCATGTTTTTTGGTGTCGTCCCGGCACTTGCCGTCTGTTTGCGCGGCCGCTCGATCGCTGCCCGGATTCGTAACCTAGACGTCCGAGGGCAGGCTATCCGTGCTTTGACGCTGATCGGCGCGTCGGCATTGTTCTTCGCCGGCCTGCCTTATCTACCGTTGAGCGAAGCGGTAGCGATCGTCTATTCGGAAGCGTTGTTCGTTATCGTTCTCGCACCTTTTCTGCTCAGAGAACGTTTGCTCGTTCGGAATGCAATTGCAGCGCTGATTGGTTTCATTGGCGTTCTGCTTGTTGTTCGCCCCCAGGGGGCTCAGTCTAGCTGGATTGGGCCAGCCTTGCTGATATCGAGTGCCGTGTGCGGTGCGCTCTCGATGATCCAGATACTGCGAATCAGAAGCAGTGACGACTCCGGCATGACCGTATTGTTTTTCACGGTCGTGGGGACCCTGGTAACTGGAGTGTCCCTATTTTTTGCATGGCGGCTCCCGACCATCATGGATCTGGTAATCATGGCACTGCTTGCCGCTTTCGCTACCATCGGGCAACTTCTCTTTACCATTGCCGTACGACGCTCTGACGCTGCGGTTCTGGCACCGTACACCTACACAAGCATCATCTGGGCAACGCTTTTCGGATATGTCTTGTGGGGCGAGACACTCAGTATCGTCGCAATCGTCGGCATTGCGTTGATCGTCGGCAGCGCTATCGCAGTAGCGATACGCGAACAGCCGCCCGAAGGGCCTGCAACTTAGAGTCGATGAAGATAGCTCGCGATAGGTCGCCGCCGAAAAGCAGGTGATTGACGAAGGCGGTTCGTGTGAAATTGCCGCCGAAGGCATCTTGAATAGACTCCACCAATCTTTGAATCTGCTCGGGGGTCAGCGGCGGGAAGTCGTTGGGGTGTCGGATGTCGTCCATGCGACGACTATCCAGACACCCTTTGGGATCTTACCTGCGGATGCCAGGTTGGGATTCAATGCGTATTGAGCGCCTTGCTGAGAAAGACTCGCGAGGTGCCGGGCGGATCGCAGGGAATCGTGCCGAATAGCGTCCAGCCATGACGCACATAAAACTCTGGCGCCTGGAAGCTGATGGTGTAGACCACGGCCGATTTGCATCCCCGACGGCGCCCTTCTTCTTCGAATCTTTGCAGGATCTGCGCGCCCATGCCCTTGCCGCGCACGGTTTTCGGAAGAAAAAGCAAATCAAGGAACAGCAGCCCGAACGAAGACCGGCCAACCGCGCCGCCAACAAACTCGCCACTGTCCTGATCGCGCACGTACACGGCCAGCGGTTGCCGATCACCATAACCTACGTGGTCGTCGTTGAACTGGTTCAAACCATCTTCGATTGCTTTGAGTTCGGCTTCGTCGATCACATCAGTGACGATGATTTCGTGGCTAGGCATAGGGTCTCCGGTGGGATTAACGGTAGTTCGCGACGCTCTTGTTTGTGGAAGAACGATATTGCCACAAATACTGTTTATTTACACAGTATTTGTGAGTAGATGCCGCCGCCCCTTCATCAACACCACTCCTTGAAATCATACGCAAATAGCGTATATTTTTCGATGAAAGCGGCCTTCATTGAACTCCCTCCGTTTCTCCGCGAACGCGAAAACTACCTCGCGGATGACGAGTACGCCGTCTTACAGAAAGTGCGGCTGGTCAATCCCGAGGCTGGCTACTAGATCAAGGGAACCGGCGGTCTGCGTGTGATCTAATACTACTGGGTTAGCGGTTACGCTAACGCGCGGCTTTATGAACAGGTACATTATCGGATCGCCATAACATCTCAAGCAATGTTCTCAGCCAGCCCTAGCAACACGTCCTATCGCACCGTTTCGCTGGAAACCGACCGACTCGTACTTACTCCGCCCACCATCGATGATTTCGAGGAAATGCATTTGATGTGGTCAGACAGAGAGGTTGTCGCCCAAGTTATCGATTCGCCTCTCACGCGGGAAGAGGTTTGGGCTCGCTTACACCGAATAGTGGGACACTGGGGGCTTCTTGGGTTCGGTCATTGGATTGTCAGGGAAAGGATAGGCAGGAAATTCGTAGGCGAGGTGGGATTCTTTCGTTTCAAGCGAACACTAACTCCCGACTTCGACAAGGTACACGAAATCGGCTGGATGATTGCAAAAGACTCTCAAGGACTTGGCTACGCTACCGAAGCGGCAGTGGCCGCCTTACAGTGGCTGGAGGCAGATTCTCGCTGCCAGGAAACTGTGTGCATCATCGCTCCGGACAATCTCGCATCGCTAGCCTTGGCAAAAAAACTCTCGTACGAGATCGAGAATGAGACCACCTATCGCGGCAAGTCGGTGCTAATTTTGCGTCGAGAGCGGCCGCCGAATCCGTGAACGGCGGCTCTTGTCGAGCGGGATCGGGAGGGGCCGCGAGCGGCTACTCGTATTCCTTGGCAGCGGTCAGAATATCGGCAACACGGCGCCACAGGTTCGAAGGAACGTTGTAAAACCGGAGTCCGTCCTTGGGCCCACGTTGCAGCTGTATCGAAGAACGCACCAACCGGTCCGCTTTCCCATTGCGGATTGTCGCTACAAAGAGGCAAGGATCAACGGGTTCTCGGCCGCCTTGAGTCAGGCACGAAGTGCTCGAACGCCCCATCTCCATACGCTCGCTCCACTTTCGATACGACGACGTGATATCCGCCATACCATTTCCGGAACTGTCGTTTGGCGTCCAGATGCATTGGGGCAGAGGCAAATGCCTTGAGCGATTCCTCGTCCCGCCAGTAATAGCTGGCGTTCACCAGCCGTCCATCGGCTGATCGCCAGGATTCCGCGCCGAGAAAGCCGGACAGGCTGGCCGCCACTTCATTGATTATGGCGCTTAGGCGATGAAATTCTTCGTCGACCTCGCCCGGCTTATAGATAAAGGCTGCGATGTACATCTACGGTTCTCCACGCAGTAGGGGCTGAGCGGCGCTTCACCAAGTGCTCAGATGGGGCGGGACATCACGGCCAGCCGGACCGCTAGCAGCACAAGTAAAGCCGCTAGCCCGCGGGACTGGAGCTTGGCCGCTCTC
>NZ_JAHACR010000112.1 GCF_018375725.1 Burkholderia sp. | reverse complement strand
GTTGCGGCTGGTTGGCTGTGCAGTCGCGATCGGTTCCCTCATCCGCGCGATCAATGACACGCTCATGCCGCCGGGCTTCGAGCGCCGCCGTTTCAACATCGCGTCGTGCTAGTTTCGTTGCCACTGCCAAAGATCGCTCGCCTGCTATCTCCAAGCCATTCTCCGCAGAATCATCCGTTCCGCGGGCGTCGTATGGTAGCCATTACCTCAGCTTCCCAAGCCCCAACGCGTTAATCAGAACCACTATTCGCGCGCGGTTTTACCGTCGGCTTTTTCACCAATTCCATGCAACTCCACTGTTCATGCAGGGTTCACGGCGATGCCAGTTTTCGTGCCAGCGCCAATCGAAAAAAAGCTGCTTTTGTACCGGCTACGTATAAAGTTCCCAATCCATGATGTCGTTATACAAGTTATCCACGCGCGTCGTCTGATAGCAATCATGGAAAACTCAAAAAAATCTGTCAGTGGATCAATACGTATTCCGGCGCAATATAAGCCGGAGCGCC
This sequence comes from Burkholderia sp., assembly GCF_018375725.1. Classification (GTDB taxonomy): domain Bacteria; phylum Pseudomonadota; class Gammaproteobacteria; order Burkholderiales; family Burkholderiaceae; genus Burkholderia. Next base: position 11,222 of record NZ_JAHACR010000112.1, on the reverse strand, counting down.
GGCACTCATATCTCACTTGACCAGAATGGCGATCAATTTTCAGGATATGAGCTTCAATTTCAGGGCATCACCCACTATGAACTTCACGCGAACAATCCTCCCCACGCCCAAGATTCGGCCGCCTCGAAAATATCGCATGAGATGCAGGCGTGGCGCGGAAATATCGCAACTTGCCAGGCGTCGCAGCAGGATGTACCCAATACAACATAAACGGCTCAGCCATTTTTATGACCATAACAGTCACGCTTCTTGGTCGAAGCTCGATGTGAGAGATCCAGCATGAATACTTCAAAGCAATTCGCCGCAGATTTACGTAAAGAATTTTTCAAATATTCCTCGTCAGCAGCTTTTGCAGAAATAGCTCAATTCCGCGCACTCCAGAGTGCATTTGGGGCGCTAAAACCGAAATTTCAGGTCGAGGAATACCATGGCACAAGGCGCCAAGTTTACTTCGATACAACGCAACCTTGGCTTCGCCCCCGCGCAAGATGTGAGTTGTGCGATTTGCTCATAATCAGCTATTCCACTAGCGGGCGGATAGAGGTTCGCTTAATGTTGCTCCAGGCAAAATTATCGCGCAACACTCACGGAAATCTGTGCTGCCCATCCACAGGATTACATCATAAGCCAACGCAGTTTCGTGGAAACTACGAGCAATGGGATTTGCTTTCTGCGCGCCCAAGGCTAGACCCCACTAGCGTTTTCGCCCCACCGCCCGATCTTTTGCGAAACGCTCTTGTTCCATCCATTGGAACATTTGGCGTATTCCATCGCTTATCCTCTGGATCGATAGATATGTTTTATGCGTCAGCCGACACGTTGCAACCGGCCGGGATACCAACGGGGCAGTATGGAAAGTTGACGACTACGTTGGCGCCACGCCGTCGAATATTCAGCGGGTTTCAGGACAATCCACTTTGCTGCTGCCTTTTTACGTTCGGAAAATCACTATTTGAGCTTCACTTAGGCTCACCCGTGATTTCAAAAACTGTTACAGGAGATGTTATTATAAATGAGCCACTCGCATCCTTTGCTCGCGGAATTCTATCCAGTTATTTGCGCGAGACAGCTGAAAGTTCCGCTCTAGCACCTGAAGTATTGGAGCTAATTGGCGATTCATCAGACCACACCGATTCAAACGAACCACTGCCAGACCTGATCATTCTTAAAGGCAATGGGACTGATAGCGACACCAATTTCAATCGCGAGGAACACGAACCTTGGATTGACTAGCAAAAGCCTCTCACGATATATTCGACTGCTAGTAGTGCGCTCAGCATGGGCGCACAAAGAAAGAAGTCCCCAAGCCCCCTTTAAAGAGTAATGTGTTCAAGCACGGTGTCAGTTCTAGCTGGTATCAGTTTTTTCCTGCGGCTTGTCCTTGATCACTTGAAGGCACGTGCTTTCCCCCGCCTTCGTCAGCTTCACGCCGGCGATGAACTTTTTGATGATGTCCTTCCGGGTCACGTCCTTGACGATACGCATCCGCTTGTAAATTTCCGTCACGAGCTCCATCTTCGTTAGCGCAGCCGTTTCCGTCTTCTTTGTCGGATCATTCCTCGTCGAGTTCACTGTCCGGACGACCGCCCTTCGAGACAACAGCGACCTCGGCCGATACGACGGCGACCATCGTGAAATCCGACGATGAACAATGACAGTTTTCACGTTACCGTCAACCAGTTCAGCAACCATGCCGGTATATGTATTACCCGACTCTCGGTGTTCACTCTCCTCGCGTATTAGGCTTCGGGTTGACTGACGTGGAGTTCCGGCTGCTTCTCCGCGCCAAGCCCCAACCAGCACATCGCACTCCCCCCCAACAGCAGCATGACGGCCATGCCGATAGACCAATGCATCCCTTCCATAAAAGCCCGCTGCCCAGTGTCTCGCACAAGATAGCCGAAGACGGCGACACCCAAGAGTCCCCCCACTTGGCGTGCCGAATTGAGCACGCCCGATGTGATACCCGCGCGCGTAGTGTCCACGGACGACAATGTGACGTTGGTCATGGTCGGAACCATCAAGGCAATACCGCTTGCCGCCATAAGCATCGGCACAACCAGCCAGCCGTAAGCTCCATCGACACGCACCGGCAAAAGCAACAGATATCCCAATGCGGCGATAAGCAAACCCAGCATCATCAGCCGCCTCGCACCGATCCGTATGATCAGGCGGCCGGCCAATACGTTGACCGCCATCAGCACAATCGTCATAGGCAGGAATGCCATTCCCGTCTGCTGAGGCGAGAGCTGCTGCTCGATCTGAAAGAACAGGCTGAATACGAAAATCAGCCCGTAGTATGCGAAATTGACGATGACGCCGGAAATCAACGCGATCGAGAACGCCGGCACACGGAATAGTCCCAGCGGCAGCATGGGGGAAGCACTGCGCGACTCGATACGGATGAATCCGGCAACGCCCATCGCTGCCAGCAGTAGCCCGCCTTGAACCCAGGCATTCCCCCACCCCAATCGCCCGACTTCCGTGAGTGCGGCCGTGAGTGCTGACAGCGACAGGATCGCAACAATCTGCCCAGGCCAATCTAGGCTTCGGCCATGGCTTGGCTCGTCGATGGCCGTGTACCGGAGCGTCAAATAACCGCCCAGCAGTCCGATCGGCAGATTGATGAGGAAAATGCTACGCCAGCCCCAATGAGCGACCAGCAACCCGCCCAGCACCGGCCCTGCTGCCAGCGAGATGCCGCCAATGGCGCCCCACCAGCCCACGGCCCGGCTGCGCTGCTGCTTGTCCGGAAAAGCGCGCTGCAACATGGCCAACGAATTGGGAACCAGCAGAGATGCGCCGACACCTTGAATCAAGCGGGCAACGATCAGCATCGGGAGATCGAAGGCGAAGCCACAAGCGGCTGACGCCAACGTGAATAGCGTCAAGCCGCAAAGAAATACACGCCGTGCCCCAAAGCGATCGCCAAGCGCGCCACTGGTCAACAACAGTGCGGCGAATACCAACGTATAGGCGTTGACGACCCATTGCAGCCCCGCCACGTCAGTGGCGAATTCACGGCGCAATGTGTCGAGCGCGACGTTCACGACACTCACGTCCAGCAACACCACAACGAAGCCAAGCACAGCCGCGACCAACGTGCCGCGTGGGGAAAATGAAGCGGTCATATATCGCCATCCGGAACGTTGAACAAGGCGGATGCTAGGCCTCGGCAATCTATGCGTAAATTCCCTAAAATTGCAATCCAGACTGGAGAAAACGCACTGATGTTTGATTGGGAAAATCTGCGTCACTTCCTCGCAGTGGGCCGGGCTGGAACCCTGTCTGGAGCGGCGCGCTCGCTGCGTGTGGACCACGCGACCGTCAGCCGACGGCTGGCGGCGCTGGAGCACGAACTGCAAGTCACATTGGTGGAGCGCCTGCCACGTGCTTGCCGCCTGACGGCTGCGGGCATTGAGGTCTTCGAGCAAGCCAAGACGATGGAGGCCGCGGCCTTCGCCATCGAACGGCATACCCGCGCGAATCAGGCGCCCTTGCAGGGCAAGGTCACACTCAGCGCGCCGCCGGTTCTGGTCACGCATTTCCTGGCCATGCGCATGGCGGACTTCCAGATGAAGTACCCGGGTATTCAGCTTTCCATCACGGCGGAAGCGCGGCAGGTGTCGTTAGCTCGCCGGGAAGCGGATGTGGCGTTGCGATTGGTACGCCCCCAGGAGTCCAGTAGCGTCATCCGTCGCATCGGCCGCATGCCGTTCGCTTTGTATGCCAGCCGTCGCTATCCGGCTCTGCGCGATCCAAGCCGCTGGGCATTTATCGCCTACGACGAGCAGTTCGCCGACATGCCCCAGCAGCAGTGGCTGCTGAAGATCGCCGGGCAACGCCCCGTGAGTTGCGAGCTCAGCGACATCAGCAGCCATTTGGCCGCGGCCCGGGCCAGAGCGGGCGTGGCGGGCTTGCCATGCTTTCTTGGCGATGCCGACAAGCAACTACTCAGACTCGACGAGCCGGAAGTGCCTTTCTCACGCGACATTTGGCTGGTTACGCATCGGGATCTCAAGCGCTCGGAAACCGTGCAGGCGGTGATGGAATATTTGGGAGAAATCTTTCGGAACGATCCAGCACTGGGACTCGAGCCGCATCTAGCAGCGTAAACGCGCCACGCAATCGCATGCCCTACGCGATAGATGAGCCGACGCTCGACCACTGCCAGCGAAGCCACCGCCCCGCCGCCGAGCCATGCCAGTTTCGCTGCCACCGGCCAAAACCGCCCGCTTGCCTTCCCCACGCCATTCCCTGTAAAATCGCGCATTCTGCGGGCGTCGTATAATGGCCATTACCTCAGCTTCCCAAGCCCCAACGCGTTAATCAGAACCACTAATCACGCGCGTTCTCACGTCACGTTTTCTCGCGGCTCCACGTAACTCCACTGTTCATGCGGCGTTCACAGCGATGCCAGTTTTCACGCCAGCGCCAATAGCAAGAAGCTGACGGTATAGCATCACTGCCCCCCAGTGGATTGCTGTTCGTCGACCTTCATTGCCAATGCATCCAATCGTTTGGTCTGCACTTTAACATCATCGAGCTTGGTATATCCCTGCGTCACCAACCCCACCATGCTGATAATCAGCCACGCAACAAGCTGACTGAATCTAGCAGTATCTTTTCCAGTAATTTTATTATGGAATGCTCGATGCATGGCCTGCGATCGAAGTCCATAGAATTTCGCCATCTCCGCCTTTAATTTTTGATAATTCTCAACCGGGACAAAATGAAAACCGCCAAATATCATCTGCGCAGCTAAACCAGAAGTTACAGCCTCTGTAATATCATTTTTATCGATCGAAAAAAATGCCTCAACACAGCTCCAATATTTTATAAATTGCATTACCAGAACAGAATCCCTATGCGCATCTGAGTACCAGAAAACAGCCCTCTCGATAGCCTCATCAAGCTCGGTCTGCTCCCCATCCCCTTGAACTATAGAAAGAGTGCGGTGAAGCATAGCGACCATGTCAGAACTTTGACTCATCAGCTCGTCCACCGGCAATAGTTGCCCCGATGGAGACACGTAGTGCGCCGCCAAGCTACGCGTCGTATTGCTCCACGAGAACCAGGACACTCGATTCCCCACATTATCAGGATTCATTTCGATGCCGATCCGAAACTTACTTGCACCAAACTCATACATTGATGCCGCCGCAATGGCTAAAACCCCAACAGCCAATGTCGCTTGGTCACTAAATTTCTGTTCAGCAATGCGTGCCGTACCACGCACAGAGCCTGTTATCCACAACCTTCCTTGGTCAGGCCGACATATCGCCTCGATATCAATACAATGCACATCGACATCTATGTCACTGAAATAGTTAGGCGAAATTTTTAAAATTTTCATACCTCCCAGCGATAGCGGGGCGTCGCCTTTCATTCCAACACCAAATATTGGAACCGCGAAATTATAATCATCCACCTGCTTAGTTACCAAATCGGATATTTTTTCAACTACCTCTTCAGCCGACGTCGGCTCCACCCCCAAAGATAGCCAGCCTTCCACTGCACCACGCCAAGCATCCCAAATATCTGAATAACCCGCCAGCCCATCGAAGAAATCAGCCGCATCAAAAATATCAACAATGGCTTTAAAATTTTCCAAGCCCATGTCAGTTAAAAATATAGTCCGCGACCCTGTCAAACTTAGCTTCCGCGCGAAGTATTTTTCAATAGGTATATCGCCAATAGATCTCGGCACACTGAACGACTTAATAGCAAAAAGCCGCTTCACACGTCCGATGATCCTTCGTTTATCTTTCGCAGACCATTCTTTCATCTTCGGGCCATCCATCGCAAAAAATTCCGTCGTACTCAAAACGCTAATTTATCAAAAAGAAAGGCTCCCGCAGGAGCCTTTTGAGAGTCACGAAGCACAACACATCATTTCTTGCCCATCGGCCCGTGCTTGTCCTTGATCATCTGGTAGTAGGTGCTCGCACCGGCCTTCGTCAGCTTCACATCGGCGATGAACTTTTCGACGCTGTCCTTCCTAGTCACGTCCTTGACGGTCCACATCCGTTTGTAGATTTCGGTCGCCAGTTTCTCATTTCACCTTCCACAGCACTTCCGCCGCGCTCTTTGTTACACGCAAAGCAACCAAAATAATCAGCAATTGCGGCCAAAATCCAGCATAGATCCTCCAAATACCAACATTCGCCTCATCAGCCAACACAGGATCATCCCCCGCATAAGCCACATAACCAGCATTAATACATCCTTGAATAAGAGCCGGAGTAAAATTAACAGGCGGATTGTTAATATTGATTGGACGAGGGCAAATAGCGCCAACTACTGACGGGGATACATATCCATTCGCCTCCACAGAAATTCCAAGCCGACGCAAGTTCTCGCACTGCAATGCGCTCAATATCGAGTGATCCACACACTCGCTCGCGTAGGCTTCCCGAATCGTAGATCGCGCTACACTGCGGCTCTGCTCTATATTTCGCTTCATTATCATGCGATGCGAATCAGCAGAAATTTGTGTCGCCTGAACTGCCGCGAGTGCAACTGCAATCGCAGATGCGGAAACCCATACCAAATCAATGATTTTCAAATGATATCCATTGAGTTTCTCGCGGCGCAACCCAGCCCAACCAACAAAGAAAGCAGTCGTCGAAAAAAGCGAACAAAAATCCATTTTGCCGTGTCGAAAACAATATTGTAATTTTCTGGTTGAATGTGAAACGAATATATGCCACCACCCACACCAATCAACCAAATAACGAGAGCAACTCGCCGACGAAAATCAAATCCCACCAAAGAGAAATCCAACACAAACAGATCCTTTTCTATAAACAGATGAATTTGTTAACGTCACAAATTCGGACTTCTTGAACCGATCGCCCAAAGACGTGAAATAAAAAAGGGGAGCACTCGCTCTCCTTTTCTAGTCAATCACGATCAGATTGCAAATTGCTTACGATTCTTACCAGCGATCCAGTGCGGAGGCGTACCGCGGCCGGACCACGTCGCGCCCGTCTCCGGGTCACGATATTTCGACTCCGCGACAGATCGACTCCCCTTCTGTGTTCGTCTTTGACGGCCGAAAACATCCGCTTCCGTAAAACCAAACTCGGACACCAGACTCTTGACGGTAGCCAACGCCGACGACACCTCCGTCTCGCGGGCTTCTTCAATCTTTCGTTCAAGTTCATCGCGCTGTGCCAACAGGGCTTTATAAGACGACATTTAATTGCCTCGACAAATATTTTTTGCCCAGCACATCAAAAAATAAAGGCCCCCGAAGGAGCCTTACTCGAAATACAAATATTCTCAACAATCACTTCTTACCTTGCGGCTCGTGCTTGTCCTTGATCATTTGATAGTAGGCACTCGCGCCCGCCTTCGTCAGCTTCACCTCGGCGATGAATTTTTCGACGATGTCCTTCCGCGTCACGTCCTTACCAACAGTTCGCAAGGCGTCAAGAAGGAATTTGTAAACATCGGAGATCGTGGCAAGATACAGCCAACAAGAAATGGCAGAATGGCTGCTGAAAACCAGCCGCTCTAATGCGGCACAACCTGAGGGTCGACCATGAAAAGAGCAATGCTCCTCATTGCCTGCGCTGTAGCGGCGCCGGCATTTGCGCAATCGATGTACGGACAACACCATCATTCGAGCTCGTCGTTGTACAGCGGATCTGGCAGCTTCGGATCGGATGAAACTGTCAGCGGCTACACTCCCCCAATCGCCGTGGACATGCCGATCTAGATAGAAAGCGGCAGCAATGCCGTGTTGCTCAAGATGCGCAGCCACGGCGCGCGTCGCAACAACCTGGCCGAGTTGGAATAGTGGTCGGCTCATGAGCGACCGCCCGAGTAGATGGCCCATGCCGATTCGATCAATGTCGCTGGGACATCGCCGACCTCGAATCCCGGCACGTCTTCGAGCAGAGTCAGCAGATGGTCCGTGAACTCGGCGCGCGAGAAATTGCCGCCGAAGGCATCTTGAATAGACTCCACCAACCCTTGAATCTGGTCAGGGGTCAGCGGCGTGAAATCGCTGGGATGTTTGATGTCGTCCATGCGACGACTATCCCGGCAGATTCGTAGTTGGCACAACGGTAGGGCCGCCATTGAAGCTTGGCGACCAGATCAAATCGCCCCTAAATAGCGTGTCGTCTCGCCCTGAAGTGGACCTTCGACGCCGCGCTCCAACAGCCAAAACACGCTGCCCGAGATGCCGGCGCTCCACACCTGAATTGCGTGCTCACGCATCTCCGTAAGTACCACATCGGTATCAAGCGTGTGCCTCGAAGTACTCCGTTATGCCACGGGCGATCCCTCTAATCACTGATAGTCCTCGCGCCCGGATGTTCAAGACCTTCCGTCAGGCATGTGAACTGATCCATAGACATCTGGAACGTGCCGTTGCAAAGCAGGACGCCCTTCTCATACTCGTTCCGTGCCTCGGCGTTGGTGAGTGTCACGCAAGCGAGATACAGATCCCGTTTGCGCAGCAGGTGGTCTTCGATCAGATCAGCAATCTCCTTGTCGGTCAGGTCGTCGATCATGCCCACGTCGGGGTAGACTGCGGCACGAACGAGCACGGCGCCGGGCATACCGTCCAGCGTGCCGATAATCTGTGGCCCGGTCTGCTAGTCCTTATGGATCACCAGCGCCCGGAAGCCGATCTTCGAAATCTTGTCGACGACGGCAGCCGTTGCAATCGCGTTCAACGTCCTGTGCGGAATGCATCGATCGTCGTAAATCTGTTCGATTGCGAATTTGACCGCCATCTGCTTGAAGGTCTCGTACGGCATGTCGAAATCGTATTGGCCGAGGTTAAAGCGCGTGCCGTCCGCACGGATGTGCACGATGCAGCACGTCATTGGCGAGCGTTCAAGGCCATACGAAAACGCCCGCTGATTCGTCCGGCGATCTGTGGCGATCAGCACGAACCGGTTAAAGCCTGCGTGCGTTTCGATGCTGATATCGAACGACGACAGGCCAAACTTTTCAATCACAAGCCCCTCATGGCCAATCGGCACTCCTTCAGCAGGCAAAATCCAGCTCCAAAACGCATGGTCAGCGCGGCCGTTGCTGATGGCCATGACAACATGACGTGGCACCGATAGCAGATCGCGATTGTCGCCCGGTATGAGACAATCGAAGCTCCCCACAAAATCGCGCCTTGCGATCCGCGCATCAATGCTTTCAGCGAATGCGCGCAGTCCGAGCGTCGAACAGGTAATCGTCAACATCGCCAAAAAGTCATCTGGCGACGGCAAATCGTTCGGCGCCAGAATCAGAAATTCCACATACCGCCCCTCGGCGTTCACCTGGCCAACGATTGGAGCCAGTTGTCCCGCAGCGCGCATGTACGTGATCTCGATCGGCTCGCGCGGCTTTCTCTTAAGGAAACCCCACATGATTAACTTATCCAGTTTTCGATCTTGAGGCCATCCCCGGCCTGAAAGGCAAAACATCCACTACGGGCCACGCGCTTACCCTACGTGCTTCGTCCCCATCTCGTTTTTGAACGGTGAAATGGAGGAGCAAGCCAACCTCATCGCCGGCCAATAGAATGGCTTATTCCAATAACGCGAGGCGACGCCAAATTTGGCGAGATCAATCATAGCGATCATGACGTATTTTTAAGCGCCCAAAAGGTTAGACACTCATATATCAGCGCGCTCATACCATCCATCCACGCGCACTCGCAGCTCACCTGCCTCAACAAGCGAGGCAAGCACCTTCTTTGCCTCCGCCCTCTTTATATCAAGAATCTGGGCGACATACGCAGGACTAATTTTGGCGTTCTTCTGTGCGGCTTCAATCACCATGCGCCTCATATCCCAGCTGATATCTTTACTAGCCTCTACACCAATCTCCGAACGTGATCTCGACATGATAGAAAATACAGCATCAACGCCACGTCTATACGGCGCGTCGCGTTCGGCCGCAATTCGCCTTTCTTCCGCTAGAGAGTGAGTGACCCGAGCCTGCCTCCTTTCATTTATTTCTGCCCGCACCGCGGACTCTTTCTCTGCCCGCCATTTCTCAAAGGCGACCATTCTTGCTCGACCAGTGGAAATTATAGCGTTGCGCTCGACCTCAGACATACTTGACACCCGAATGCCGCGAATCGCACCATAGAGGAAAAACAATTCTTTAAGCTTCTCGACACGGCGAGCCTCATCAGCACTCGTCATATCAAAAATTTCAGGCAAATATTCAGCTTGCTGATCAGGCAACATGTCACGATAATATCGCCCATTTATCATAACATATCGATTAATCAAAAATATCATCACCTCTTCATCACCAACATTCATCCCTATCACCCCAATCCCTCTTCGACATTTCCATCAATTCCACGCAAAAACATCGAAGATCGACCAGCAAATAGAAAATCCAGCAATCAAAAATCAATTACCAGTCGCTAGCAATTCTCAACGATTAAATACGGACAACACACAAAATTTCCAGCATCAACAGCATGCCACATTATTCTAGCCAAACACCGCACCGGGATTCCAATATTACCTTTGAGTACGGGCGACGCGCGAAATACTTGCTCAAAGCCAGCGGAAAAATAAGCCTCTTGAGCAAGGAAAGCCATCCGCCTTCCATCCACCTTTAACTCAAAATATTCATAACCCGGCTGTTCACTGCCACACCCCCTCCATTCGCCAATGGTTAAGTCCCCTGCAACCCACTGAATCTTGGTTCCCCGATAATTTTCAAAAGTGGTAAATTTTTCGTACGTCCGCCCCAATTCCGGCCAGATGCTAATAATCATTTCGCGAGACGTGATCGAGTAAGTTCGAGACTCCTGCGTTGACGCCCCGACAGTCGCGAAAAATGCTCTTACTGATCCGCTTGCACGGACCTGGGCTGTAACCTTACTGGAAGGGTCGATGTTTCGAATTTCTTCGTACTTCCTAGAAACAAACTCCAGATCAAGGTAGACGAGCTTGTCGAGATCTATCGACGCGTCCTTCATGGCATCCCTCCTCAACGCTCTCTTTCGACCGGCCTGCATCGCACTAGATGGTGGAGCTTCATCATAAGCTATCCCCAGTCCGGCCCCCACGGCGATGCCACCGCTCCACCGAGCGGCCATGCCAGTTTCGATGCCACCGCCCAAAACCGCCCGCTTGCCATCCCCACCCAAACCCCTGTAAAATCGCGCATTCTGCGGGCGTCGTATAATGGCCATTACCTCAGCTTCCCAAGCCCCAACGCGTTAATCAGAACCACTA
>NZ_JAHACR010000111.1 GCF_018375725.1 Burkholderia sp. | reverse complement strand
CGCCGGGCGGTTGCGGATTGTCTCGGATCGTTGCGGCGATTTCCTCGCCGAAGATGTCCTCGTAGCAGATGTCGGCCATCACCGGCTGATTGCGCACGAGGAACGGCCGTTGCACCGGCGCGCCGCGCGCGAAATCGCCGAGCGGCATCTTCATCAGATCGACGAACCAGCGAAAGCCCCACGGGATGAATTCGCCGAAGGGCACGAGGTGGTGCTTGTCGTAGTGGTAGATGTCGCGCGCGTTCGGCGTCACGCCGTACAGGCTGTTCGTGTAGTCGACGTACCGCCCGTCTTCGGTGACCGATGCCCCGACCGCGCCGAACAGCAGCGCGGAGCCCGTGCTGTCGCTGAACGTGCGCACCGCGCGCGCGAACGGTTCGGGCAATTCCTGGATCATCACGGCGATCGCCGTCTCGGGCGTGACGATCAGGTCGGCCGGCTTCGAGGTGATCATCTGCTGGTACATCCTGATCGCCGCGTCGATGCCCGCCTGTTCGAACTTGATGTCCTGCTTCACGTTGCCCTGCAAAAGCCGGACGGCGAGCGGCGCGTTCGCGGGCACAGTCCACGTGACATGCGACAGTGCGAGGCCGGCTGCGACGAGTGCGGCGGCGATGCCGGCGGGCGCCGCGGTGCGCAGGCCGCCGGCCGACGTCTTCCGTGCGGGCGCGGAACGGGCGGCGGCCAGCGCCTGGACGATCAGTGCGGCGAACAGCGCCAGCACCCAGCCGATGCCGTACACGCCGACGATCGGCGCGAAGCCGGCAAGCGGCCCGTCGACCTGCGGATAGCCGCTGGCGAGCCAGGGAAACCCGGTGAACAGCGTGCCGCGCAGCCATTCGCCGAGCGCCCACGCGCTCGCGAATGCGAACGCGCCGTGCCAGGTTGGCGAGAACGGGCGCGGATCGGGCTCGCGGCGATGCCAGGCATGGCCCGCGCAGAACGACCACAGGCCCGCGGAGAATGCCGGGTACAGCGACAGGTACAGCGCGAACAGCACGAGTGCGGCGCCCGCGATCGGCGCGGCCATCTCGCCGTACACATGCATGCTGATGTAGAGCCACCAGATGCCGGTGATGAAATTGCCAAAACCGAACGCACCGCCGGTAAGCGTGGCGCTTTTCCAGCTGCGGGTGTGTGTCAGCTGGGCAAAGAACCAGACGAATACCGCGAGCTGGAGCCAGCCGCCGTGCGGCATCGGCGCGAAGCTGAGCGTGTGGGCAGCGCCGGCGAGCAGTGCGGCGGGGTAATGCCAGCGCGGCAATGCACGGCCGAGTGTCGGGGAGAAGCGGCCGCCTGTCGGGCGGGACGGGATCGGTTCAGCCATGCAGTGCGAAAGGTGGTGAAGCGGTTGGAAAAAGCGGCGTGCGGCAAGCGGCGTGCGGCAAGCGGCGTGCGGCAAGCGGCGCGCGACTAGCAGTGTGCGGCAAGCGGTCAGCGGTGCGCACCGCCAGTCGCGCCGACCGCTGGCGCGCGGCCGGCGCGGCGAGACAAATGGCATGCGGCCAATGGCGTGCCCGGCGTTTCACTGCCCGAGGCGCGCGACCGGCCGCGCGCTCAGTCTTCGTGCGATGTCTCGGCGCGCCGGCTTGCGAGCGGATCGCGACGCACCAGCAGCACGTGGATCTGCCGTGCGTCGCCGCGCTGGATCTCGAATACGAGGTTGCCGAGGCGCAGCTTCTCGCCCCGATGCGGAACGCGTCCGAAATGGTGCGTGATCAGCCCGCCGATCGTGTCGACCTCGTCGTCGGGGAAATCCGTGCCGAACGCCTCGTTGAACTGCTCGATCTCGGTCAGCGCGCGCACGCGGTAGCGGCCGTCCGGTGCGGAGATGATGTTGCCGGCTTCCTCGTCGAAGTCGTATTCGTCCTCGATGTCGCCGACGATCTGCTCGAGCACATCCTCGATCGTGATCAGGCCCGCGACGCCGCCGTATTCGTCGACGACGATCGCCAGATGGTTGCGATTGACCCGGAAGTCGTGCAGCAGCACGTTCAGGCGCTTCGATTCCGGGATGAACACGGCCGGACGCAGCATCCCCCGCACGTCGAATTCCTCTTCCGCATAGAAGCGCAGCAGATCCTTCGCCAGCAGCACGCCGATCACGTTGTCGCGATTTTCCTCGTAGACCGGGTAGCGCGAGTGCGCCTTCTCGAGGACGAACGGGATGAAGTCTTCAGGCTTGTCGGCGATGTTGATCGCGTCCATCTGCGCGCGCGGCACCATGATGTCGCGTGCGCACAGATCGGAGACCTGGAATACGCCTTCGATCATCGACAGCGAATCGGCGTCGATCAGGTTGCGTTCGTGGGCATCCTGGAGAATTTCCAGCAGCTCGCTGCGGGATTCGGGCTCGGGCGAGATGAAGTCGGTCAGGCGCTCGAGGAGCGAGCGCTTTTCTTGCGGTTTGTCGGTAGATTTTCGACTGGGATACGAATCGTTCATGGTGGTGCGCCCGGTTGGTTCCCCGGGCGCGTGGTCGCGGAACTGGAAAGGATACACCAAGGGCATGGCACGACCGTGTCACGCCGGCCGAACGGCCGGGGCAGGCGGGCGAGCGGAACCCTGCTCGGGAACGGCGGCGCGCCGTCCTTGGGTTCCATCCTATCTCAGAAAAGCACGGCGGGGCAGCGGCGGCCAAAATATCGACCGTGCCGACGGTACGGTCTGGCGGCGCCGCGCTTCAGCGGCACCGCGCCAGCAGCGCCTCCAGCGCACGATCCGGAATGCCGCTCGCGCGCAGCGCGTCGACAGTGCGGCTGACGTAATCGAGCGTCGTCCCGTAGCGTCCCTTCGCACGGTCGAACACTTCCTTCACGACGTGATCCGGCAGCTTGCCGGTGTAGGTCGGCACGTCGCGGCGCATGACGAACGCGAGCGCCGTCACGCGTTTGCCGTTCGACAGGGAACATGGCAGCCACGCCGGCCGGTACGATCCCATCGGCATTTCCCGTTTCCACAGCGTCTCGAGGTGCGGCAGCGCGGTCGGGCCGGCGAGCCGGAATGCGATGCCGGTGCACGATCCGCCGCGGTCGAGCGCCAGCACGAGGCCCGGCTGCTCGGGGGTGCCGCGGTTCACGCGCGACCACAGATAGAGGCCGCGGTGATAGCCGTGCACCTTGCCGCACACCGCGTCGATGGTCGGCAGGCCCGGATTCCAGATCAGCGAACCATAGCCGAACAGCCAGAGATCCTGCTTGCCGTCCCAGTCGAGCAGCGTGTGCGCGAGCGACGCCGCGAGCTCGTCCTCGGTCAGCAACCGCCCTTCGCCGATCGGCGGCGGATAGGCGGGCGGGCACGTGGCAGCGTGGCGCATCGGTCGCGAACGGGGTGGCCGGTTACTGGTAGGGGTTCGGAAAGCCGAGCTTCGCGAGAATGTCGACTTCGAGGGCTTCCATTTCGGCCGCGTCCTCGTCGCTCGTCTCGTGGTCGTAGCCCTGCGCATGCAGCGCGCCGTGCACGAGCAGATGGGCGTAGTGGGCGACGAGCGGCTTGCCCTGGTCGTTCGCTTCCTTCTCGACGACCGGGCAGCACAGCACGAGGTCGCCGGCCACGATGCCGGGCACATCGTCATACGCGAAGGTCAGCACGTTGGTCGCGTAGTCCTTCTGGCGGTAGCTGTCGTTCAGCGCGCGGCCTTCGTCCTCGCCGACGAAGCGCACGGTCAGTTGCGCGTCGGTAAAGAGCGCGGGCGCGATCCATTCGGCGATCAGCTTGCGCTTGGGCAGCGCCTTGCGCTGCGCGCTCGTGATCTCGTCGCCGTACTGCACGGCGAGTTCGAGCTCGGGTTCATGATCCGGCGCGCCATCGTGGCCGATTTCCGGCGGCGCGGTCTCCGCGCCGACCTGCAGCGTCACGCTGTCGTAATGCTCGGGCCGCAGCGCAAGCGTCGCACGCATCGACGGGTCGGCATGCTGCGCGACGATCGCGACGGCCGCGTCGCCGGAGCTGTCCGACAGGTCGAACATCAGGCTGCGGCCATCGGGGAAGTCGATTCTCAGGGCCTGCGCATCGACAGTCTTGACCTTGCCCTTCGCGTCGAACAGCGAAAGACGGGGGATTGCCGGCGTGGCCTGGCCGGCCGTCGCGGACTTGCTGGAGCGGGAGGATTTCATGGCAGGAGAGGCGATTGGAACGCGATGAGGATACACCAAACGGTCGATCCCGCCCGAATTTGGTGCTCCGCCGCGCGCCCGAA
Organism: Burkholderia sp.; assembly: GCF_018375725.1. Classification (GTDB taxonomy): domain Bacteria; phylum Pseudomonadota; class Gammaproteobacteria; order Burkholderiales; family Burkholderiaceae; genus Burkholderia. Next base: position 7,598 of record NZ_JAHACR010000111.1, on the reverse strand, counting down.
AAAATGCCCGGCGCGCCAGACGGCGGCCGGGCCTTGCGCGACGCGCGGACGCGTCACTCGTCCTTGTGCTGCGCGTGGAACTCGTCGTACGCCTCGACAATGCGCGCGACGAGCGGATGGCGGACGACGTCGGCGCTCGTAAAGCGCGTCAGCGCGATGCCGCGCACGCCGCCCAGCACCTGCTGCGCCTCGACGAGGCCGCTCTTGTGGCCGCGCGGCAGGTCGACCTGGCTCGTGTCGCCGGTGACGACCGCCTTCGAGCCGAAGCCGATCCGCGTGAGGAACATCTTCATCTGCTCGGGCGTCGTGTTCTGCGCCTCGTCGAGGATGATGAACGCATGGTTCAGCGTCCGGCCGCGCATGTACGCGAGCGGGGCGATCTCGATCATCTGGCGTTCGAACATCTTCGCGGTCTTGTCGAAGCCGAGCAGGTCGTAGAGCGCGTCGTAGAGCGGACGCAGGTACGGATCGACCTTCTGTGCGAGGTCGCCCGGCAGGAAGCCGAGCCGCTCGCCGGCCTCGACGGCCGGACGCGTCAGCACGATGCGCTTGACCTGGTCGCGCTCGAGCGCATCGACCGCGCAGGCGACCGCGAGATAGGTCTTGCCGGTGCCGGCCGGCCCGATCCCGAACGTGACGTCGTGCGACAGGATCTGCTTCAGGTATTCGCGCTGTGCCGGCGTGCGGCCGCGCAGGTCGGCGCGGCGGGTGTAGAGCTTCGGCGCCGGCTCCTCGAGTTCGGCGTCGATGCTCTCGACCGGCTCGTCGAACGGGTGGTCGGGGTCGCCCCGGAACCGCACGTCGATCGCATCCTGGCGGCCGTTGCCGTTCGTGTGACGCACTTCGACCAGCGCGAGCTGGATGTCGTCGACCGACAGCGGATCGCGCGCGCGGTTGTAGAAGTCTTCGAGCGCGGTGAGCGCGAGCTTGGCGCCGCGCCCGCGGATCGCGATCCGGTGGCCGCGCCGCGAGAGCGTCACGTCGAGCGCCTGTTCGATCTGCCGCAGGTTCTCGTCGAGCGGGCCGCAGAGATTCGCGAGGCGCGCGTTGTCGTCGCGCGGTGCGGTGAATTCCAGTGCTTGGGCGTTTTTCAAAGTGGCGTCGGGCTCCGGTGGGACGTCAGTGCGTCGCGGCGCTCGCGTCGTCGTGCGTGAGCACGAGTTCGCCGCGCAGCGAGTGCGGATACGCATGATTGATCTTCACGTCGATCATCTGGCCGATCAGGCGCGGGTGCGAGGCGAGCGGCGCCGGGAAGTTCACGACCCGGTTGTTCTCGGTGCGGCCGGCGAGTTCGTTCGGATCCTTGCGCGACGGGCCTTCGACGAGGATGCGCTCGACCTTGCCGACCATCGACTGGCTGATGCGCGCGACGTTTTCCTCGATCGTGGCCTGCAGATGCTGCAGGCGCTTGAGCTTGACCTCGCGCGGCGTGTCGTCGTGCAGGTTCGCGGCCGGCGTGCCGGGGCGCGGGCTGTAGATGAACGAGAAGCTCGTGTCGTAGCTCATCTCGTCGACGAGCGCCATGGTCTTGTCGAAGTCGCTTTCCGTTTCGCCGGGGAAGCCGACGATGATGTCGGTCGACAGCGACAGGTCCGGGCGGATCGCGCGCAGCTTGCGGATCACCGACTTGTATTCGAGCACCGTGTAGCCGCGCTTCATCGCCATCAGGACGCGGTCGGAACCGTGCTGGACCGGCAGATGCAGGTGGCTCACGAGCTTCGGCACCTTCGCGTACACGTCGATCAGGCGCTGCGTGAATTCCTTCGGATGCGACGTCGTGTAACGGATGCGCTCGATGCCGGGGAGGTCGGCGACATATTCGATCAGCGTCGCGAAGTCGGCGATCTCGTGCGAGCCGGCGGTCAGCGCGCCGCGATAAGCGTTCACGTTCTGGCCGAGCAGCGTGACTTCGCGCACGCCCTGATCGGCGAGACCGGCGATCTCGGTCAGCACGTCGTCGAGCGGACGCGACACTTCGTCGCCGCGCGTGTACGGCACGACGCAGTAGCTGCAGTACTTGCTGCAGCCTTCCATGATCGATACGAACGCGCTCGGACCCTCGACGCGCGCGGGCGGCAGGTGATCGAACTTCTCGATTTCCGGGAACGTGGTGTCGACCTGCGCGCGGCCGCTGGCGCGGCGCGCGTCGATCATCTGCGGCAGCCGGTGCAGCGTCTGCGGGCCGAACACGAGATCGACGTACGGTGCGCGCGCGACGATCGACGCGCCTTCCTGGCTGGCGACGCAGCCGCCGACGCCGATCAGCAGATCCGGCTTCGCTTCCTTCAGCTCGCGCACGCGGCCGAGGTCGGAAAACACCTTCTCCTGCGCTTTTTCGCGCACCGAGCAGGTGTTGAACAGGATGATGTCCGCGTCTTCCGGGGTGTCGGTTTTTTCGAGGCCTTCTGAGGCGTTGAGCACGTCCACCATCTTGTCCGAGTCGTACTCGTTCATCTGGCAGCCGAAGGTCTTTACGTAAACTTTTTTGGTCATGGGGATGCGCCGTTCGCAGTGGTTGACCTGGGGGCGTCTCGTCAAGGGTGAATCGGGACGGCCGCCCGCCGCGCGGCGGGGATGCCAGCGTGTCGGGAGCAGCCGGGAAAGCGCTCTATTATAGCTTTTCAGGCTTTCGCGTCATGTTCGCGCACGGGGCATTGCGGCCCTGATTCGCGCGCGCCGGGCCGGTTTGCCGGGCGAACCGGTCCATCTGCGGTGCGGCCGCCGCTGCAACGCCGCAATGGCGTATCGAGAAACGCATTCCGCCGCGATGGTGATAACGGTGTGAGGATAACTTCGTTGGGTGGGGCGAAAGCGGGTGTTAGCGTCTCGTCATGCGCACGAACGGTGCGCGATCCGAAGTTTTATCCGGCACCCATCATTCGCAGGGCTTCATCGCAGCCCGGAGGCAACGCAATGCATTCATCCCTGGCGCTCGTGCGCGACGTATCTTCAGTCGATTCCGGTTCCGGCGATGCGGCTCGTGCCGCGGAATCCGTCTCGTTCGACGCGCTCGAGCAGATCGTCGGCATCAATCTCGCGCGGCTGCGCGCCGAGCGGCAGCTTTCGCTCGATGCGCTCGCGCGTCTGTCCGGCGTGTCGCGCGCGATGCTCGCGCAGATCGAATCGGCGCGCAGCGTGCCGTCGATCAAGGTGCTCTGCAAGATCGCCGCCGCGCTGAAGGTGTCGGTCGCGGCGTTTCTGCGACGCCATGCGGTCAACGGCTTCGAGCATCTGGCGGCCGAGCGTGCGCCGCGCGTCGTCAGCTCGAACGGTCGTTTCTCGGTGCGCGCGCTTTATCCGGAGGGCGAACCGGCCGCAGCCGAGTTCCACGAACTGCGGATCGCACCGCTGCATACCGAGCCGGGTGTACGCCGGGCGCCGGGCACGACGATCAATCTCGTCGTCAGCGAAGGCACGCTCGAAGTGCGCGTGCACGACCGCCGCCAGCTGCTCGCGACGGGCGATGCAATCGTGTTCGACGCCGACCAGCCGTACAGCCTGCGCAATCCGGGCGACGGCGACGCGCGCGCGTTTCGTGTCACGTTGAATCCCGAGACGCCGCCGCGCTGGCTGACGCCGGATGCGCGCGCGGCGAGCCCGCGCAGCCTTTAGCGCGAACCGGCCGCGGCGCGCGCGGTTGCGGCATTAGACAGTGTATTCAGTAGGGTTTTGTGCGAGGTTTGCAGCGCCGCATGTGCGGCTGTTGTATGCTTTGCCCGCCGGTTTTGCCGGCATCAGTGCGTCTTCAGGGCGGGGTGAAAGTCCCCACCGGCGGTAGGTCGGCGAAGGCCGGCGAGCCCGCGAGCGCCCGCGCCTCATGCGCGGGGTCAGCAGATCTGGTTGAATTCCAGAGCCGACGGTCATAGTCCGGATGAGAGAAGATGTGCAGATAGTCAGGTTCGTCAGGGCCGTTTCGCGTCGTGCGCGAAATGGATGCGTGCTGTCTGTTTGCAATGCCCTGAAACGTTTTTCGCCCAATCGAATTGAATTGCGAGGAGCGTTTCACATGTCCTTTACGTCCCCTTCGTCGGCGTTCGCCGATGCCTTCGCCGATCTTCCGCTGCTCGATTCCGAACCGGTTCCGCCGCGCATTGCCGCCGCGCTCGACGCATTGCGCGCAGGCCGCGCAGTCGTACTGCAGGACGACCACGACCGCGAGAACGAAGCCGACCTGATCGTTGCCGCCGAACGCATCACGCCCGAGACGATGGCGCTGCTGATCCGCGAATGCAGCGGGATCGTCTGTCTGTGCCTGACCGACGAAAAGGTGCGCGCGCTCGAACTGCCGCCGATGGTGCAGACCAACGAAAGCCGCAACGGCACCGCGTTCACCGTGTCGATCGAGGCGCGCGAAGGCGTGCATACCGGCGTGTCGGCCGCCGACCGCGTGACGACGATCCGCGCCGCGATCGCCGACGGCGCGAAGCCGCATGACATCGTCCGTCCGGGCCACGTGTTTCCGCTGCGCGCGCAGCAGGGCGGCGTGCTGGCGCGGCGCGGCCACACCGAAGGCACGGTCGACCTGACGATCCTCGCGGGATTGAAGCCGGCGGGCGTGCTGTGCGAACTGATGAATCCGGACGGCACGATGACGCGCGGCGACGATGTCGAGCGTTTCGCGAAACAGCACGGGTTGCCGATGCTGACGATCGCGGAACTCGTCGAATTCCGCGAGGCGCTGGCGGCTGCGCGCGAGCGTTGCTGCGAACCGGCCTGAATGTGGCGTGAGCAAGCGCGTTCACGCGCGCCTGACACGGCGTGCGCGAAACCGGGCACGCCGGAGCGGCCCGGTTCGGCCTGAATGAAAGTCAGGACTGCACGTCGCCGAATTCGCCGCGCATGCCGGCTTCGACGAGCGCCGGCAGTTCGTCCATCTTGCGCATGATCCGCGTGATCCCCATCGCGCGCAGCGCGTCCGCGTAGTTGTCGGGGATGTGGCTGGCGCCGACGAACGCAATCGTCTTCATCCCTGCGGCACGAGCGGCATTCAATCCCGATACGCTGTCCTCGACGACGAGGCAGCGCTCCGGCGTCACGCCGAGCGTGTGTGCCGCATGCAGGTAGACGTCGGGATAGGGCTTCGGCCGCGGCACCTGCTCGGAGCTGAACACGCGCTCGCCGAAGATCTCGGTGAGCGACGCGCGTTTGAGCGAGTTGCGCACCCGCGCGAGGCGGCTGTTCGACACGACGGCCGCCGGCAGGCTGACCTTCAGCAACGCGTCGCGCACGCCCGAGATCGGCGCGAGCGATTGCGCGAGGCCGGTTTCGATGTTGTGTTCGATCGTCTCCAGGAAATTGTCCGGCATCGCGATGCCGTAGCGCGTCTCGAGCCCGGCGAGAAAGCGTGACGTCTGCTGGCCGAACGCGGTCTTCGCGGCGGACGCGAAGTCGATGTGCGGGAACGTGGCGGACAGCGTGTCGAGCAGCACGCGGTCGGCGATGACTTCGCTGTCGACGAGCACGCCGTCGCAGTCGCAGATGAGGTGATCGAGCATGGTTCGGAGAAGTTCGGGCGTCGGCGACGCGATCAGGCGCCATGATACGTGCTTTGTCCGGCCATCGCGTGACGGTCGGTCGTGACCGGCGGCGTTGCGGTGCAGGTGGCCGCGGCCGAGGCGCACGGCGGATGTGCAGCGGGTTTTTCGCCTCGGACGCCCGTTGAACGGCATGCGCCGGGCGAAAAAAAAGCCCGCGACCGGTGCGCGGGCGGGTTCACTTCTGCGGTTCGGCGAACCGCGTCAGTGTGCGTGCAGCGACAGATACAGCCACGACGCGAGCGAGCCGCCGATGATCGGACCGAGCACCGGAACCCACGCATAGCGCCAGTCGCTGTCGCGCTTGCCGGGAATCGGCAGCAGCGCGTGCACGATGCGCGGCGAGAGGTCGCGTGCGGGGCTCATCGCATAGCCGGTCGGGCCGCCGAGCGAGATGCCGATGCCGAGCACGAGCAGCCCGACCGGCAGCGCGTCGAGCGCGCCGAGTCCGACCTGCGGCGCGGCGAGATACAGCACGCCGAGGATCAGCACGAAGGTGCAGATCGCTTCGGTCAGCACGTTGTGCGTGACGCTGCGGATCGCAGGCGCGGTGCAGAACACGGCGAGCTTCAGATCCGGATCGGCTTCCTTCGCGAAGTGCTGGCGATAGGCGAGCCACACGAGCAGCGCGCCCGCCATGCCGCCGAGCATCTGCGCGGCAATGTAGCCGCCGACTTTCGACCACGCGAACTTGCCCGCGAGCGCGAGGCTGATCGTGACGACCGGGTTCAGGTGCGCGCCGCTGAACGAGGCGGTCACGTAGACGGCGACGAATACTGCCATCGCCCAGCCCATCACGATCACGATCAGGTCTGCGCCCTTGCCCTTGGTCTTGGCGAGCAGCACGTTCGCGACCGCGCCGTTGCCGAGCAGCACGAGGATCGCGGTGCCGATGAATTCTGCGAAATAAGGTGACATGTGTGTCTCTCGTAGACCGCGGCGGCCGCGCGCGCTGCGCGGTCCGCCGGCGTTTTCATTGTTGTATTGAGGATTCCGGGCGGCCGCTTATTGAGTATCGTCGGCCCACGCCTTCGCGGCGCGCACCGCGCGCTGCCAGCCGGCCATGCAGTGCTCGACCTGCTCCTTCGGCATCGACGGCGAGAAGCGGCGATCGAGCTGCCACTGGCTGCGCACTTCGTCGATATTCTTCCAGTAGCCGATCGCCAGGCCGGCGAGGTAGGCCGCGCCGAGCGCCGTCGTCTCGGTGACCTGCGGGCGCACCGCGTCGACGCCGAGCAGATCCGCCTGGAATTGCATCAGCAGGTTGTTCGCGCTGGCGCCGCCGTCGACGCGCAACTCGCCGATGCGGATACCCGAGTCGGCCTCCATGGCCGCGAGCACGTCGAGCGACTGGTACGCGATCGCATCGAGCGCCGCGCGCGCGAGGTGGGCGGACGTCGTGCCGCGGGTGACGCCGAACAGCGAGCCGCGGGCGCGCGGGTTCCAGTGCGGCGCGCCGAGGCCGGCGAATGCGGGAACCAGGTACACGCCGTCGGTGTGCGGCACGCTTGCCGCCAGCGCCTCGATCTCCGCGGCGTTCTTGATGGTGCCGAGGCCGTCGCGCAACCACTGTACGACCGCGCCCGCGATGAAGATGCTGCCTTCGAGCGCGTACTGCACTTCATCGCCGATCTGCCAGGCGATCGTCGTGACGAGGTTGTTCTTCGACTCGATCGGCTTGTCGCCGGTGTTCATCATCAGGAAGCAGCCGGTGCCGTAGGTGTTCTTCACCATGCCGGACGTCGTGCACATCTGGCCGAACAGCGCGGCCTGCTGGTCGCCTGCGATGCCCGCGAGCGGGATCTTCGACGCGAACACGGTCGTCTTCGTGTGACCGTAGATCTCGGACGATGCCTTGACTTCCGGCAGCATGCTGCGCGGAATGTCGAGCAGTTCGAGCAGCTCCGCATCCCACTCGCGCGTGTGGATGTTGAACAGCATCGTGCGCGAGGCGTTCGACACGTCGGTCACGTGCAGCTCGTGCTTCGTGAAGTTCCAGACGAGCCAGCTGTCGACCGTGCCGAACGCGAGCTTGCCCTGCTGCGCCTTGTCGCGCGCGCCGGG
>NZ_JAHACR010000523.1 GCF_018375725.1 Burkholderia sp. | reverse complement strand
GTCGGGCGCGACCTGCCGTTCTCCCGGTTGCAGGCGGCCTTGCGCGCGTTGCATGGGCAGCTGGATGCGCGGCCTGTCCCGGCGGATTACCGCGCAGCGCTTGCCGCCGCGCTTGGCGACACAGTGATCGGTTATCTGCCGGTCGGCGCGTTCTGCCTGCGGATTCGCGCGGTGCTCGATCGCGGCGCGGTGCTTGCGCTGCCGCACACGCTCGTGAAGATGACGCTGATGCCTGGCGTCGCGCATGTCGATGCGCTGCGGCACTGTCAGCCGCGCCGCGCGGGCGACGTGGTCACCGCCGACGCGGAGCATCTGTATGTGTTCCTGTTCGCATGCGAGCCCGCCGATGCGGACGAGGCGCTCAAGCGGATCTTCGACGTACCGGTCGGGCAGTTGTCGGACCGGATCGTCCGGCTCGCGCAAGGCAGCATCGATGCGGAACTGAACGTGCTGAAGGCTGAAAAACGTCGCGCGCCGATCGCCGACTACAGCGATCTGTTCGCGGCCGAGGATACAGCGGACGATGCGCCGGCGGCTCGCGCGCCGGGCGGTACGGCGCGGGCGGCGCTCGACGCCGGTATCGACGTCGCGCCCGCGGTGTCGCCGGATCCGCCGGAAGACATCGTGCCGCAGGTGCCGACCGCGCCAGCGACACGACCGGTTCCCAGCGCCGCGCATCCGCGCGGCGTCACCCGCAGCGCGATGCCGCTGCGTCATCCGGAGGCGCCATGATCGACGTTATCGTCATCGGATTCGTCGTCGGCGTGGCGATCGCGGTGCCCATCTGGATCGTCGCGCGGCATCTGGGCTTCGGCCGCAGTTTCCATGCGCCGCGCCGGATCGACCGGCACGAAGCCGTGCCGTGCGAGATCGTGCCGGTTGCGCTGCGCGGGCGGTTGCTGCCCGACGTGGCCGACACCGAACGGGAGGACACGCGATGAAAACCATCGCCGTGACGTCGACGACGGGCGGTGCCGGCCGCACGACGCTGTGCGCGGCGCTCGCCGTGCTGCTTGCGCGGCGGGGCCGACCGGTCGTCGCCGTCGATTTCGATCCGCAGAACCTGCTCGGCGCATCGCTCGGCCTCGACACGCTGGCCGAAACCGGCCTCGCGCAGACGCTGCTCGGCGACGACTCGCCGTGGCATGCGCAGACATGGCGCAGCGCGGACGGCGTGCTGTTCGTTCCGTACGGGCATGTCGACGCCGCGGGCATGGCTGCATGCGAGGCGACGCTGGCCGCCGATCCGCAGTGGCTCGCACGCGCGCTCGGTGAGATCGCGCTGCCCGCGACGGGCGTATTGCTGATCGACACGGCGCGCTGTCCGTCGCAGCA
>NZ_JAHACR010000522.1 GCF_018375725.1 Burkholderia sp. | reverse complement strand
GGGTTGCGCGGGTGCAGCACGAGCGACACGCCGAGCGCCAGCTCCAGTTCCTTGACGGCTTTCGTCAAGGCCGCCGGCGACACGTTAAGCCGCCGCGCGGCCGCGCGGATGCTGCCCTCTTCCGCGACGGCGACAAACGCTTTCAACTGGTGATATTTCATGGCGGCGCACGATAAGGGTCCATCCGGATGCTCGCGCGACCCGGGTGTTCCCTGGCGGCAACCCGTGGTGAGCACCAACGCAATTTATCAGCTTCTGGTGGGCGAAAGAAATTTATATCCTTCGTCGACAGATAGACATAAGACGCCCCGCAGGAGACACCATGCAGCCAGCCAGCCCCGTCATTCCCGGCATCGCCGCAATCGCGCCCGACCTGATCGAGGTGCGCCGCCGGATTCACGCCCACCCCGAGCTCGCATTCGAGGAAACGCTGACGAGCGATCTCGTCGCCGAGTTGCTCGCCGGCTGGGGCTACGACGTGCATCGCGGCATCGGCAAGACGGGCGTGGTCGGGGTGCTGCGCGAAGGGCAAGGCACGCGCACACTCGGCCTGCGCGCCGACATGGATGCGCTGCCGATCGAGGAGGCGACGGGCCTGCCGTACGCGAGCCGCCATGCGAACCGGATGCATGCCTGCGGGCACGACGGGCACACCGCGATGCTGCTTTGCGCCGCGCGCCACCTCGCCGCGACGCGCCGTTTCTCCGGCACGCTCAATCTGATCTTCCAGCCGGCCGAGGAAAACTTCGGCGGCGCCAAGGCAATGATGGACGACGGTCTGTTCGACCGTTTCCCGTGCGATGCGGTCTTCGCGATTCACAACATGCCGGGCCGCGCAGCCGGCGACATGGCATTTCGCTCCGGCGCGGCAATGGCATCCGCCGATCGCGTGACGATCACGTTGCGCGGCGTCGGCGGCCACGGCGCCATGCCGCATTTCGCGCGCGACCCGATGTCGGCGGCCGGCAGCATCATGGTCGCGCTGCAGACCATCGTCGCGCGCGAAATCGATGCGCAGCAGGCCGCGGTGATCACGGTCGGGAGCGTCCAAGCCGGCGAAACCTTCAACATCATTCCCGAAACCGTCGTGATGAAGCTGTCGGTTCGCGCACTGAACGCCGACGTGCGGCAGCTGCTCGCGCGCCGCATCGAGGCGCTCGTGAACGGCCAGGCGGCGAGCTTCGGCGTCACGGCCGAGGTTCAGTACGACTTCGGCTATCCGGTGCTCGTCAATCATGCGGAGCCGACCGCGTTCGCGCTCGGGATTGCACGCGAGATGCTCGGTACGGCGCGCGTCGAAGCGGATGAGGCGCCGTTGATGGGCAGCGAGGACTTCGCCTA
>NZ_JAHACR010000521.1 GCF_018375725.1 Burkholderia sp. | reverse complement strand
TCCAGCTGCCGAACCAGCCTTCGACGCGCGGCGGCGCATACGCATAGGTGCGAAACGACAGGCCGACGAGATTCGACAGATATTGGCCGACGTTGTCGCCGAGTGCGCGAAACAGGAACGACGTCGGACCGGCCGCGACCACGAACGCAAGCAACAGGAACGCAATCAGCAGATTCAGCTCGGACAGCCGCCGCACGCCCTTGTCGAGCCCGCTCGCAGCGGACAGACCCGCGAGCGTCACCACGAGTGCGACGAGGCCGACACGGAACGCATCGCTGCTGGTGTCCCAGCCGGCGACCATCTGCAGGCCCGCGCCAAGCTGCATCACGCCGTAGCCGAGTGTCGCCGCGATGCCGGCGATCGTGCCGACGAGCGCGAACGCATCGACCGCGTGTCCGATCCAGCCGTCGATGCGTTCGCGCAACACCGGATACAGGCCGGAGCGCAGCGTCAGCGGCAGGTTGTAGCGGAAGCCGAAATAGGCAAGCACGAGTCCCATCACGCCGTAGATCGCCCAGGCGTGAAAGCCCCAGTGGAAGAAGGTCATCAGCATCGCTTCCTGGGCGGCGGCGGGCGTGCCGGGGTCGGTGCCCGGCGGCTTCAGATAGTGCTGCATCGGCTCGCCGACGCCGAAGTACATCAGGCCGATGCCCATGCCGGCCGCGAACAGCATCGCGGTCCACGACATGAAGCTGAATTCGGGTTCGGCGTCGTCGGGGCCGAGCTTGATGTTGCCGAAATCGCTCGCGGCGATGAGCACGAGGAACACGAGGAAGGTGCTGACGGCGGCGACGTAGAACCAGTCGAAGTGCGCGATCACCCATTGCTGGCCCGCGGAAAACCGCGCGCCGGCCTCGTCGGGACGCAGCGCGCAGACGACGAGCAGCGCGCCGATCACCGCCAGCGACGGCAGGACGACCTGTGGCTTGAACGTCGTGCGGGATGAGGGACGTGAGTCGGTCATGGATGGCATCCAGGAAAGGGCGCACACGCCGGAACGCCGCGTGCCGCGCGTGAAAGCGCGGCTTGCCCGGATGCGGCGGACGTGCGTGTGTTACCCGGTGATACGGCTGCAACGGAGGGCTTGCAGGGAATGAGCTGACGAATTGTAAGTGATTTGTCAGAATTGCATTCGCGAAGGGATGATGAGCACGGCCGCGCACCGGGCGGATGCCGCGCATCGGGACTTCCCGGAGGTAATGAAAATTCTTTTTTTCCGGATGCTCAATTGTGTAAGTTTACTTTCATCACATGCAGCCGAATCCTTCGCATGCAGACGCGCCCGACCGGACAGTTGCTGATCGGCTCGTCGCGGCAGTTCGACACCGAGGATCCGCGTGT
>NZ_JAHACR010000520.1 GCF_018375725.1 Burkholderia sp. | reverse complement strand
CACGCGACCGCGTCGTGACGCGCGACGCCGCCGCGGCGCGAGCCGGTGAAGCCAACCGCCTTGATGCGCGGATCGGCGACGAGTGCCTGGCCGATTTCGCGCGATGCGTCGAACAGCAGCGAGAACACGCCCGCGGGCAGCCTGCATTCGCGTACCGCCTGCTGGAGCGCACGGCCGACCAGTTCCGACGTGCCCGGATGTGCGGAGTGCGCCTTGACGATCACCGGGCAGCCGGCCGCGAGTGCGGACGCCGTGTCGCCGCCCGCGACGGAAAACGCGAGCGGGAAGTTCGACGCGCCGAATACGGCAACCGGGCCGATCGCGATATTGCGCAGGCGCAGGTCGACGCGCGGCAGCGGCTTGCGGTCGGGGCGGGCCGGATCGATCCGGGCATCGATGAAGCCGCCGTCGCGTACGACCGACGCGAACAGGCCGAGCTGGCCGACGGTGCGGCCGCGCTCGCCTTCGACCCGCGCGCGGGGCAGGCCCGATTCGGCGACACAGCGCTCGATCAGTTCGTCGCCGAGCGCCAGGATGTTGCGGCCGATCGCTTCGAGAAACGCCGCGCGGATCTCGAGGCTCGTTTCCCGGTATATATCGAACGCGTCGTCGGCCAGCGCACAGGCTGTCTCGAGGTCGTGCCGGCTCGCGCCGCCGAATGCCGGTTCGAGCGGCTCGCCGGTTGCGGCCGCGATCGCGCGGAGTGTGCCGTTCTGCCCGAAGACGGCAGATTGGCCGATCAGAAGCTCGCCTGAAAGTCGCATGTTTTCCTCGAAAAATGCAGGCCGGGTGTGAACGGCCCGGCCGGTGGAACAGAAAGGGAAGGGCGGCCGCGCCGTGTCAGCTCTCGTCGTCCGCGAGCTGCAGCTTCGCGGACGGCACGCCCGTACGCGCGCCCCAGTAATAGATCGCGAGCGAGACGATCGCGACCACGGCGGTGTCGTACGGATGCGCGAGCTGGCCCGTGCCGCCGAAGCCGCCGAAATACGACAGGACGATCATCGCTACGTAGAACGCGACGAGCCATGCGGACGCGCGTACCTGTTCGCGCAGGCTCAGGTGAGCGGTCGGCACCCAGCGGTGGCACGCGAGATAGATCGCGTACATCGCGATCTGCAGGCCGAGCAGCCAGGAGACCGTGTGCCAGCCAGACCAGTAGACGATCAGGGCAGCGATCACGAATGACGCGGGGCCGGTGATGGCGAACGCGCTCGCGCGGAACGGCCGCGGCAGGTCGGGGGCGGTGCGGCGCAGCGCGGCGACCGACACGGGCGCGACGGCGTAGCTCAGCACCAGCGCGGCCGACACCGTGTTGATCAGCGCTTCCCACGACGGGAACGGCAGCGT
>NZ_JAHACR010000110.1 GCF_018375725.1 Burkholderia sp. | reverse complement strand
ATCCTGACATGGCGCGGCGCATCCTCATTGCGGCGAACGTCGCACTCAATCAGAACCCTGCCGCCGGCGTCGTCACGCGAAACTGACGCGGAGCAGACACCCTCATTGCTTCGCGCCGGGAAACAATCGAACCCCAATTTCCTTTTCGCTGGATCTTCTCTTTACGAGGGAAAGGACCGGCGAATACGCACTATTTCGAAGTGGCTCCAGATAGGAATTTCTGGCCCAATCGGCGTGTTGCGGGGTAAAGCACCCCGTTATCAGAAGACCTAGAAATACGCCATGACCCGGGCATGCTGAGGTTGTCGACGCCAAGACGTGCGTCTTTCCCTCGAGTGATTTCAAGCGATGCAACTGGACCTCTTCTCTCACGCCGCGAGTGCTTACGCCGACGCCCCCAACGGACGGCTGACGAACGCCGAGTTCTACCAGGCGGTGGCCGAGCGCGCGAACATCGACCCTGGCGAGCTCCAGAAGAAGGGTGTAATCGGCCGGGACGGCAAGGAGTATCTGACGCTCGCGCATGTGCTGCGCTGGCGACAGCAGGACCTCAAGCGCATGGGAGTCATCGAGCGGGTCGCAGGCAAGCGCGGCATCTGGCAATTGACCGAGTCGGCCGGTCGCAAGATGGACGAGGCTGGACGTGCGGTTCGTCTCATCGCGTTTTCGACCAAATTGGGCGTCGCGATCTTCGGTGATTGCCGGGATGCGTTTGCCGGGCTAGACGAGCCGATCCACCTGATTTTCACGTCGCCGCCGTTTCTTCTGGCCAAGCCACGAGCGTACGGGAATCCGGCGACACTGCAGGAATACATCGACTTCATCTGCTCCGCGCTCGGCCCCCTCATGCTGCATATGGCGGCGGGCGCTTCACTGGTCATCAACCTGTCGAACGACTCGTTCGTGCAAGGCAAGCCTGCACGCTCGACGTATCTCGAACGCCTCGTTTGCGCGCTCGAAGATCGTCTCGGTCTTGTTCTCATGGATCGCGTGATCTGGAAGTCGGCGAAGGCGCCGGGCCCCACTCAGTGGGCGTGCAAACATCCGATCCAGCTTCGAACCGGCTACGAGTTCTGCTACTGGTTTTGCAACGACCCGGAGAAGGTCCGATCGAACAATCGGCGCGTGTTGCTGCCGCACACCGACCGGCACATCAAGCTAATGACGAGCGGCGGCATCCAGCACTCAGCGTCGTATGGAGACGGCTCGCAGGTTCATCGGCCCGGGCAGTACGGCACGCTGACCGAGGGGCGCCTGCCGACCAACGTCATTGAGATCGGTACCGGCTGCGCGGACACGCGCGCATATCGCCGGCGAGCGAACGAGCTCGGACTCCCGTTGCATGGGGCGATGATGCCGACCCGCGTGCCCGACTTCTTTATCCGCTTCCTGACGGAACCCGGCGATCTCGTGGTCGATACGTTCGGCGGAACCGGCAAGACAGCGCTGGCGGCCGAACGTCTCGGCCGGCGTTGGGCAATGGCCGAAAAGATGTTGCAGTACATCCGTGGTTCCGCAACGCACTTTGAGCAGTTCGAAGGCTTCCAGATGAATCCCGCTTTGGAAGAGGTTCGATATGCCGCATAAGGACTGAAGGTGATCGGTACGCAAAATGCCCTCCTCGTCGCGATGTCGATGGTCGTTGCCGCCTTCTCGTCCTACACGGCACTGGACATTAGCGGCCGAATCCGGGCGGCGCGAGACCGCGCCACCAGGCTTCGATGGCTGGCCCTCGGCACATTTGCGTTCGCGACAGGACTTTGGGCCTCGCAGTTCATCGGCATGCTAGCGTACACGCTTCCGTTTCCAGTCGGTTATAGCGAGTGGATAACCGCCCAGTCGTTCCTCGTAGCGTTGGGGATCGCCGGTTTGACGCTCGAGGTATCAACCCGGCCGTATCAGACCCGGCGCCTGATCACTATGACCGGGCTTGCGACAGGCCTCGGGATTTCCGTGGTCAGCTTTCTTGGAGTTCAGTCGCTAAGGATCGAGCCGCACGTCGAATTTTCCAAGGTGGTGTTTGTATGTGCGGTCATTGTGGCCATCGCTGCCACGACAGCGGCACTGTCGGCCCGCATTCGACTGATAGGAGCGGGGCCCCACCTGTCGATAGTCCGCCGTGCCATTGCCAGCCTTCTGATCGGCACCGCAATCGGTGGCAGTCACTACATCGCGCTATGCGCCGTCAAGGTCCCGCCGCACGCTTCCTCTCGTGCGATTCAGGCTTTCCAACCGGATCGCAGCGGATATGCCGTCATCGTTATCTCCATCTTTGTTGTCTTCCTCACGCTGGCCCTTTCGATCCTCGAGTTCCGGCATGAGCGCGAACGCATGAACCTGACGTCCTCACTGGACGAAGCCCGCCGGCGGCTGAGAACTCTCGCGTTATTCGACGATCTGACGTCTCTACCGAACCGAGGCAATATATACCGCAGGGTGCAGAGCGACATCGACAAAGCGCGTGCCGAGGATTCCAATCTGCATGTGCTGTACATCAACATCGACTCGTTCAAGGTGTTCAACGAATCATACGGGTTCGCGCTGGGCGACAGCCTACTTCGTGAACTTGGCGCTAGGCTGATCAGCGTAGCGCCTCCAGGCTGCGCGGTCGGCAGGATCGGGGGCGACGAGTTCGCGATCGCAGTGCCGGACTCAACCTCAGAACACGTATTCGAGTTCGCGCGGAAGCTCGTGGCGCATGCTCGACAGGGAATTCGCGTCGATACGGGCAACGTCCTTCGGGTCACGGTATCAATCGGGGTGGCGGTCGGGCCCATAGACGGCGATACGGCCGATGTCCTGCTCAAGAATGCCGGGCGAGCGATGTCCGCCGCAAGATCGGCGGGCGGTAACGCTTATCGGATCTATCAGCAGGACATGCAGGCGATCCCCCTGCGGCGCTTGCAGATCCAGCACGCGCTTCAGGACGCGATTGAGAGTGATGGATTCCGGCTGCATTTCCAGCCGAAGTTCGGTGGCGACGGTCGTTCTATCGAAGGTGCAGAAGCGTTGATCCGGTGGACACATCAGGACCTCGGTGTTGTTCCTCCTCTCGAATTCATTCCGGTTGCGGAGAGCGTGGGCCTCATCAACCAGATCGGGACCTGGGTCGTCGAGCAGGCCTGCATTCAAATCCGGGAATGGGACCGGGAAGGCTTACCGCCGGTTCGCCTTGCCGTGAACCTGTCGCCCCAGCAGCTAAAACAGCAGGGGCTGGTCCAGGCGGTCAAGAGCATCGTGGAGAACCATGGACTTGACGCGCACAGGCTCATGTTCGAGATCACAGAAACGGTGGCGATGGAAGTCGCAGAGGAAACTTCGGCAAGCATTCGGGAGTTTCAGGCGGCTGGGTTCGATATTGCCATCGACGATTTCGGTACCGGCTATTCGAGCCTCGCGTACTTGCAGCGATTCCGTGCGCGGCAGCTGAAGATTGACCGCTTTTTCACACGCGGGCTGGACGATCACGGCGACGAGGGATACGCGATCGTCTCGGCCATCATCGGGCTGGCCCACACGCTAAAGATGCAGGTTGTTGCCGAGGGTGTCGAGACGCGAAGTCAGTTGGAAAAGCTTCGCGAGCTCCAGTGCGATCAGGTTCAGGGATATCTGCTCGGTAAGCCGATGGACGCCAAAGCGTTCAAGTCGTTTCTCCGCAATCACGTGCCCGAACCGGCATGATGAAACTCAAGCCTACGTTGGAACAGGGCGCGGCCATCGACCTGTCCATGACTGGCGCCTCATTCAAGGTCATTGCGCGAGCGGGGTCGGGGAAGACTTCGTTGCTGAACATGATCGCGACGACCAAGGGCAAGGCCCGTGGCGTCTATCTGGTCTTCGGTCGGGAGAACGCCGCGGAGGCTCGGCAGAAGCTGCCCAAGTCCGTAACGTGCAGCACATTCCACGCACTCGCATACCGGAGCCTGCCGCCGGGCATCACGGACAAGATAAACAACACGACCGAAACGATCGAGCTGCTCGGCGTCCGGATGGGTTTCAAGCCGATTGTCGTGCCGAACATCATGGGGCGCTTGGTCGAGTTGACCGGATATCACCTCGCGCAGATGGTGAACGATGCAGTAGCCCGATTCTGCAAGTCGGCTGATCTCGCCCCATCCCAGCGGCATCTGGACTGGAATCCGGTGATCGTGCCGGAGGCGATGGAGCAGGTGCAGATTGAATTGATGCCGTACGTGCAGGCGCTGTGGGCAGAGTTCCAGAGCCCGACGAGCCCATATAGGATCAATCACGACGTCTATTTGAAGATCTGGCAGTTGTCCGAACCGGAGATCGAAGCACGATACATCCTGCTCGACGAGGCTCAGGACAGCGATGACGTGATGTTGTCGATTCTCGGAGCTCAGTACCACGCGCAGGTCATCTATGCCGGGGATCCGCACCAGCAGATCATGGAGTTTCGAGGCAGCGTCGACGCGATGCAGCGTGTCGAAGCGCCGGAGACGTGGCTCACCGAATCTTTCCGGTTCGGAAAGAGCATTGCCGATGTGTCGTCCTTGGTGCTTAGAAAGCTGGGGGAGACGACGCCGATCAGAGGGCAGGATTCGATCCACTCCGTCGTGATCGACGAGACGCCCGACATCGATATCCCCGTGAAAGCCGTCCTATGCCGCACGAATGCAACCGCCGTCGCGCAGATGGCCGACGAACTGCGCGCGGGGCGGCGGGTCGCGCTACGGGCCAACATCTCCGAGATCCGGAGTTTTTGTGAGGCGGCGCGTCAACTCATGTGCGGCGTGTCGCCGGATTCGCCGAAGTCGCTGGCATTGTTCCGCGACTGGATGGAGGTCCAGGACTACGCCGAGAGCTTCGCGGGCCGGGAGATCGCTCCCTACGTGAAACTAATCGACGACCACGGCCCGGATCTGCTCGAGGAGATGGTTCGAGCGTCCGTGCCGGATCGGCATGCGGACATCACGATCAGCACGGCGCACAAGGCGAAGGGGCTGGAGTTCGACTCCGTCCGCGTTGAAGGGGATTTCAAATTTTACGTTGACAAGGAAACCAACCGGATCGAGCTGACAGAAGAAGAGACGCGCTTGCTGTACGTGGCGATGACACGGGCCCGGCAATGGCTCGACATCTCGCCGCTGGCTGGGAACCTCAAGACGATGCTGGCGGATGCTCGGATCATTGAATCCCCGGAGGAGTGCCTGATGTAGCGGTTCACAACAGCAGACGTGCCGGCGGAAACACCCCCTGAATGCGGATTCTATTCAGCTTTCTGGCAGGCCGGGGTTCTGTTCAACTTCGGGGCAGCGACAGAGCGCGTCGATTAGGTGCGCGGGCGCGAAAAGATAGGCGAGGCGGACATGGCAATCGAAACGGGCATTTCCTATGTGAAATCCAGCTTGAATGGCTGGATCGGCTGCACGCAGATCAGTCCGGGCTGCGATGCGTGCTACGCAATGGCAGGCGATCTCCGGTTTCATGGCGGGAAACACTGGGGGCCAGGCGCACCGCGGCACCGCACGGCGTTGTCGAACTGGAAGAAGGCGGACTCATGGAACCGGCAGGCGGCCGCCGCGGGTAGTTTCTGGCCGGTGTTCTGGAACACGCAGGCGGACATGTTCGACAACGAAGTGCCGGACGAGTGGAGAGCCGATGCGTGGAGCCTGTTCGCACGCACGCCGAATCTGACATGGCTGCTGGTCACGAAGCGGATCGGGAATGCAAAACGCATGTTGCCGGCGGATTGGGGCACGGGCTATCCGAACGTCTGGATCATCTCGACGGTTGTGAACCAAGAGGAGGCCGAGCGTGACGTCCCGAAACTTTCCGAACTGGATGCTGTTGTCAAGGGGATCAGCCATGGGCCGGGCCTCGGGGCGCTCGACCTTTCCTTCCCGATTGGACGTGGGCGGCACGCGGGCAAGCGTGCGATCGACACCCTGAACTGGATCATCACGGAGGGGGAGAGCCGCCAAGGCCGTAAGCCACGCGAGTACAAGCTGGAGTGGGCCGAATCGCTGGCGGAGCAGGCGAGCGATGCGGGCATTCCGTTCTTCATGAAGCAGATGGGTCATTTCCCGACACGTGCCGGCGAACGGGTCAAGTTCACGGGCAAGGGGGCTGACGTCCGAGAGTGGCCGAAGGCGCTTCAGCGGCAGGAATTCCCACAAGGGAAGATCCTCGTCGTGGAGCCGGAGCGTGCGTCCAGGACCGTGCTTCCGATTATCTCGACCGCGCCATGATCGGCTAAGCCATTCGAGTTCTGAATCCAGATGGAAAAACGAGCGGTGCTGCAGGCGGGCGGAAGCGTCAACGATAAGGGCGGAGCGCTGCGTACCGTCAGAACGGCAGTTAGCTGGCTGATTCCCCTGGCTATCGGGGTGGGAATTGCCATGTGGCTCTTCCACCAGGTCCGGTTCGAGCAACAGGCTGACGGCGTGATGTCTCCGGCGGTGGCCGTTGACTTGGGCCTGATCCGCCCGGATCAGGCGGGTCATGTCGGGCAGATCTGGTTCGTCCGGGCACAGGATGGCTGGTTTCAATACCGCGCGGTCTACCGTGGCCTCAAGGGCAAGGAAGGCGTGATTCGCGCCGGCACGCACGTGGATCTGGACAAGTTGTGCGCAAAGATGTCACCGACAGATTGCAGGCTGCTGCATCCGCGTTCTGCGCAGTTTGAACAGTGATCGGGCGCCCTGGAGGGCGGCCACTATAAAGACCGATTTGTTGGAGTACGAGATGGATATGTCGTTGCTGCACTATTCCCGGATGGATATTGCGATCGAGATCATCGCCAGCCTGGCCCTTGTAGCGAGTTACTTCTTGTACCGGCAGCAGTACCGGCTGGTGTGGCTGGCCGTTTTTCTCGCGATGTCCGCGTACTACACCTACCTCAGCAACGTGCCCATGCGGGCGATCCTCACGGGCATCTTCGCGCTTTATCAGGGCATCCGGATCGGCCGCGCCGAGCTGAAGGCGAAAAAGATGAAGGGTGGTCCGAGAACATGGCCGAGGTAGGCGTCGGGGCGCGAGCCACGGTGGACTCTTACCTTTTCCTGACAGGAATTAAAGAATTCAGGAAAACAGCCGATAAGTCACCAGTTGAAATTCGGATGAGGGATTCCGACGAGCCAGGCCACAAGGCCGCGCTGGAGTTCTATGTCCTCACATGCGATGCCCGCGTTTAAGGGGGCTAGGAACCGCGGTCTGACCTGAGATACTGAACTCAGTTGGACTTCAAACCCGGAGAGAACATGAACATGAAGAAGAACCTGATTTTGGCTTCTTTGATTGCTTCTGCGGCCTTGGCTGCGTGCGGTGGCGGCGGTGGTGGCGGCAGCTCGAGCGGCGCGGCCCCCGCAAGCGGCGCGAGCTCGACGCCGGCAGCGCAGGTTCCGTTGAACCCGTACACCAATCAGCAAGCGCCCGGCGCGTCGACCACGACGGTCACCGGCCAGGTGTACAACAGCGGTGTGACGAGCGGCGCGACCGTGGCCGCATATCTGGTGAACGCGGACGGCTCGAACGGCGCGCTCATTGGCACTGCAACGACCGGCACGGACGGCACGTTCAGCATGACGCTGAATCAGGCGCCGTATGCGACGGCTAGTTATGTCCGCTTCGTGGCAACGGGCGGCACGTTCACCTCGACGGCCGACAAGACGACTCAGACGAACGGTTCGCTGGAACTCGTGACGCCGTACATCACGACGGCCTTCGACAACTTCGTGATTACGCCGCTCAGCCATGTCGCTTCGCAGCGCATGACGCAGGTGGCTTCGACGGGCGGCACGCTGGCGCACGCCTACACGAGCGCAGCAGGCATGGTGCTGCCGCTGATCGGGTTCAGCGACTCGATTCTCCCGCAGGACACGAATACGGCGGGCGTTGACTACCTCGCGCTGGTGCCGGGCTCGTCGGGCGACACGCTGAACGCCTACGCAGACGCTTTGAACGCCGTCGAAGCCTACGGTGTCAAATACGATCTGCCGTCGTCGGTGGTCGAGCAAGTGCTCTCGCAGAGTCAACTGACCGGCCAAGCATCGACGACGCTGCCGAACGGTACGGCCATTAACATCGGCCAGTGGCAGAGTGGCACGTTCAACACGTCGGCTACGTACACGCTGGCTACGCTGGAAGCGGCGAACGCGAACGTGCCGCCGTATGCGGACATGCACCAGTTTATGCTGTGGGAGTACGGTCACGCGGACTGCGCGAGCGGCAACTACACGCCGTATTTCACGCGCTTCCCGCTGGCACCGGGTGAGCCCAACCTCTTCACGTCGGGCGGCGCCTGCACGGCCTACAACGGCTACGTGTCGAACATCGACGCCAAGGTGTCGACGAACCAGCGAAGCCTCGCGCTCGTCACGGGGCCGGGCTACGTGCCGCAAACGACGCCTGTAGTCGGCGCGGGTCAGTAATCGGCCCGTCGATGTATTAAGAGTCGTACGCAATCCCCGGCTTTTCCCCCGGGGATTTTTTCTTGCATCGCGCCGAACTCGCAGGATCGGCTTACCTATACGTCGAAATCGACGCCCACATTTGGGGGCAGCAACGATGCCCTATGTTCAGCATCGGCGCCCCCCTGAGCGGAGCCATCGGCTAGAATGCTTCCTATCAAGAAGTGAGGAGCCGAAGGTGATCGGAACCGCTACAGCGCACCTCCCAAGGCCATGAAACCATCTATGGAAGTCGAGATCCCGGATTGGGTCGAGGAAAACGCCCATTTTTCGGACCCACAACATCGGGTCTGGTTGCGGCGTCGACTCGCCATGTTCGGAGTCCCGGTCGGATTCATCCTCCACAACCCCAGCCGGGCCGGGTTTGTCGCGAACGACCCAACCGTGCGGCGCGGTATTTCGTTCGCGGCCTGCGTCGGGGCTAGCGACCTGATCTTCGTGAACGCGGCGACTGGCATTGCTACTGATGCGGACAACCTGGCAGCAATGGATGATCCGATCGGTCCGATGGCCGACGAAGCGCTGCGCGTCGCCGCAGAATTTTGTCTGTCCCATGGTGGCATGCTGATCGCGGCGTGGGGTACGCCAAAAGGGAAGGCAAAGACGCGTCGCCTCATGGACGCACGGTTCCGGGATATTCTCCGGCTCGGCCTGCCACTCCATTTGCTGCGGCTGACTGAAAGCGGCTATCCGGAACATCCGCTGCGTCTTCCGGGTGATCTACGGCCGCAACCCTGGGAATACCTAATGCCCGGCGTGGAGCAATGATGGTTACGAGCAAGCTATCGAATATCGCGAAGGCGACCCGCGAGCAGTGTTTCAGCACGCCGGCGCAAAGTCTGCGCACGCTATGCTGCCTCGTCAGCGTGTTCATCCTAGGGATCGCGCTTGGCACGATCGAGGGCAGTGTGGTGGTCGTTACATTCTGCATGCTGCTTGTCATGGCGATCGTGCAGGGTATGTCGAGTGAAGAAAGCCCGCTTCTCGGTCCCATTGCGGCCGTTGCGTTCGGGGGCGGCGGCGCGATTGGCCTGGTCGTCGTGGCATGCGCGGCTCAACAGCCGGTGGATCGCTTTGGTTGGTTCGCCGCGGCGGGTGGCGGCGTGGTAGGCGCTATCTGGTGGGTCATGCTGACGTCGAAGTGGATCTGGCGTCTGGTCTCGAACAACGATGGAGGCAGTGGTGGATCTGATTGAACTGAAAAAGGGGGCCGCGAACGTTGCCCTTCAATTCCGCAACGGGAACCGCGTCGATTTTACTGTTGGTGAGCCGGTCGCACTTAACTTCGTCGAAGTGTGGCGCGAGGACTCTGATGGTCTGATGAAGCTCCTGCAAAAGGCCGTGCCTGTCTATCTCGAGGCGGAAGCGACGCGTCGGGCATCGGGGCTGATCGCCCAGCTGATGCTTGATAAGTCCCACCCGAATCTGATGGATCTCTACCGGACGCTTCATGCCGATCCTGAATTTGCCGCGTTCGCCAACGCGATGCTTCAGGGATTCGTGCCGGGCAGACAGTTAGTTTGGCCTGGCTAGCGAAGTGGCCGATCAGGCCGCTTGCTGCATTTTGTTGTCTTGTCCGCTGTTCACATCTCCCTGCATGATGCGCCGCTGGATTTCTTGCTGAGACAGGAGAATGTCCTCGGTCGGCGCCGTTGCGATCTGAGCGTCCAGCACCGCAATTGCTGTGCATGAGGCGTCGAGAGGTTCGTCACTCATGCGCCAGTTCCCGCGGCGTGGGCCACTGTCCAGCCAGCCCACAAAAGCCTCCTGAGCCTCTTTCACATTTTCGATCAGATGCGGGAAATGTCCCCGTTCGCAGAGGATTAGAGCGAGGTTCAGCGCATCCGCGACGATCTCCACTTCGTTTCTTCGCCCGGTACCCCGCTTGATCTGGTCGAGTGCAATGTGCCAGGCGGTAGCGATCGAGATTCGCTCCTGAGACATAGGAAAGGATCCGATGATCGGGGCGAGTGCCCGAGACGCCGTCGGTGGTGTCCGTTTCCGGCCGATTCCGCGTTTTTTCATCCGAGTGGTGAGCCGGCCGCACAACGCGGTATGGCGCTGAAAGTTCCTGTAGGAAATCATTCTACGAGCGAACCAATCTTCTGTCTAAACCTCTCCAGACCTATGCCGATATCACGTCTAGTCTGGACTTCTCATATCTACATGGACGTTCTATACGCAGCGAGCTTCAACTTCATGCCGACGGATAATCTTGGCAAGAAAATTGAGGGAGTGCCGACGCAGGTGCGCGCCTTCACGGTTACCGGCGCGACGCGCCAGAGCTGGATATTGGAAGGCGGGTTGAAGGTCAGGAAGAAGCACATGGTGCTTGAACTGAATGAGTTCAGCACCGGGCTTTTCCGATCGCTCGATGCGGCGTGCCGCTCGCTCCAAGTACGCGGGAATAACTCCGGGACCGAAAGAGTACGCGGTTAGGCCACGTCTTGCGCTATCTCGCGCTCCGCGATCGCTGTCCAATGGAAGGCGATTGTTTAGAGCCAATAGCGGCACGTACCGAGGATCTCAATGCCCGTTCGGGAACAACCGTCCAATCTCCCCATGTCGTCGTTGCCGACGCTCGAGAAAGCGCTGCACTTCGGGCGCATGACGCGGCTGGATACCACGCGGGTGCGCGCCGCGCTTGCAATGGCTGACCGTACCAACGTGATCGACGTCCGGCGTGTGACGACGATGGTACTTGACCGTGTCAGCCAGTACTACGACGTGGTGGGCTACTGCGCTCCGCGAGCTTCCTTCTCGAAGAGTGAATCCGAGCTGCCCCGTGCGATATCAGCCGACTCCGAGGCCATCGCGTCCAACGGTGGTCGTCCCATGCATGCGCGGGCCGGCCTCGATACCGATCTGACAGAGGAGAACGTCGAACGACTGTGGAAGTTTGCGGGGATGATCTCGCTCAACCTGGCATTCAACATGGGGGAGTGGGAGATCACGCGATGTGCGCCTGAGTCGGCCGCGATCGTATCGGTCGCGACAAAGTTCGCTTACCGGATCTGCCAGTCGCCCGAATGGACCGGTTCACCGTGGGTCAATATTCGGCGCCGGATCGGCTCGCCGGCAGTCCGGCGGATCCTGAAATCGGCCAGATCTGCAATTTCCGACCGCTGGCTCGTGATTCACCCTCAGACCGGGCACCCGATCCTCATGGAGGAGCAGGAATATCGGGATGCAGAGCCGAGCCTTCGTGCGAGAGCTCGCCAGTTCGACACGGAACTGCGCGTGTCACCTCCCGTGAATGTGATCGATCAGGCGATCCTTGAGGTAGCCGAGGCCGCTTGAGGCGAGATCACTCTTCGGTAAACTGGGAATGATGGTCATCGCCATCACCGCATTTCGACAAGAAGAGGACAAGCATGAAGAATTTGCTGATGGTGGTCGTTGTCGCGCTTCTCGCGGCGTGTTCGCACAAAGACGAATCGGTCTCGCAGGCTCCGGAGAGCCTCGTTGGGACGTACTCGGCGCTGGACGCCGACGGGAAGTACTACGCCCGCCTGAAGGTAACGCAGGAGAACGGCAAGTACGTTTTCTACGAAATCGTCCCGTTCTCGTCGCAGCCG
>NZ_JAHACR010000109.1 GCF_018375725.1 Burkholderia sp. | reverse complement strand
GCGGAAGGCAGCAGGAGTCGAACCTACCAGGGAGCGGCTGACGCCCCCTACCGGGTTTGAAGCCCGGCCGCACCACCGGATACGGATGCCTTCCTTCGGAAATCTGGATGCCTACGCCACCGTGCCGAACCAGCCGCTGTCGGGGCGCAGGAAGTGGAGATCGCGGCGGAAGCGAGTATACCCAATGCGGTCGAAGAATTCGAGGATCTGGATCGCGCGCTTGCGACCCAGCCCGGTCGCATCCCGGAATGTCGCCGCGTCGAGCCCGCCACCCGAACGCGCCTGCGCCAGGACGGCGACCAGACCCGCCAGTTCCCGCACCACGTCCGCGTGATAGAACAGATCGCGCACGATCTGGTGCACGTCGCCGCGCCGCGCGAGCTTGCGCAGCAACGTCCGCACCGCCTCTTCCGGCACGCCGGTCTCGGACGCGAGATCCCGTACCCATGGCGGGTCGAAACGTCCGTCCCGGATCAGGGGCAGCAAGGTCTGCGCGAGCGCTTCGTCGCGCGCATCGAGATTCACCGAATGCGATGGCAGATGCAGCCACGGTCCGCTGCGGGCGATCTCGCCGCTTTCGACGAGCGCGTCGACCAAGGCGCGCCACAGCACGTCGCCGACGAGCGGCCCGGCCATCCGGCGCAGACGTGCCGCGTCGAGGCCCTGCTCGTCCGGCATGCGTTCGTGATACGCGCGCAGCGTCTCGATCGCCTTCGTCTGCAGCGCGAGCCAGTGTGCGCGCGCGATCACCCATCCGTCGTTCGATGCGGGCCCGTGCTGCCCGATCGACAGCGCATCGTCCGGCAGCTGCAACGCGTCCGGCGCATAACCCGTCAGATGCGTGAGCGTCGTGCGCGCGATGCCGAGCGGCGCCTGCGCGAGCAATGCGTCGAGCCGGCCTTCATCGAGCCATACGGCCAGCGCATCGAGCCATGCGCGGCGCGCGGGCGTACGGCGCTTGCGCGCCGGGCCGAACGGATCGAGCACGCGGCCGCCGCCGACCGTGCGCGTCGCCTGCGGATTGCGGACGATGAAGCGGTCGCCGGGCAGCGCGAACACCGGTTCGTCGAACACCAGCTGGACGCGCATCCGCTGGCCGCCCGACAGCGTTTCCCCGTCGAGCAGCGCGACGTGCGCCACGCGATGCAGCGTGCCGAGATGCACGTGCAGCGGCGCCCAGTGCGTCAGCGTCAGCCCCGCGTCCGGCAGCAGCGACAATTCGACGTCGATGCGCGGCGACATCGCGCCGAGCCGCGGATCGGCGATCGTGTCGCCCCGCTCGATGGCGGCCTTGTCGACACCGGCGAGATTCAGCGCGCAACGCTCGCCGGCGCGACCGGCATCGACCGGCCGGTTCTGCGCATGGATGCTGCGCACGCGCGCCGCGTCTCCGGTCCGCACGATCGCCAGCGTCTCACCGACCTTCACCTGTCCCGCGAACGCGGTGCCGGTCACGACCGTGCCCTGCCCGGCCAGCGTAAACACGCGATCGACTGCGAGCCTGAACAGCCCGTCGTCGCGCCGTGCACGCCACGCGATCGCCGCCTCGCACAGATGGCGTTTCAGCGACGCGACGCCCGGATCGGCCGGATCCGTCGCGCAGGTGTCGAAAACGGGCGCATCGGCGATCGGCGTGTCGTGCAGCCATGCGGCGATTTCGTTTTGCACCTCCGTGCGCCGCGCCTCGTCGACGCGATCGCATTTCGTCAGTGCAATCGCGCCGTGCGAAATGCCGAGCAGTTGCAGGATCGCCAGATGCTCGCGCGTTTGCGGCATCACGCCGTCGTCGGCGGCGATCACGAGCAGCGCGAAATCGATCCCGCACGCGCCGGCCGCCATCGTGTGAATGAGTTTCTCGTGTCCCGGCACGTCGATCAGGCCGAGCACGTCGCCGTTGTCGAGCGGCGCATACGCATAGCCGAGCTCGATCGAAATGCCGCGCGCCTTCTCTTCCTTCAGGCGGTCGGTATCGACGCCCGTGAGCCCGCGCACCAGCGTCGTCTTGCCGTGGTCGATTTGTCCCGCTGTACCGACGATCATGCCGCCGCCTCCGTCTCGCCCGCGCATTGCGCGACGAACACCGCTTCGTCGGCGGCCTCGAGGCAGCGCAGGTCCAGCCACAGCGCACCGTCCGCGATACGCCCGACCACCGGCCGCGGCCATTCGCGCAATCGCTTCTCCAGTTGCGCGAGCGCGCGGCCGCCGCGCTTGCCGTCCGGCGTGCGCACGACGAGTCCGTAGCTCGGCAACTGATCCACCGGCAGCGCACCGCTGCCGATCTGGCTGAACATCGGCTCGGCGCTGACCGCGTAGCCGCTGCCGATCGCCGCCTGCAACACCGGCCGCACGCGCGCGGCCGCAGCGGCGATCTCCTGCTGCGGGCGCGTCAGCAGTCGCAGCGTCGTCAACCGTTCACGGAGGAATTCCGGCGCCTGATACAGGCGCAGCACCGGCTCGAGCGCGGCGAGCGTCAGCTTGCCGACCCGCAGCGCGCGCTTGAGCGGATGCTTCTTGATTTTCGCGATCAACGCGCGATCGCCGGCGATCAGGCCGGCTTGCGGACCGCCGAGCAGCTTGTCGCCGCTGAACGTGACCAGATTCGCGCCGCCCTCGATGGTTTCGCGCACCGTCGTTTCATGCGGCAGCCCCCACTGCGCCAGATCCGTCAGCGTACCGCTGCCCAGATCGACGACCACCGGCAGTCCGTGTTCGCGCGCGAGCGGCGCGAGTTCGGGCAGCGTCACCTCCTTCGTGAAACCGTTGATCGCGTAATTGCTGCAGTGCACCTTCATCAGCAGCGCGGTGCGCGGACCGATCGCATCCGCATAGTCGCGCAGGTGCGTGCGGTTCGTCGTGCCGACCTCGTGCAACCGCGCGCCCGCGCGGCTCATGATGTCGGGAATGCGGAACGCGCCGCCGATCTCGACCAGTTCGCCGCGCGACACGATCACCTCGCGCTTCGACGCCAGCGCCGACAGCGTCAGCAGCACCGCCGCCGCGTTGTTGTTGACGACCGTTGCCGCCTCGGCGCCCGTCAGCTCGCAGAGCAATTCGTCGACCAGATCGTCGCGGTCGCCGCGGCGACCGCTCGCCAGGTCGAACTCGAGGTTCACCGGTTGCGTCAGCGCAGTCACGACCGCGCGCACCGCGTCGTCAGGCAGCAGCGCGCGCCCGAGATTGGTGTGCAGCACCGTGCCCGTCAGATTGAATACCGTCCGGACCGTGCCGGCGCTCTGCACGGCCAGCGTGCGGGCCACGGTCGCGGCGATGCGCGCCTCGTCGAGCGGCTCGGCCGCCGCCGGATCGCGCTGCGCAACCGCGCGCCAGCGCTCCAGTTCCGCGCGCACCGCGTTCAGCACGCGTGTACGGCCATACTCGTCCAGCATCGGCCGGATCGGCGCCGACGACAACACGCGCTCGACGGACGGCACGCGCGCCAGCACCGCATTCAACTCGTTCAAACCAGGTTCGGTCATAAACAGGCGTTTCCTTTCATTCTTCCTGGGGCAGGTCCGGCCACAGCAACGGATTCGGCGCGCTGCGCCGGTAACCTGCTTCGTTCATCAGTAAATCGAGCGTGAGGCTCGCGAGATCGTCGGCAAGCGGCTCGAAGCCGGCATCCTTGTCCTGATAGCCGATCTTGCGATACGTCCTGCATTCGTCACACGACTCGGCCTTCACGGCTGCGCTGCCGCCTTCGACACCGTGGTACGCAATCCCCTTCGTCGAATCGCAGTGCGAGCACTTCGTGCGCACCATGTGCCATTCGGTTGCGCACAGGCTGCATTGCAGGAAGCGGCAGCCCTGGAGCGGGCCGCCGGTACGCACGATGCTCGCGACGGGATGCGTGCCGCACACCGGGCACAGGCCCGGTTGATCGAGGAACGGTACGTCGGCGGGGCTGACACGGCTCGCGAGATCGGTCCAGACGACCTGCAGCGCCGCCATCACGAACGGCGCGGTCGTCCGGTCGACTGCGGCATAGCGCAGCGCGAGCAGCGCGTCCGCCTGTGCGTCGAGCGCGGCGGGCGTCATCAGGCGGATCCGGTCGAGCAGCCGGGCAAGCGCCGGATTGACGAGCCCGGCCTGTTCGAGGCGGTCGATCAGGCGATGCAGCACGGCGCGCCATTGCGGATCGCGCTCGCCGGACAGCGCCGGCACGAGCGGCATCGCGTGCTGCTGCGCGCGCCTGATCGCCTCGTTCGGCGGCGCCGCGGCAGCGAAGTCCTGCAGCACCGCATGCTGCGCGTCCGCGACGACCGCCATCAGGCGCACGTAGCCGCCGATCGGATTCAGGTCGGCGAGCTGACGCAGCCGCCCGGCACGCGCGGAGAATACCGTCGCGCGCTCCGGCAGGCGGAAGCGTGGAATCACCGAATGATCGTGCGCGGCGATGTCACTCGGTCCGAGAATACGTTGAGTCACGAGAGTGCCTTTCAAAAACAAGCGCCGACGCATTGGCGCTTCCGGCGGGCCCGACACCTCGCCGCAACCGGCTTGTCACCCGCGCCCGGCGTGCAGGCTTCCCGCTTGCGCGGCACCGCTTCGGATGGTTCTGCGCGCCGATCCACCGTGATCGTGCCGCACATCGCCGCGCCGATCGGAACCGAGGCCCGGCTCCGCATCGCCATGCAGACGATGCCGCCGCACGCGCCATCGCTGCGCGACGAATCATCCCGATCAGAGCAGAGAGCACAGCGGAAACCGCCGTCGCATGACAGGTTCGAACGGCAGCAGAGCATCAGACGCGCCAACAACGTGAAGAATAGCAGCTTCTGACCTGCGTTATCGCCGCCAATTTCCCGCGTGCGGCGCGCATCGCGCCGTTCGCGCGAGGTGCAGGCAACCGCATCGTGCCGGCCTTCACGCCGCCATCCGAGCTGCGCATGCGTTTCCGTCCCGATTTGAGCGGCGGCGGTTTTCCGGCAACGGGCACCGGAAACGATGTGGCATGATGGCCTCAGTCCGATTGCGAGGGAAACCGGCAAAGCCCCGAGCCGTCCACGCAACGATGATCCATGCTTCGCGTCAATACGGAGCGGTTCGATTCCCAACGATTGCCGGCATTCCGCGTCGCGAGTCAACACGACATGAAACCCACTATCCCCGATCAAGCGGCACGTATCGCACAAACACAGGCCCATTGGGCACTGACCGCGTTCAAGCGCTTCTCCGACGATCGCTGCTCCGCGATGGCCGCGAGCATCGCATTCTATTCCGCGTTCTCGCTCGCGCCGATGCTGGTGATGGTCATCGCGGTGGCCGGCTGGTTCTACGGCGACGAAGCCGCACGTGGACAGGTGTTCGAACAGGCGCACCAGCTGATCGGCGACGATGCCGCCACGAGCGTGCAGACCATCGTCCAGAGCGCGCACCGCAGCGGCGGCCACGGCTGGCTCGCGACGCTGATCTCGTTCGGCGCGCTGGCGGTCGGCGCCTCGGCGACGTTCGCGTCGCTGAACACCGCACTGAGCGTGATCTGGCCGGCGACCGACAGCCGCTGGTCGAGCGTGCTCGGGCTCGTGCGGGTGCGCCTGATCTCGTTCGGGCTTGTGCTGGGCGTCGCGTTCCTGCTGATCGTCTCGCTCGTGCTCGACACCGCGATCACGTTTGTCAGTGCATGGCTCTGGGGCAATTCGCCCTACATCGCGATCAGCAATCTGATGCAATTTGTCGTCGGCATCGTCGTGCTCGCCAGCGCGTTCGCCACGCTGATGAAGTTCCTGCCGGACGCACGCGTCGACTGGCGCGATGCCGCGATCGGAGGCAGCGTGTCGGCGCTCCTGTTCTCCGGCGGCAGGAAGCTGTTCGCGCTGTATCTCGCGCACGCCGGCACGGCGAGTGCATTCGGCGCGGCGGGATCGTTCGCGGTGCTGCTGATGTGGCTTTACTTCTCCGCTGCCGTGCTGCTCCTCGGCGCGGAATTCGCGGCGGCGCGCGGCGCAACGCACCGGTCCTCGCCCGAGGATGCCGCGGCAGCGACGGCACGGTTCCCGGACAAGTAATCCCGAGGCATCGGCCGCGGCCTGAAGAGCCGTCGCGAATCATGTTTGCCGCGCAAGCGGCGCGCAAATCGTCCCGCGACGGATGCGCACCACGCGACGCGCAATCGACTGGCGCAAGCACACCATATTCATCCCGTCGAGTTGCGGTTGCGCGCGGTGTCGACGGGCATCGACGTGCCTGGTATCCCTTGCCGCAACGCACACCCATCCGCAAACGTTTGCGATCGACATCTTCGCCGCCTGCAAGGGCATGGAACCGTTGCCAGCGGCGCCTGAGCGCCAGCCATCACAACAATCGCAACGCAATAATTGTTAACTATTGCTCACTTAGGAATAGTCTCAGATGTATTTGATATATATGGATTTTTCCGCGCTGTGATGTTTTGGCGACACTTTATTTTTTGAGCTTTCTTACGCGTGTGGCACTGCGCTATTCTCCAATGCGCAACAAATAATGACTGACGAATTACTCGCGTGGAGATACTGAAAGATGAAAAAACTCGCACTGTCCACCCTCTCGCTCGCACTGCTGGGCGCTGCCGGTGCCGCTCATGCTCAAACCAGCGTGACGCTGTATGGCGTGATCGATACGTCGATCGCATACGTTCACGGCAATAACGGCGAGGCCATCAATTCGTGGCAGATGCTGTCGGGTAACCTGCAGGGTCCGCGCTGGGGCCTCAAGGGCGCAGAAGACCTGGGCGGTGGCCTGAAGGCGATCTTCCAGATCGAAAACGGCTTCGATCCGGGTACCGGCCGCCTCAACCAGGGCGGCCGCATCTTCGGCCGCCAGGCTTATGTCGGACTGGACCACGCCCAGTACGGTACGCTGACGTTGGGCCGCCAGTACGAACCGCTCACCGACATGGTTCAGGGCCTGACGGGCGACAACTACTTCGGCAGCGTCTTCGCAACGCCGGGTGACGTCGACAACAACGACAACAGCATCCGCGTCAGCAACGCGATCAAGTATGTGTCGCCGGTCTACGCGGGCTTCCAGGTCGAAGGCCTGTAAGCGCTGAGCGGTGTGGCCGGCCATCCGGGCCAGGGTCAGACGTGGGGCGGCGCAGCCACCTACATCAACGGTCCGGTCGGCCTCGCAGCCGGCTTCCTCCACATCGAGAACGGCAGCTCGCGCGCGGTCGCGGCAGACGGCTCGGGCGGCTGGACGAGCCCGACGGCGACCGGCCTCGACACCTCGAACAACCCGATCGTCGGCGGTTACGCCACGGCGAAGTCGATCAACATCGCGCAAGCCGCCGGCCAGTACGTGCTCGGTCCGGTGACGCTCGGCCTCGGCTACAGCTTCTCGCAATACCGGCCGGACGCTCAGTCGAACTTCACGTCGACCGAGCGCTTCCATACCGGTCGCGCATTCGCGAACTACCAGGTCACGCCGTCGCTGCTGCTCGGCCTCGGCTACGCGTACACGAACGCGAGCGGCGACACGGACGCGAAATACCATCAGGCTTCGGTCGGCGCAGACTACTCGCTGTCGAAGCGCACCGACGTCTACCTGATCGGCGCGTACCAGCACGCGAGCGGCACGCAACGCACAGCAAGCGGCGGCACCCAGGTTGCGGAAGCGTCGATCGGTTCGTACGGCTACGCCGGCACGCGCTCGCAAGAGTTGGTCGCACTCGGCCTGCGCCACAAGTTCTAAGCACGGCGCATTCGGCACGCGGCGTCATCGGCGCCGCGCCGCCGAACCGCAAAGCCAGTCACAGGTTTCGGCCGTGGCTGGCTTTTTTGTTGCCGGCGCGCCGAGCACGGAAATCATGGCCGCGGTGGCGCCGGCGACACATGAAAGCCATCTCAGCGCGCCGCGCAAACAAAAATCCCCGTGCGCTTTCACACACGGGGATTCGCGAACACGGCGATCGCCGCCGGCACATATCCGGCAGCCTGTCGTGCGACGCTTACGCGGCTGCGTCCTTCAGCTTCTTCAGCGCACGTGCCTTCACGCGCACGCTGGCCGGCTTTGCCGGGAACCAGCGCTCTTCGCCCGTGAACGGATCCTTGCCGAAGCGCTTCTTCTTTGCCGGCACGGCTTGTGCCGTGATCTTCAGCAGGCCCGGCAGCGTGAATTCGCCCACGCCCTTCTTGTGGATCGAGCCCAGCACGACGTTCTCGAGTGCGGCGAGCACCGCCTTCACAGCCTTCACTTCAACCTCTGCGCGCTCAGCGATGTGCGTGGCGAGCGCTGCCTTCGTGAAAGTGTCCTTGATCGGCGTCGGAGCAGCCGGCGCCTTCGCGACAGCCTTCTTGGCCACTACTTTCTTCGCGGGCACTGCTTTCTTGGCAGCCACTTTCTTGGCCGGTGCGGCAGCCTTCTTGGCCACCTTTTTTGCGGAAGTCGCCATGTTTCTCCTACCAGGTGTGGTCGTTGGATACAGATGAAACGCACAACACGCGCGCTTCAACGCCGGATTCTACAAGCGCCTCGGCGCTTCGTGCAGCACTTTTATGCGTTTTACGCGGGTTTCCAGCAGGTTTCGCCGCTTGCCTGTGACGACCACGGCATCCGCCGCACCTCGATACATCGCGTCATCCGTCGCACATCCCGCATGACGTTCATGCCTTGCGGGCCTGCCCCCGTGTGCGCGTATGCCGCATGTCGCGCGGGCCACACCATCCATAAAAAGCGCCCCGGTACCGAACGGACCGGGGCCAATCGAACAACCACCACCTTCAACGGGCCGCGCCGAAATCCTAGGCGACAGCCGCCAGCGCGGGCAGACAGGTCCGCAGATAGGCCTCGAATTCCCGGCTGACTTCCGGATGCTCCAGCGCGAGTTCGACCGTCGCCTTGAGATAGCCGATCTTGCTGCCGCAATCGAAGCGCGTGCCATAGTAGCGATGAGCCAGCACCTGCTCGTTCGCGAGCAGCGACTGGATCGCGTCGGTCAATTGCAGTTCGCCGCCGGCGCCCGGCTTGATCCGGCGCAGATGATCGAACAGCGTCGGCATGAACACGTAGCGGCCGACCACGCCGAGATTCGACGGCGCATCCTCCGGCGCAGGCTTCTCGATGATCCCGGACAGCTTGATGATGTCCTCTTCCCACTCGCGGCCCTCGATGACGCCGTACGAGCGGCTGTCCTCGCGCGCGATCGTTTCGACGCCGATCACCGAGCTGTGATAGTGATTGAAGACGTCGACGAGTTGCTTGAGCACCGGCTGCTCGCCATGCAGCAGATCGTCGGCGAGGATCACCGCAAACGGCTCGCCGTGCACGAGCTTTTCCGCGCACAGGACGGCATGACCGAGGCCGAGCGCTTCCGGCTGGCGCACGTAGAAGCAATTGACATGGCTCGGCTTGATGCCGCGCACGAGATCGAGCAGCGTGTCCTTGCCGCGCGCCTCGAGCTCCGCCTCGATCTCGTACGACTTGTCGAAGTGATCCTCGATCGCGCGCTTGCTGCGTCCCGTGACGAAGATCATTTCGGTAATGCCCGCGTCGATCGCTTCCTCGACTGCATACTGGATCAGCGGCTTGTCGACGACCGGCAGCATTTCCTTCGGGCTCGCCTTCGTCGCGGGGAGGAACCGTGTGCCGAGACCGGCCACGGGGAACACGGCCTTGGTGACTTTCAACATGATCGCATCCTGATTGCGTGGATTGCGCCGCGCCGCATCGCGACACGAAAGCGTTATTGCTCGAACGGCAAACCGTTATTCGATCCGGCCGCGAAACCGGATTGCCGCCGCTTTTCAAAACAAACTCGAACCGATTAACCGATCATCTCCGCCGGACCGGTCGATATTTCCGGCGATATCCGCCGGTCAGCGACAAATGACCGATTATCCGGATACCAAAACTTACGCTTCAAATTCCTCGATATACGGCACTCCGCCCCGCTCCAGGCCCGGGCGGATCGGCTCGTTCTTCAATGCATCACGGTATGCCGACAGCAGGGCCATGACCAGCAGTACCGCCGCGCTTGCGATCCAGTGCATATCCATCTTGCCGCTCCTTGCATCAATCAACTGAAACCTCAAGCTATCAGAAAAAAATCGACAAATAATTGGCCGGAATGCGAAACGCACATTCACCCGGAATAGTGTCGACATGTCAGGCGTCGATATTTCGCACGGCGATTTTTTTATTCATTGCGCGAATTCTTGCGGATTACGATTGAACGACAATTTCTCTCCATCCGTCGCAAGGAATCGAATCGCATGCACGCTTTCAGCGGATCGTCTTTGAATGCGCCGCCCGCCGCCGATCACAAGGAACACGTGATCGACGCGATGCGCGGCTTCGCGGCGCTGCTCGTCGCCTATTTCCATTGCCGGCAAATCGTCTGGGTCGGGATGCAGCGCTTCCATCTCGCTTACGGACACGCACTGGATCCGGGCGCGATCGTCGGTTATCTGACCTTTCCGTTCGCGTGGGGCTCGGCCGGCGTGCCGATCTTCTTCGTGATCAGCGGCTATTGCATCCACCGCAACGCGGCGCTCAAACTCGCCGCCAATCCTGCATACCGGCTGAACCCGACGAATTTCTGGGCGCGGCGCGTGGTGCGCATCTATCCGGTGCTGCTGGCCGCGCTGCTGTTGACGCTCGGGCTCGACACGATCAGCCTGCAGTACGCGCCGGTCAGCCATAAGATCCGCGATATCGGCGTCACCGCATTCCTGGT
Organism: Burkholderia sp.; assembly: GCF_018375725.1. Lineage (GTDB taxonomy): Bacteria > Pseudomonadota > Gammaproteobacteria > Burkholderiales > Burkholderiaceae > Burkholderia. The sequence continues at coordinate 1,378 of NZ_JAHACR010000109.1, read as the reverse complement.
CAACCTGTTCTCGCTGCAAGGCGTGGCAGGCCAGACCTACGGCTCGAATGGCGCGCTCTGGACGCTGTCGCTCGAGGTGCAGTTCTATGCGATCTATCCGCTGCTGTTCGCCGCACGCAGGCGCTTTGGGATGCCCGCCGTGCTGGGCGCGGTCGCGCTTGTCAATATCGCGTCGGCGTGGCTGCTCGAACGGCACGACCTGCAGTTTTTCACGTCGTACTGGCTGTCATGGACGATCGGCGCGTGGATCGCAGACGTTCGTGCGCAACGCGCATACGCACCACGTCGCGACGCCGTGCCGTCACGCGTCTGGTACGCGGCGTCCGCCGTCCTGCTCGCCGCAGGCTGCGGCGCGTTCCGCTTCGGCCAGTACGGCGCGTTTCAGCTGTGGGCGGCCGGCTTCGCGTGCTTCCTGTATCGCGCACTGGCCCAACCGCCACGCCCGACACCGCCGCTGCGCGTGCTCGGCTGGTTCGGCGACTTCAGCTATTCGCTTTACCTGGTCCATCTGCCGCTGTTCGTCTGCCTCGGCTCGGTGCTCTACCGCTCAGAACTACAGCTGTCGATCTGGCCGTCGTTCGCGTTCATGGCAATCTCGATTCCGGTCGCCTACCTGTTCTACCGGCTGGTCGAACGGCCCGCGATGCGCTGGTCGGCCAACCTCAAACCGTCGCACGGCGCGCGGGTCGCGCCGCCAGCGCCGGAACGCATCGCCTGATTCGTCCGCTTCCCCCACGCAAAGCCCTCGCGCAGTTCAGCGCGAGGGCTTTTTTCCTGTCCGACACCGCGCCGGAAAGCTCATCGACGCCGCTCGCCAGACCCGCTATCGCTTCTTCGCCGCGCGCGCCGTATCCGCGAGGATCTGTTCGACCCGATCCACGTATGTTTTCGTGCCGAAACGCCGCAGCGCGGTCACGTGACCGCTCGCAACCAGCCGCTCGCGCCGTGCACGATCGGCCTTCAGCGCGGCGAGCGCTTCGGCCAGCCCGTGCGCGTCGCCGGGTTCGAACAGCAGCCCGTTGCCGTCGTGCTCGACAATCTCGACGACGCCGCCCGCCCGCGCCGCGACGACCGGACGACGCGCGAGCATCCCCTCGACGATCACGCGCCCGAACGGTTCCGGCGTGATCGACGTGTGGGCGACGATATCGACGGCCTTCATGCAGGCGGCCACGTCGCGCTGGAAGCCGAGGAAATGCACGCGTTCGTTCATGCGGTACCGCGCCACATACTCGCGCAGTTCCGCTTCATAGGCGTCTTCGCCGAACAACGGCGCACCGACCAGCACCACATGCATGTCCGGATGCTGCGCGGCGGCCTCCAATAGAACGTGCTGCCCCTTCCAGCGCGCAAGGCGGCTGAACGAGCCGACGAGCCA
>NZ_JAHACR010000519.1 GCF_018375725.1 Burkholderia sp. | reverse complement strand
TCGAGACCTTCGGCTTCGGCCTGGGCCTTGACGAGTCCCGAGCCCGGTACCACCAGCGCGAGCTGGATGTTCGGCGCAACGTGCTTGCCTTTCACGACCGCAGCAGCCACGCGCAGGTCTTCAATGCGCGCGTTTGTGCACGAGCCGATGAAGACCTTGTCGAGCGCGATGCGCTCTAGCGGTGTGCCGGGCTCGAGGCCCATATACGTCTGCGCACGTGTCATGCTGGTGCGGCGCACGAGGTCCGGTTCATCTGCCGGATTCGGTACGGGCACGTCGATGGGGGCCACCATGTCGGGCGACGTGCCCCAGGTGACCATCGGCCGCAACCGGGCGGCATTGATGTCGACGGTTTTGTCGAAGCGGGCCCCCTTGTCGCTCACAAGCGTCCGCCAATAGGCCACTGCGGCGTCCCAGTGCACTTCTCCCGGCGCGAAGGGACGCCCTTTCACGTAATCGATCGTGACGTCGTCGACGCCGACCAGCCCTACCCTTGCGCCCGCCTCTATCGCCATGTTGCATAAGGTCATGCGGCCCTCCATCGACAGCGCCCGGATCGTCCCGCCTGCGAACTCCATCGCATAGCCGGTGCCGCCGGCGGTGCCGATTTGCCCGATGATCGCGAGCACGAGGTCCTTGGCCGTCACGCCGGGCGGCAATTCGCCGTCGACGTTGACGCGCATCGACTTCATCCGCTCGACCAACAGACATTGCGTCGCAAGCACGTGTTCCACCTCCGATGTGCCGACGCCGAATGCGAGCGCTGCGAATGCACCGTGCGTACTAGTGTGCGAATCGCCAGCCACGACCGTCATGCCAGGCAACGTCGCCCCCTGTTCCGGGCCCACGACGTGGATGATGCCCTGCCTCGCGTCACGAATGCCGTAAGACTCGATGCCAAACTCGTTGCAGTTCTTGTCGAGTTGCGCGACCTGGATCCGTGAAAGCGGGTCCGCGATCGCATCGATGCTCGTGCGCTCATCCGCCAGCGTGGGAACATTGTGATCGGCTACCGCGAGCACCGTGTCGGGCCGCCAAGGGGTGCGACCGGACAGGCGCATTGCGTCGAACGCCTGCGGACTTGTTACCTCATAGACGAGGTGACGGTCGACATACAGAAGCGTCGGACCGTCAGGTGTCTCCGCCACAACATGGCTTTGCCAAAGCTTGTCGAACAACGTACGGGGCGTACTCGCGGGCTGCATGAGGGTGTCTCCATACATTCAGATAACGAATGTTGTTTGGCCCGCCAGCCATGGCTGGCGATGCTGCTGCCTATGGAGACTCATTTTCCACGCGCAATCACGTGGGACGAATGCGACAGTGTCGAACCCAGCTTTCGCGGAACGCGAAAGCGCACC
>NZ_JAHACR010000108.1 GCF_018375725.1 Burkholderia sp. | reverse complement strand
CATGCACTTCTCGCTCCGGATGCGGTCGACGCGCTGCGCAGCGAGCTGCTGCCGCTTGCCACCCTCGTCACGCCGAACCTGCCGGAAGCGGCCGCGCTCCTCGGCGTCGAACCCGCGACGACCGAGGACGAAATGGTTCGCCAGGGCCAGGCGCTGCTCAAGACCGGCGCACGCGCGGTGCTGATGAAGGGCGGCCATCTGCCGGATGCTGCCGCGAGCCCCGACTGGCTCGTCGACGCAAACCGCACCGTGCGGCTCGACGGCCCGCGCGTCCCCGTCAGCAATACGCACGGCACTGGCTGTACGCTGTCGGCCGCGATCGCCGCGCTGTTGCCGCGGCAGTCCGATCTGGAATGTGCCGTGCGCGAAGCCAAGGCTTACCTGACGGGCGCGATCACGGCAAGCGGCCGGCTCGATGTCGGCCAGGGCGTCGGCCCGGTGCACCACTTTCACCGCTGGTGGTAATACGCTGCTGACGCGCCCGGTCCGCCGTCAGGTCGCCGCGAACGCCCTTGCACGCGCCGGCCAGTCGTCCGGCACGACAAAACCCCGGGCCGTTTCGTGCCAGACGCCGTCGTCGGCCGGTTCATAGACGCCGATCAGCGTAGGCGCCTGCCGGGTCAATGGCGCCGGCAATTCGCGCGCGGCCGCGAGCGGCTCGGGATCGCCATTCCCCGCTTCGATTCGCCGCGGCGCAAGCCACGCGAGACGCGGCAACACACTCCACGCCGCGCCGCGCGTCTGCGCTGCGGCCCACGCCGCCCATTGCGCGTGGGTCAGCCAGAAACCGTGCGGATGATCGGGGGCAATTTCCGCCGCCACACGCGGCCGCGGCTCGCCATGCGGATAGAACAGCCAGCCCTTGACGAACATCTGCGCGTCGGACGGTGCGCCGTATCCGAGCTGCGCAAACGCCTCACGCCCGCTCAGGCGCAACTGGTGGTCGATCAGCCGTTCCCGCTTGCGATCGAACCGGTCGACAAGATTCGGCCCGACAAAATCCGCGAGCGATGCCACATCGTGCGTCGATGCGCACAGATAGCACTTCACCGCCAGCTCCCAGTGCAGCCGCCGGCCGCCCGGCGCATCGATCAGGAAATCCACCTCGCCGAGCGTGTGGCCGTTGCTGCGCAGCGCGAGATTGGCCGCGACCAGCCGCAGCACCGGCCCATGCGCGAGAAAGCATTCGAGCAGGCATTCGGCATAACGGCCGAGCCGCACCGGCCGCAGCCCTTCGAGCGAACGGCGCAGCGGTTCCGGCGCAGCGTCGAGCGCGGCGAGCCACGCCTCGGTAGCGGCCCGTTCAGGCGCGCCGGACCACGGATGCGCGAGCGGCGCGCCCGGCGCCGCGGTCAGGATTCCCGGACTCGCGAGCAACCATGCAAGGTCGCGCACCGCGGCGTCGCGCAGCGTCTCGATGAACGGAAACGCCGCGCCCGCCGTCATGTCCCGTCCGCGCCGCGGTAGGTATCACGCGCGAGGCACAGATCGGCCCACGCCTTCGACTTGTCCTGCAAGCTGCGCAGCAGGTACGCCGGGTGATAGGTGACGATCACCGGTACGCCCTCGTAGGTATGCACGCGGCCACGCAGCGACGCGATGCTCGCATCGCTTTTCAGCAGCGTCTGCGCGGCAAACCGCCCGAGCGCGACGATCAGCCGGGGCTTCACGAGTGCAACCTGCCGCTGCAGATACGGCTCGCAGCGCGCGACCTCGTCCGGCTCCGGATTCCGGTTGCCGGGCGGCCGGCACTTGATCACATTGGCGATATAGACGTTCTCGCCGCGCTTGAGCGACAGCGATTGCAGCATGTTGTCGAGCAGTTTGCCCGCCTGGCCGACGAACGGCTCGCCCTGCTTGTCCTCGTTTTCGCCCGGCGCCTCGCCGACCAGCATCCACTCCGCCTCGCGGTCGCCGACGCCGAATACCGTGTTGGTCCGTTTCTCGCAAAGGCGGCAGCGCGTGCAGCCTGCGACCCGCGCGGCGAGCGCGTCCCAGTCGAGCTCCGCGACCGGCGTTTCGGCAGGTCGCGAATCGGCGAGCGGCGCGGGGTCGGCGGGCGGCGCTGCGTCGAACCATGCGAAATCGTCCTCCGCAAACGCCGACGCGTCGACAGGCGGCGGAAAATCGTCCGCGCGTTCACCCGGGGCGTCGACGATGAAATGCTCGATCGCGCCAGGCTCGCGCACCTGATGCGCGGCAACCGGCTGCGCTTCCACGGCAGGCGCCAGCAACGGCTCGCCCGCCGCACTCGATGCAGGTTCCGTGCGCGGTGAACGATCGGCCGACGCAGATGCGCCGGTCGCAAGCGGGAGCACGTCCGTCGGCAGCACGGCAGCCGATGGCATGGCTGACTCCGGCGCAAGCGCGCGCCTTCCTGCGTCGGTGTCCGCCTCGCGCGTCGCCGCTTCCGCTTCCGCTTCCGGCGCATCGTTCGGCGCGCCGGGCACGGCGACCTGATTGACATCGTGGCTGGCCGGCGCCGGCGCCCCGTCCGGCCGCAGCCCCCGCCGCACCCAGATCTGCGCGAGCCCCATTTCCTCCAGCGCCGTTTCAGCCCATGCCATGCGCGCCGCCCTCCTTGTCCAGCGTCAGACGCATCACGATCGCGTCCTCCCGGCTGCGATGCCGCGCCGGATAGTAGTTCTTGCGCCGTCCGATTGTCGCGAAGCCGAAGCGCTCATACAGATGGATCGCACGCGGATTGGACGGACGCACTTCGAGCAGCACGCCGTCGAGCCGCTCGGCACGCGAGATGCGCACCGCCTCGCGCAGCAGTGCGAGGCCCGCGCCCGTGCACTGCGCGGCCGGTGCGACGCACAGGTTCAGCAGATGCATCTCGTCGATCACCGGCATGAGCACGCAGTAGCCGACGAGCGCGCCCGTCACGTGCCGCAGGCACACGCCGAAGTAGCCATTGCGCAGCGAATCCTCGAAATTGCCGCGGCTCCATGGAAATTCGTACGCGGCGTGCTCGATCTCGACGACTTCGTCGAGATCCGCATCCGTCATCGGCGACAGATACCGGTCGCTCAACAGCACGCCTGTCATCCCTGCGCTCCGTCCGGCCGGGCATGGCGCGCCGCCATGCGCTCGGCAGTCGTCTGCGCAACCTTGTCGCGCACGTATTCGGGCGCGGCCTGGTCGGCCGGCACCACGCGCCCGGCCCGATACGCGCGCAACGCGGCGTGGGCGACCGCCAGCGCATGCGGCAAGGCGTCGCCGTCGATCGCCGCCGCGTGTTCGGCCGCGGGCAACTGCGCGCCGAACGCGGCCGCCGCATTGCCCGCGAGCGTGAACGGCGCATCGGGCACGCCAACCGCGCCGGGCGCATCGAGCGCCGCCGGATGCAGCGTGCGCCAGTCGCCGGCGCCGTCGTCCCACGCGAAATCGGCCCAGTACACTTCGTCCATTCGCGCGTCGAGCGCGGCCAGTACACGCGACGTGCCCGGCGCACGCAGCCGCGCATGTTCGGCGCAGGCGAGCAGCGTGCCGATCGGCACAACCGGCACGCCGCGCCCGAAGGCGAGCCCCTGTGCGATGCCGGTCGCGGTGCGCAGGCCGGTAAACGAGCCCGGGCCGGCGCCAAACGCGATCGCGTCGCAGTCGGCGAGCGTCAGCCCGGACTCGGCGAAGAGTTCCTGGATCGCCGGCAGCACGCGCGTGCTCGACACGGCACCCGTGAGCTCGTGGCGAACCCAGCATTGCGGGGAGGAGGAGGCGTCGGCCGCAGCCGAGCGCAGCAGCGCGACCGAGCAGTATTCGGTCGACGTATCGATGGCGAGGAGCACTGTTTGCGTCATGGCCGACATTGTAATGCGGCGCCCCGCTCCTACGGGCGATCGACGCGCGCATGCGGCGCGCACGGCGGTTTGGAAGGATCGCTCGACCCGCCGCGCCGGTCCGCTTGCTAAGATCGCCCGACTCGCCCCCCTTTTATGGAGACACCCGATGAGCGACCTCACCGCCCGCTTCGACCAGGCCCAGATCGACGCCAAGCAACTGCCCGAGCGTCCGGGCAACCTGACCTTGCTGCGCCTGTACGCGCTTTTCAAGCAGGCGACCGACGGCGATGCGCACGGCGACAAGCCGGGCTTCACCGACATCGTCGGCAAGTACAAGTACGACGCATGGGACGCGCTGAAGGGCACGCCGCAGGATGCTGCGAAGCAGCAATACATCGACCTCGTCGACTCGCTGAAGAACGGCACCGCGTCCTGAGACAGGACGTCGCACCCCAGGACGCTGGCGCAGTGCAGCATATATCCCTATAATGCTGTCTGCGTCACTTCCGCGCCCGGCTCATTGACCGGACCGGCCCGACGCCTCGTAGCGTTAAGCTCCAATCCGGTTTAGAACCTGTCCCCTTCCTGCTTCGGCCTTCGCGGCCGTCAATTATCAGGCTGGCGGCAACGCTGTCACTGCGCGCCGCACCCAAAACAGCTTCTAGCCTCTTCCGCCGCATGTCTGGCGGATTGCACCCGTTTTCCGATTTGCTCCTGAATCCGACGACTTGGGTATGCGCGATTGGCGCCGACGTTTCACCCACTGTGATTCAAGGATTGTTATGACTTCGAGCATTTCCTCCAGCCCTCTCAACGCGACCGCCGACAAGGCGCTCGGCCTCGACGACGCTGCGCCGGCCGCTGCCGCGCCGGCCGCCGACGAGCCGACCTTCGCGTCGCTCGGGCTCTCGCCGGAGATCGTCTCCGCCCTGCAGGCCGCCGGCTACGCCAAGCCGACGCCGGTGCAGCAGCGCGCGATTCCGGCCGGCATTGCAGGCCGTGACCTGCTGGTATCCAGCCCGACCGGTTCGGGCAAGACGGCCGCTTTCATGCTGCCGGCCATCGAACGCTTCGCGCAGATGCAAAAGGCGCAGGCACAGCAGCCGCGCACCCCGCGCGAGCCGAACAATGGCGACCGCCGCGGCCGCCGTCCGCAGCCGGTCGCCCGTCCGGGCCTGCTGGTGCTGACGCCGACCCGCGAACTCGCGATGCAGGTGACGACCGCCGCATCGACGTACGGCAAGCACCTGAAGCGCCTGCGCACCGTCAGCATCCTCGGCGGCGTCGCTTACGGCCAGCAGCTGATGCTGCTCGCGAAGAACCCTGAAATCCTCGTCGCGACGCCGGGCCGCCTGCTCGACCACCTCGAGCGCGGCCGCATCGACCTGTCCGAGCTGAAGATGCTCGTGCTCGACGAAGCCGACCGCATGCTCGACATGGGTTTCATCGACGACATCGAGACAATCGTCGACGCGACGCCCGAGTCGCGCCAGACGATGCTGTTCTCGGCAACGCTCGACGGCAAGATCGGCTCGCTGACCAGCCGTCTGCTGAAAGACCCGGAACGCATCGAAATCACGCAGCGCATCGAGTCGCGCGCGAACATCGCGCAGACGGTGCACTACGTCGACGATCGCGACCACAAGGATCGCCTGCTCGATCACCTGCTGCGCGACAACGCGCTCGACCAGGCGATCATCTTCACGGCGACCAAGATCGACGCCGACCAGCTCGCCGGCCGCCTGGCCGATGCAGGCTTCGAGTCGGCCGCGCTGCACGGCGACCTGCCGCAGGGCGCGCGCAACCGCACGATCCGTGCGCTGCGCGAGCGCCGCGTGCGGGTGCTCGTCGCGACCGACGTCGCGGCGCGCGGCATCGACATTCCGGGCATCACGCACGTGTTCAACTACGATCTGCCGAAGTTCGCGGAAGACTACGTGCACCGCATCGGCCGTACCGGCCGCGCGGGCCGCTCGGGCATCGCGGTGAGCCTCGTGCATCACGCCGAGCAAGGCGCGCTGAAGCGCATCGAGCGCTTCGTGCGTGCGCCGCTGCCGGTCAACGTGATCGAGGGCTTCGAGCCGCGCAAGGCGCCTCCGCGCAACGATCGCGGCCAGGGCCGCGGCCGTCCGGGCGGCGGCAACGGCGGCCGACGCTTCGGCGGCAAGCCGGGCAGCGGCAACGGCGGCGCCCGTCACGGCAGCGGCGGCGGCTGGAGCGGCAAGCCGGCCGGCAACCGCGAAGGCGGCTACGGCGGTCGCCGTAACGACGGCCAGCGCAGCGGCCCGCGACGCGGCAATTCCGCATCGTGATGGTGAGCAGGCGTCCGTTCCGGCCGCCTGCCACCCGTCAGCCACACCCGACCGGCGCTTGCGCCGGTTTTTTTTCGCCCGCCCCAAATTTCACGATGCAAAAAATATTTTTGCGTCGTAAAAAATCATGCTGCGTGGCACAAGTCCTCGCATTGCAGGATGGGAAACTGCATTTCTCATCCCGAAACGATAAATATAAGATATTGATTTACCACGACTAAAAACTAGAGCGCTTCCAGAAAAAGTCCCTGCCTCACGACCGCTGATTTGCCTAGACTCTTATACAAGACTTCGCGAAACGGATCGCAGCCCTTCCCGCTTAGCGAACAGGATCACCACCCGATTCACCCAATTCAGGCAATACCACTTCAAGGAGCACATCATGTCGCGTCAGCAACAGGCACTGGAACTGCAAAAGCAATGGGAAACGGATCCGCGCTGGAAGGGTATCAAGCGCAGCTACACGGCTGAAGACGTGGTTCGCCTGCGCGGCTCGATCCAGATCGAGCACACGCTCGCGAAGCGCGGTGCGGAAAAGCTCTGGAGCCTCATGAGCAACGAGCCGTTCGTCAACGCCCTCGGCGCGCTGACCGGCAACCAGGCAATGCAGCAAGTGAAGGCGGGCCTCAAGGCGATCTATCTGTCGGGCTGGCAAGTCGCAGGCGATGCAAACGTCGCCGGCGAAATGTATCCGGATCAGTCGCTGTACCCGGCGAACTCGGTGCCGCTCGTCGTCAAGCGCATCAACAATACGCTGACGCGCGCCGACCAGATCCAGTGGTCGGAAGGCAAGAATCCCGGCGACGAAGGCTACGTCGATTTCTTCGCACCGATCGTTGCTGACGCGGAGGCCGGTTTCGGCGGCGTGCTGAACGCATTCGAACTGATGAAGGCGATGATCGAAGCCGGCGCATCGGGCGTCCACTTCGAAGACCAGCTCGCCTCGGTGAAGAAGTGCGGCCACATGGGCGGCAAGGTGCTCGTGCCGACGCGCGAAGCGGTGGCCAAGCTGTCGGCGGCGCGTCTCGCGGCCGACGTGATGGGCACGCCGACCGTGCTGGTCGCGCGCACCGACGCGGAAGCCGCCGACCTGATCACGTCCGACATCGACGAGAACGACAAGCCGTTCCTGACGGGCGAGCGCACGGTGGAAGGCTTCTTCCGCACGAAGCCGGGCCTCGAACAGGCCATCTCGCGCGGTCTCGCGTACGCACCGTACGCCGACCTCGTCTGGTGCGAAACGGGCAAGCCGGATCTCGAATATGCGAAGAAGTTCGCGGAAGCGATCCACAAGCAATTCCCGGGCAAGATGCTGTCGTATAACTGCTCGCCGTCGTTCAACTGGAAGAAGAACCTCGACGACGCGACGATCGCGAAGTTCCAGAAGGAACTCGGCGCGATGGGCTACAAGTTCCAGTTCATCACGCTGGCCGGCTTCCACGCGCTGAACTACTCGATGTTCAACCTCGCGCACGGCTACGCCCGCACGCAGATGAGCGCGTTCGTCGAACTGCAGCAAGCCGAATTCGCGGCGGCCGACAAGGGCTTCACTGCGGTCAAGCACCAGCGCGAAGTCGGCACCGGCTACTTCGACGCGGTGACGCAGACGGTCGAGCGCGAAGCATCGACGACCGCCCTGCACGGCTCGACCGAAGACGAGCAGTTCTTCGACGGCAAGAAAGTCGCTTAAGAACTTCCCGCGTCCCGCCGACATCCGCCGGTCACGCGACCGCGCGATGTCGGCGCCCCGCGGCAAGGAAATCAGGGAGGAAACGGCCCGCGCGCGGTTGTGCGATGCGCATGGGCATCGCGGCCTGCGGGCCGCACACGATAAAGCGCGCCGGCCCAGACCGGCGCCGATCCGTTTCCGCGTCGCCCAGCGCGACCCGCGCCGCCATCGGCGAAAACGCCGCTCATCTACCGATAAACGATCACCGGAATCTTCGTATGCGTCAGCACGCGCTGTGTCTCGCTGCCGATCAGCAGGCTGCCGAGCCCGCGCCGCCCGTGCGACGCCATGAAGATCACGTCGCAGCCGCCGCGCTCGGCCGCCTCGATGATGCCGAGGTACGGCGACGGATGCACGCTCGTCCAGCTGTCGCACGCGACGCCCGCCTCGCGGGCCGCCGACTCCACTTCGTCGAGATGCGCGCGCGCCTCGCGTTCGCTGCGCGCACGAAAATCGGCGGGCGGCTCGATGATCACTTCGGAGAACGGCGAATAGGGATACTGCGGCAGGCACGCATAGGCGGTCACGCGCGCGCCGACTGTACGAGCCAGGTCGATCGCACCTTCGATCGCTTTTTTCGACAAATCGGAACCGTCGGTCGGAACGAGGATGTGCTTGAACATCGCGCCCTCCATCAGCGATCGCACCCTGCGCGTCGCGCCGTCACACGCGGTTGCGCGCCTGATGCGTCTGTCTCGATTGTAGTGTGCGAAAGCGCGCCGCCGGCCGCGGCAGCGGGTTCGTCCTCATATCGGAAACACGCGGGCGGGATGCGCCACGGCCAGGCCGCTCGGGGAGCAGCCGCCATGGCGCGTCCGCATCCCCGCTCCGCACGCAGGCGGAACCTAGCCCCAATATCCGGGACGCTCGTACGTGTGCTTCAGATAGTCGAGAAAGAGCCGCACGCGCAACGGCAAGTGACGGCGCTGCGGAAACACCGCGTGAATGCCGATCGGCGGCGCGGCGAACGCGTCGAGCACGCTGACGAGCCGGCCGGCCGCCACGTCCTCGCCGACTTCCCACCACGAGCGCCAAGCGAGACCGTAACCGGCCAGACACCATTCGTGCAGCACAGCGCCGTCCGAGCATTCCATCGTGCCGCTCACGCGAATCGACACAACCTTGCCGTCCTCCTGGAACGCCCAGCCGCGTTGCTGGTTCGCGTTCGCGGCGAGCGCCAGGCAGTTGTGCCGGGCCAGTTCCGCGAGCGTGACCGGCGTGCCGCGCCGCGCGAGATAGTCGGGCGACGCAACGCACACGCGGCGGTTCTCGCCGAGCTTCAGCGACACGAGCGACGAATCGGGCAATTCGCCGAGCCGCACCGCGCAATCGAAGCCTTCGTTGACGAGATCGACCATGCGGTCGGACAGATCGAGCGTGACCGACACATCCGGATGCGCGCCGGTGAATTCCGGCACGAGCGGCGCGACGTGCCGCCGCCCGAAACCCGCCGGCGCGGTGATCCGCAGGTGGCCGCTCGCCTTGACCCCGCCCGCGGACACGCTCGCCTCGGCATTCTGCATATCGTTGATGATGCGCTGGCAATCCTCAAGGAACGCCGAGCCCTCGAACGTCAGCGTGAGCTTGCGCGTCGTGCGCACGAGCAGCTTCACGCCAAGCCGCGCCTCGAGTGCGTCGAGACGCCGGCCGATGATCGCCGGCGCGACGCCTTCCGCATGCGCGGCCGCCGACAGGCTGCCTTTCGCCGCGACCGCGGCAAATGTTTCGATCTGTTTGAACCGGTCCATGGGTCGGGCGGACGGCATCGGCAGTCCGTCGGATTGACTCGAGTCGCGCCAGATTAGGTAGGTAAAAGTAAAAGATCAAGTGATGAATCGCCTCTTTTTCAATGCGGACGATCATTAATAGAATCGTCCTCGACCTCTGAACCTGGAGTGCAAGGCTATGCCGGCCACAACGACACGCTTTCCCGCCGCGATCCTCTTCGATGCATACGGCACGCTGTTCGACGTGCATGCGGTCGTTGCCGCGGCGGAACAGATGTTTCCCGGCCACGGAGAATCGCTGTCGCAACTGTGGCGACGCAAGCAGATCGAGTATGCGCAGCTGCGCACGCTCGCCGATCCGGCCGGCGCCCGCTACCGGCCGTTCCGCGACATCACGCGCGACGCGCTCCGGTTTGCCGCGCGCATGCTCGGCCTCACGCTCGGCAGCGCCGCCGAGAAGCGGCTGATGGACGAATACGCATGCCTGTCGAGCCATCCCGACACAGTGCCCGTGCTGCGCACGCTGCGTGCGCGTGAGCCGCATCTGCCGCTGGCGATCCTGTCGAACGGCGATTCGCAGATGCTCGACATCGCGATCAAAAGCGCCGGCATGAACGGGCTGTTCGATCGCGTGCTGTCGGCAGACGCCGTGCGTGCCTACAAGCCCAGCCCCGCCATCTATGCGCTCGGCACGGCCGCATTCGGTTCGGCGCCGCGCGACATCGTATTCGTGTCGTCGAACGCCTGGGACGTGGCGGGCGCCGGCTGGTTCGGCTACACGACGTTCTGGCTCAACCGCACCGGCGCGATCGCCGAAGAACTCGGCGTGACGCCCGACGGCTCGGGGGCCGGCATGGCCGACCTCCTCGCCTTTCTTGCCGCGCCGGCCCCGGCCGGCAAAGCGGCCGGCCGCACGCGCCCCGGCCCGGGCGCGTAACCCGCGCATCGCGGCCGGCCCGTCCCATTTACCGAAACCGAAACCGAAACCGCAACTGACCGACCAAGGAGATGACACTCATGACCAGCACGTTCAAGCTGCCGCAAGGCATGGCGATTACCGGCGAGATCAAGCCGGGCTATGAAGCGATCCTGACGCCTGACGCGCTCGAACTCGTCGCCGCGCTGCACCGCGCGTTCGAGCCGCGCCGCCAGGCGCTTCTGCAAGCCCGCGCCGAGCGCACGGCACGCCTCGACGCCGGCGAGCGCCCCGATTTCCTCACGGAAACCCGGACGATCCGCGAAGGCGACTGGCAAGTCGCGCCGCTGCCGGCCGACCTGCAATGCCGTCGTGTCGAGATCACGGGCCCGGTCGAGCGCAAGATGATCATCAACGCGCTGAACTCGGGCGCCGATTCGTACATGACGGACTTCGAGGATTCGAATGCGCCGAGCTGGACGAACCAGATCGACGGCCAGATCAACCTGAAGGACGCCGTGCGCCGCACGATCTCGCTCGAGCAGAACGGCAAGTCGTACCAGCTCAACGACAAGGTCGCGACCCTGATCGTGCGGCCGCGCGGCTGGCATCTCGACGAGAAGCACGTGACGGTCGACGGTCAGCGCGTGTCCGGCGGGATCTTCGATTTCGCGCTCTACCTGATCCACAACGCCAAGGAACTGATCGCGCGCGGCTCGGGCCCGTACTTCTATCTGCCGAAGATGGAAAGCCATCTCGAGGCGCGCCTGTGGAACGACATCTTCGTCGCCGCACAGGAAGCGGTCGGCATCCCGCGCGGCACGATCCGCGCCACCGTGCTGATCGAGACGATCCTCGCGGCGTTCGAGATGGATGAGATCCTTTACGAACTGCGCGAGCACAGCTCGGGCCTGAACGCGGGACGCTGGGACTACATCTTCTCGGCGATCAAGAAGTTCAAGAACGACCGCGACTTCTGCCTCGCGGACCGCTCGAGGATCACGATGACGGTGCCGTTCATGCGCGCTTACGCGCTGCTGCTCCTGAAGACCTGCCACAAGCGGAATGCGCCGGCGATCGGCGGCATGAGCGCGCTGATCCCGATCAAGAACGACCCGGCGGCAAACGACAAGGCGATGGCCGGCGTGCGCTCGGACAAGAACCGCGACGCGACCGACGGCTACGACGGCGGCTGGGTCGCGCATCCCGGCCTCGTGCCGGTCGCGATGGAGGAGTTCGTCCGGGTGCTCGGCGACAAGCCCAACCAGATCGGCAAGCGGCGCGACGACGTGCAGGTCGAAGGCCGGAACCTGCTCGATTTCCAGCCGGAAGCGCCGATCACCGAAGCCGGCCTGCGCAACAACATCAACGTCGGGATTCACTATCTCGGCGCATGGCTCGACGGCAACGGCTGCGTGCCGATCCATAACCTGATGGAAGATGCGGCGACCGCCGAAATCTCCCGCTCCCAGGTGTGGCAGTGGATCCGTTCGCCGAAGGGCGTGCTCGATGACGGCCGCAAGGTCACGGCCGAACTCGTGCGCGAATACACGAAGGACGAGCTCG
>NZ_JAHACR010000107.1 GCF_018375725.1 Burkholderia sp. | reverse complement strand
GCTTTCCTTTCGCTCGCTGTACCGGTCGACCAGATACGGGCCGATGCCTCGGATCAACGCCAGCGTGTTGCGCGACGTGCCGCAGTCGCGGTTGCGACAAATCGTGATGGCAGTCATCTGTCCATATCAACCGCGGCACTCGTACCAGCCCTTGGACTGGTTCACGACGCGTACCACCAGCAGCATGACCGGCACTTCGATCAACACGCCTACGACGGTAGCCAGCGCCGCGCCGGAATGAAAGCCGAACAGGCTGATCGCGGCCGCAACGGCCAGCTCGAAGAAGTTGGAAGCGCCGATCAGTGCCGACGGACATGCGATGCTGTGCTTCTCTCCGACAGCCCGATTGAGCCAGTAGGCGAGTGCCGAATTGAAGAACACCTGAATCAGGATCGGCACCGCCAGCAGCGCGATCACCAACGGCTGCTTCAGGATCGCTTCACCCTGGAACGCGAACAGCAGCACCAGCGTGGCCAGCAGCGCGGTGATCGACCACGGGCCGATCTTCGTCATTGCAGCGTCAAACGCTGCCTGCCCCCGCGCGAGCAACATCTTGCGCCAGATCTGCGCGAGGATCACCGGAATCACGATGTAAAGCACGACCGACGTGAGCAACGTCGCCCAGGGCACCGTCATCGCTGACATGCCGAGCAGCAGGCCGACGAGCGGCGCGAACGCGATCACCATGATGGTGTCGTTCAGCGCGACCTGCGACAGCGTGAACAGCGGATCGCCGCCCGTCAGCCGGCTCCACACGAACACCATCGCCGTGCACGGCGCGGCGGCCAGCAGGATCAGGCCGGCGATATAGCTGTCGAGCTGGTCCGCCGGCAGCATCGACGCAAACAGATGGCGGATGAACAGCCAACCGAGGAATGCCATCGAGAACGGCTTGACGAGCCAGTTCACGATGAGCGTAATACCGATCCCTTTGATGTGCTGACGCACTTCATGCAATGCACCGAAGTCGACCTTGACCAGCATCGGGATGATCATCACCCAGATCAGCAGCCCGACCGGCAGGTTCACCTGCGCGTACTCCATCCGGGCGATCTGCTGGAACAGACCGGGCAGTAGCTGGCCGAGTGCGATACCGGCGACGATGCACAGGGCGACCCAGACAGTCAGGTAGCGCTCGAAGAAATTGATGGCGGGCTTTGCGACGGCCGTTCCCGGCGGAGCAACGTTGGACGTATTCATCGGACAGGGTTCAGTCTTGGAAGTCGTTGGCGGTCCGCTTGTTTTAGCGGACCGCCATGCGAATGGTCAGTTTTGCGAGATCTCGGTCAGCGCCGTCTGAAGTTCGGCATTGCTCATGCGATCGAGCGGCAGCGCCAGCAACTGCAGCATGCGATAGCCGATTGCTTGGCGCGTGAGCTCGAAGGCGAGACGCTTGCCTTCGTCTCCGCCTGGCGCATTCGACGGATCGGCGTAGCCCCAATGTACTTTGACGGGGCTGCCGGGCCAGTACGGGCACGTCTCCGATGCCGCGCTGCCGCACACCGTGATGACGACGCGCATTTCAGGCGCGTCATCGCCGACGAACTCGTCCCAGCTCTTGCTGTGGTAACCGTCGACGTCGACACCGGCGTTCGTCAGCGCTTCCAGCGCAAACGGATTGAGTCGACCGCTCGGCGCACTGCCGGCGCTGTATGCACGCAGGTCCTTGCCGAGCTTCGCGGCCCAATGATTGAGCATGCCTTCCGACAGCACGCTACGCGCCGAGTTGTGAGTGCAGAGGATCAGTACGTTCGTGGTCATGTCAGGACATCCGGATTGACTGTTGGCCGATCTCGCACACCGATTTCTGCCGCGCGACGTGATCGAGTTTGGCGATCGGCAGCGCAGCACTGTTCAGTGCTCGTATGCATCTCCACCAATTCGGCTTCGTTTTCAGTCTGGACACCGAGGTGATCGAGACCGGGCACCGCGCCGCGCTGCGAGATCGCGAAGTGGACGCGGGGACCGTCAAGCATCCATTTCGCGTCGTCGCTCTTGACGACGGCTGGCTCGGCAGCGAACAGCGCCGAATAGAAACGAATGCTGTCGGCGAGATTCGGCACGCGGATGTGCGCATGGCAGAAGCGCATCAAGACGGTTGCGCCCCGGACGTCGAGCAAACTGCCGCCGGCGAGCAGGGATTGCCGCCGCAGCAGTTCTCCGTGAGATACGCCAGCAGGCCGTTCATCGTGGCGAAATTCGCGCAGTAGATGACGAAGCGGCCTTCCTGGCGGCCAGTGGCGAGTTGCGCATGCGCGAGTTCCTTCAGATGAAAGGAGAGCGATGACGGCGGTACATCGAGCAGCGTGGCAATCTGCCCCGCCGGCATGCCGCCGGGACCCGCCTGCACGAGAGCGCGAAAGACGGCGAGCCGGGACTCGTGGGCGAGTGCCGCGAGCGCGGCAATGGCTTGGTTCGTTTCCATTGTTCGATAATAATCGAAATGTTGAATTTTTGAAAACGTTGGGACGTGACGGTGAGCGGATTCACCCTTTCCGGCAATCTCGAAACCTTGCGTCAGACTCAGGGAAATGATGCAACCGTCGGCGATCGACACAACTTTAGATTCGTGAGCGGCAGATAACGGCAGCGTGTTTCCGGATCAATTTCTTATCATAAAGATAATCCTTCTTATCACTACAACACGATTCATGTGTCAAACTAGCGTTCATGCAAACGAGCCAGACCATGAATTCCACCGCCCCGAATCCGACCGGCTTTCCCGATGCCGACGAACTGGCCATGCTGCGCGCGTGGTACGCCGGCATGCCCGTTCGCAAAACCGTCGAACGCTATCTGCCGGATCGTGTCGGGGCAGGGCAGTCCGCCCGGGGCGTGCTCGGCGGGGTTCGCCGCCGGCTGGTCAGGATCGCGCGACAGGTCGGCCGGCCGGATCTGCTCGACGTCTTCACCCATCCCGACGGCGAGCGTCTGCAGAAAGCCAAGGCCGTCGCGGACGCAATCGAGCAACTGCGGCATGCACGCGCGCCGGTTCCCCAGATCAGCGACGATATCGGTCTTTGGCTGCCCACCCGCGCGGTTTCCGTGCTGCGCGCCCACGGCATCGCGACGCTCGCCGATCTCACCGTGCGGATTCCCCGGCGGCGCCAGTGGTGGAAAGCGATTCCCGGCCTCGGCCCGGCCAGCGCCCGGCGTATCGAGGCCTTCTTCGCCGGACATCCGGCCCTGACGGAGCGGGCGAGGGCGCTCGTTGCGCTGACGCCGCGCACCGGCATCTTGCCGTGGGAACAGTTGCGGCTGCCGCACGAAGTCGACGGCTCGGCAGGCACCTTCCGTGCGCCGCGCGCGACCTGCACGCTCGACGCGGACAACGATTACCGGGCGGTGCAGGCATGGCTGTCACTGCACGAGTCGGCCGCGACGCAGCGCGCATACCGGAAGGAGGCCGAACGCCTGATCCTGTGGGCGATTGTCGAACGGGGCCGGGCGCTGTCGTCGCTGACGACCGAGGACGCCGTCGCCTACCGCGCGTTCCTGCGCCGCCCGACGCCGCGCGAACGCTGGGTCGGGCCGGTCCGTCCGCGCGGCGCGGACGATTGGCGGCCGTTTTCCGGCGGGTTGTCGGCGCGTTCGGCGGCTTACTCGCTGTCCGTGCTGGGCGCACTGTTCCGCTGGCTGATCGAGCAGCGGTATCTGCTCGCGAACCCGTTCGCCGGCGTCAAGGTGCGCGACACGCAACGTTCAGCCGCGCTCGATACATCCCACGTCTTCACCGAAGGCGAATGGCTGCTGGTTCGCACCCTCGCCGATGGACTCGAATGGTCTTACGGCTGGGCGCCACCGGCGGCGCAGCGGCTGCGCTTTATTCTGGATTTCGGGTATGCGACCGGTCTGCGGGCCAGCGAACTGGTCGGCGCCACGCTTGGCGATATCGAGACCGACGCGCACGGGGATCATTGGATCAAGGTCGTCGGGAAAGGGCGGAAGGCGGCCCGGGTCGCGTTGCCGCCGCTCGCCCGAAGCGCGCTCGACCGACATCTGGCCGAGCGCCGGTTGCCGGTCACGGCCAGTCGCTGGCACCCGGATACGCCATTGATCGCGAGCTTCGCCGACGACGGGGCGACGCGCATTACCAGCGTGCGGCTCTGGAAGGTGATGCAACGCTTTTTCGCGTCGGCCGCCGCCGTGCTGGAAACGGACAATCCGGCCATTGCGGAGAAGCTGCGGCAGGCCAGCCCGCACTGGATGCGGCATACCCACGCCACCCACGCACTCGCGCGCGGCGCCGAGCTGACCACGGTGCGCGACAATCTCCGCCACGCGTCGATCTCTACGACGTCGATCTACCTGCACGGCGACGACGTGAAGCGCGCCCGGCAGATCGCGGGGGCGTTCGCCGACAAGCCGTGATTCGAATGCGGGAAAGCCGATGCCCGGATGCAGCCCGGCACGCCGGCCGGGCCATTCGGGCGCATGATACGGGAAGCGCCTGATGCATAGTCGCGTGGCCGGATGCCATGATCCCGTCCCTGCTCGAAGCAATCGATGCCGACAAAGCGAAGCTGGATGCGGCGCGTCCGCTCCAGCCGCCAGCCTTGGCTTTGCTGCGGGAAACGTTCATGCGGGACGGCATTCCTCGTCCACGCGCAATCGACAACGACGAACTGCCGCTGCGTGAAACCACGGTCGTGCTTGAAGGCATGCCCCTGAGCGGAAGGTCTCTGCGCGAGCACTGCGACGCCACGCACCATCGCGAAGCGATTCCCTACCTCGACGAGATTGTCACGAACAACGAGGCGCTGTCGGTGTGGCAGATCCGGAACATCCACAACCTCGTGCTGAAAGTCCGTGCGGGCCAGGAGGCCTGCCGTTATCGCAACGAGAACGTGGCGATTGCGGGCGCCAGTACGACGCCGCCCGATTTCCTGGATCTGCCGGCGGAACTGGCAGCGCTCGTCGCGTGGTATGCGCAGGTCTCCGCGTTGCATCCGGTCGCGCGCGCGGCTGAACTTCATACGCGATTCGTCAGGATCCACCCATACGTCGATGGAAATGGCAGGGCAGCCCGGCTCCTCCTGAACGTCGAACTGATGAAGTCGGGCTATCCACCCGCGGTTATCCGGGAGGCGGATCGTCATGCGTACTGCGGCGCGCTCGACAAGGCTTGCCTGAGCGGCGACTACACGGACATGACACAGCTCGTCGCCGAATCGATCCGGCGTTCGCTCGGCATTTATCTCGATGTGCTCGGATTGCGCGTGAATCCCGAGCCTGACGGCACGCCATGATTGCGCCGGCGCGCGATTCCAGCGCACGCCAGGACACCGCGTGCACGGATCCTTGCCGTGCTCCGTTACGCCATCTTCAGCGCTTCCGCCACAAGGCGGATCACTTCCGCGTGTTCCCGCGCCGGATCGAACAGCGGCGCCCGCAACGCGCATTGCTGCCGCAAGTGCGCCAGAAAACCGTCATCGCGGCTCGCTCGCTCCAGCATCAACGCCAACTGCGCGGCATCGCCGGGCGGAAAATAGCCGTCGTAGTCCCGGCCCAGCATGCCGACGTTGCCCGGAATCCGGCTGGCCAGCACCGGCACACCGCTGGTGACAGCCTCGATGATCACGTTGGCGCCGCCTTCCATCACGCTGGAAATGATCATGGCCTGCGCCTGCGCGATCCGCCGCCGCGTCTCGGTATGCGGCAGGTTCTCCAGCCAGACGTAACGCTGCCCCCGCGGCCAGGCCTGTGCCTGCAGCGATTGCGCCGCGCGCAGATACTCCTCGTCCCCCGCAGCGCCGATATGGGTCAGGCGCACGCGCGAATCGTCGGGAAGCAGGAAGAGGGCGCGCATGGGCGTCAACGGGTCTTTCTCTGCGCGCATATGCCCGACGAGCACGGCATCGAACACGTCCTGCGGCGCCGCTGCCGAGCGGCATGACGGCGCCGACTGATAGATCACACGACACTTGCCGCGATGCCTGGCTGCCAGTTCGGCCGGCCCTTCGTCCTGCAGCACCACCAGATGAGTCGCGAGTTCGAGGGAACGCTGGGCGGCAGCATCGTGACGGATATCGCGGTACAGATCGGTTCCGGTCAGCACCAGCACCAGCGGGCGTTCCGGGCACGCGTGCGCGAACCGGGCGATGGATTCGGCGGAACGCCGGGCGTGAAGGGCGATCAGACACGCAGGATGGGCGCCACGCCGGCTGTCCGCCGTCCATTCGTCAGCCAGCTCGACATCGTAATCCGCGCGCAAATAGCGGGACCAGCGGTGGGCAGTCTGCCAGTTGCCGTTATTGGCTTTGCGCAGCGCCGGGCTGATAATCGCGACGGTGACCTTGGGAGGACGCATGACAATCGTGTCTGAGGGAGTGGCAGCGAGAAGCATAAATAAGTTTGCCTTGCGCGCGGCATTTTCCGATGCGCATCGCCGCACGTGGGCCATCCTCGAGGATTTTTCGCCGTCCCGGTGGCAGGTTCGCTACGATCCCGGAATCAATCCACCCTTGTGGGAATACGCGCATGTCGCGTGGTTCACCGAACATTGGGTGCTGCGGGAGCCGCGTCCCGATCGGGATGGCCGCCTGACCGCGACGCGGCCTTCGATACTGGCCGGCGCCGACGGCCTGTTCGACTCCATGCGCGTGGCACACCGGACGCGCTGGCATCTCGAGATGCCCCCGCCTGATGCCGTGCGTGGCTACGTCGCCGCGGTGCTGGAGCGCGTGCTCGCGGCACTCGATGCAACGGACGACACCGACCCGGCGCTCTATTTCTTCCGGCTCGCCCTGTTCCACGAGGACATGCATGCCGAGGCGCTGACCTACATGCGCCAGACCCTCGATTATCCGCTTCACGTCCCGGCCGCCATGCCGGCCATCCCGGCCGTCCACGCCGGGTCGGTAACGGGCGGGGACAAGGCCTTCGCGATGGGATCGCCGCAGCAAGACGGATTCGTCTTTGACAACGAGAAATGGGCGCATCCGGTGTCGGTTTCCACATTCCGGATCGATCCGGTGTGTGTGAGCCATGCCGCTTTCGCCGAATTCGTGGCGGACGGCGGTTATCGCAATCCGCGATGGTGGACCGATGACGGCCTCGCATGGCTACGGAAAAGCGGGCTCCGCCATCCGGCACGCTGGCGGCCGGCGGAAGACCGACCGGAGCAGTGGGTATTGCGCTGGTTCGGCGAATGGGTGCCGCTGCCGCTCGATTGGCCGGTTTGCCACGTCAATGCCTACGAGGCGGAGGCGTATTGCCGCTGGGCGGGCAAGCGTTTGCCCACGGAAGCGGAGTGGGAGTACGCGGCAACGCATGACCTGATTCACTGGGGCGGCGCGGTATGGGAATGGACTGCCGATCCTTTCCTGCCCTATGCGGGATTCTCGCCCGATCCTTACCAGGAATACTCCGCGCCCTGGTTCCGCACACACCGTTCGGTGCGGGGCGGCTCGTTTGCGACGCATGGCCGCATGCAGCATCCCCGTTATCGGAATTTCTACATGCCACACCGCGACGATATCTTCGTCGGATTCCGCTGCTGCGAGGTTTAGTTCCGTGCCGAATCAGCGCCTTTCGACTCGGGCCGCCACCCAGTCCATCAGCGCGAACAGCAGCCCCGACACGACGAACGTCAGGTGCACGATGACAAGCCAGTGAACGCGCGTGGGATCCATCGGGATATCGGTCTCGGTCAGCCGCATGAACGCGCGCAGCAGCGAAATGGCGGAAATCGCGACGATCGAGCCGATCAGCTTCATCTTCAAACCGGAGAAATCGAGCGAGCCCATCCAGCCGGGCCGATCCTCGCTCCCGCCCGTATCGATTTTCGACACGAAGTTCTCATAGCCAGAAAAGATGATGATGATGACGAGATTGCCGGCAAGCGACAGGTCAATCAGCGTCAGCACGGACAGGATGATCTGCTCCGGGCTCGACGACAACAGGTTCGGCACGATGTGAACGAGATCGTTGACGAGCGCGACGAGCAACATGACGAGCGCCAGGACAAGGGCGATATAGAAAGGCGCCAGCAGCCAGCGTGAATTGAAGAGCAGCCGTTCCAACAGTTTTTCCATGGTTTTTCCTTGGAGCGTATAGCGCGTTCGATAGGTAGATTTTTGCGCCCGCACGGGCAGCGACGCGCAGCATCGGCTGACTTGCTCGCCGCGAAGCCCGACGTTCTGCTGCCGCGCATCACGGCGCCGCGATGCGACATTGTAGTCGGAGCTTTGGCTGCTTACGCCAGATTAGCGTCGCGGACACGGACGCTATGCGTGACATGATTTTGTATTTGGCGGAAATACGGCATTTCTATTTGGCTCGGCTACGGCATTACTACTTGGCTCTTACAAAATTTGATGTTGATAATTCACCTTATGTCAAATAGCAGAAAGCGCTTAAACACACCGGCATTCCCCACACGGGCTACCGAGCTTCCCATCAAAACGCGCCAAATTCCGATTCCGCCTGTGCTGACCGCCTGCACGATCACGCAACCCGCCGGCACGAACTGTACCTTGGCGCGCGAACACCGTTCGACTATGTTAGCCCGACGACACCGGCAGCGCCTCGCCTGTGCGCCGCATCATGCCGGTTTCGGTCATGTTGACAAGTCAAGACCACCCATAACAAGCACTCCGCCCTATCCAGCGGAACCGGAGGAGACCGAGAGACGGGGCATGCATGACGCTCCGTCATTCATTAGCTGGCGTTTCGGACCACAAGACCCGATCCGGTCTTGTGCCGTCTTATGACGGCTCCCCAACAGGCGCTCCCCGGTCCGGGGGCGTCAGGAGTTTTCTCATGGCTACCAATCGACGAGAAGTGCCGGGCGTGCGCCCGTACGATCATGCTGCCGGGGGCTGGGGCGCGCTGCGCGCCACCTCGATGGCGATCCGCGAGCAGATGCTGAGCGTTCCGGCAGAAGCCATCAAGGCACCGATCACGCTGCTGCGCACCAACCAGCCCGACGGCTTCGACTGCCCCGGCTGCGCCTGGCCCGACAAGGAGCATCGTTCCACATTCCAGTTCTGCGAGAACGGCGCGAAGGCCGTCACCTGGGAAGCTACGACAAAGCGCGTCACGCCGGAATTCTTTGCGGAGAATACGGTGACGTCGCTGCTCGGCTGGACCGACTACGAACTCGAGAACCAGGGGCGCCTGACGCACCCGCTCGTCTACGATCGCGACACGGACACGTTCCGCCCGGTCGAATGGGACGACGCGTTCAGGCGGATCGGCGAGATCCTGCGCGGGCTGTCGCCGGAGCAGGTCGAGTTCTATACGTCCGGCCGCGCATCGAACGAAGCCGCGTATCTGTATCAGCTGTTCGCCCGCGAGTTCGGGACGAACAACTTTCCGGACTGCTCGAACATGTGCCACGAGCCGACCAGCATCGGCCTGCCGCAGTCGATCGGGATGGGCAAGGGATCGGTATCGCTCGACGACTTCGAAAAATGCGATCTGATCATTTCGATCGGCCACAACCCCGGCACCAACCATCCGCGGATGATGGGCATGCTGTGGGAAGCGTCGCGCCGCGGCTTACCCATCATCGTGCTCAATCCGCTGCGGGAGCGCGCGCTCGAACGCTTCCAGGATCCGCAGAACGCGCTCCAGATGGCAACGAACACGTCGACCCGCATCGCATCGACGTACTTTCAGGTGCGCGCGGGCGGCGATGCAGCCGCGCTGAAGGGCATCATGAAGGCGCTGCTGACGATGGATCGCGAACAAGGCGGCACCGTGCTCGACCACGATTTCATCGCGAACGAGACCAACGGTTTCGATGCGCTCGCAGCCGATCTCGAGGCGACCGAATGGACAGACATCGAGCAGGAAAGCGGCCTGGCCCGCACCGAACTCGAGCAGGCCGCCGCGGCCTACGCGAAATCGAACGCGACGATCGTCACGTACGGCATGGGCATCACGCAGCACAACAAGGGCACCGCGAACGTCCGCCTGATCGTCGACCTGCTGCTGATGCGCGGCAACATCGGCAAGCCGGGCGCCGGCGTCTGCCCGCTGCGCGGCCATTCGAACGTGCAAGGCAATCGCACGGTCGGCATTACCGAGAAGCCGGCGGCCGAATTCCTGCAGAAGATCGAGGAAGTTTTCGGCTTCACGCCGCCCGAGCATCATGGCCACGACGCGGTCAACGCGATGCAGGCGATGATCGACGGCAAGTCGAAGGCGCTCCTGTGCCTCGGCGGCAACTTCGTGGTCGCGCTGCCGGATTCGGAAGTGAGCTTCCCGGCGGCGAAGCATCTCGACCTGAGCGTGCATATCGGCACAAAGCTCAATCGCTCGCACCTGCTGACAGCGAAGGAAACGTATCTGTTCCCATGCCTGGGCCGCACCGAACTCGACGTGCAGGCGAACGGCCCGCAGTCGGTCACGGTCGAGGATTCGATGTCGATGGTCCACGCGTCCGCGGGCAAGCTGACGCCGGCCTCGGAATTCCTGCGCTCCGAGCCGGCGATCATCGCCGGCATCGCGGCCGCCACGCTGCCGAACAGCAAGGTGCCGTACCTCGAGCTGATCGCCGATTACGACAGGATCCGCGATCTGATCGAACGGACGATTCCGGGCTTCGACAACTACAACGAGCGCATCCGCGTGCCGGGCGGCTTCCGCATGCCGCTGCCCGCGGTCGATCGCGTGTGGCACACGCCGACCGGCAAGGCGATGTTCTCGGTGTTCAAGGGCGTGAAGGAAGACGCGGATGTCGCCAGCAAGGACGCGCTGCGTCTCGTGACGTTGCGCAGCCACGATCAGTACAACACGACGATCTACGCGCTGGACGACCGCTATCGCGGCGTGTTCGGCCGTCGCGACGTGCTGTTCATGAACGAGGCGGATCTCGAGGCGAACGGGCTCGAGCACGGCGATCTCGTCGACATCGAGACAATCGTGGACGGCAGAACGATGCGCCTCGAGAAGATCACCGCGATCGCGCATGAAATCGCGCGGGGTTCGGTCGGCGCCTACTATCCGGAAGCGAACGTGCTGGTTCCGCTGCACTACATCGACAAGGAAAGCGGCACGCCGTCGTACAAGTCGGTTCCGGTCCGCGTCGTGCGTTCGGCAATCGTCTGATCGCGCGCGGGCGAGGCCGCCGCACTGACCACGCGGCGGCCTCGCACATTCGCGCCGTCAAACGAAAACGGGCGCGTCGACGACGCACCCGCCTCCATTCCCCCCCTCGCCTGCCTGGATCACGTCATCGAGGATGGGCGTCATCCGTGCCCCGGACAATCCCGAGCGCCGGCATCCGCGCGATCACCCGACGTCGCGCGTGTCCCGTGCAGGCGTCGGCATTACACCGCCGTGACCGTGACCGACTTCGTGACGAGATACGGCTCAAGCGCCTCGGGGCCGCCTTCCGAGCCATAACCCGAATCCTTCACGCCGCCGAACGGCATTTCCGGCCACGGCGTCGCCGGCTGGTTGATCCACAGCATCCCGACTTCGAGACGCTGCGTCAGCGTGTGCACATTCGCAAACGAACGCGTAAAGGCGTAACCCGCGAGACCGTAAGGCAGCCGGTTCGCTTCCGCAATCGCATCCTCCAGCGAATCGAAGCCGCGAATCGCCGCGACCGGCCCGAACGGTTCGCTGTTGAACACATCCGCATCGAGCGGCACATTCGACAGCACCGTCGGCGCGAAGAAGTTGCCCTCTGAGCCGATCCGCTCGCCGCCCGTTTCCACGTTCGCGCCCGACGCACGCGCATTCTCGACGACGGATTGCATCGCCGCCAGTCGACGCGTGTTCGCCAATGCGCCCAGCGTCGTCCCTTCGTCGAGACCATTGCCGACTGTCAGCCCCTCCGCATGCACGACCAGCGCGCGCGTGAATTCGTCGAGGATGCTGTTGTGGACGAGAAAACGCGTCGGCGAAATGCAGACCTGACCGGCATTGCGGAACTTGGCGCCGCCCGCTGCCCTCACCGCGAGCGCGACGTCGGCATCCTCGGCGACGATCACCGGCGCATGACCGCCCAGCTCCATCGTCGCGCGCTTCATATGCAGGCCCGCCAGTGCCGCCAGTTGCTTGCCGACCGGCGTCGAGCCGGTGAACGTCACCTTGCGGATGACCGGATGCGCGATCAGATACGCGAACGCGGGA